>JBLMXN010000165.1:0-6557 GCA_050257795.1 Bacteroidota bacterium
GCATCACCAGCAAACGGGCCACCGGGCGGCGCATGGTCCGCACGTCGCACCGAGATTGAGAGAGGAGGCCGACAATGCCTAAGGGGTATCACGCCATCTTCGTCGTCTTCGTGACGCTCGCGGGCTGCGCCCATCTCGCGCCGGACTACCAGCGCCCGGCGGTCGAACTGCCCGCCGGATGGGCCGGTCCCGAAGGCCGACACGCCGACTCCGTGGGCGCGCAGTGGTGGAATTTCTACGGTGACGCGCAGCTCGACCGCATGGTGGAAGAGGCGCTGGCGCACAACGCCGACCTGCAGCTGGCGGTGGCGCGCGTGGACGAGGCGCGCGCCGTGCTCGGCGAGACGCGATCCGCGCAGTTCCCCACCGTGGACGCGGGGCTCGACGCCCAGCGCACGCAGTCCTCGCTGCGGGCCCCGATGCCGCTGCCGCCGGGGGTGGCGCGCGAGACCGACGACTACCGCGCCGCCGTCAACGTCTCCTACGAGGTGGATCTGTGGGGCCGCCTGCGCGACGCCACCGCCGCGGCACGCGCCGAGCTGCTCGCGACCGCCGCCGCGCGCGAGACCGTGCGGATCGCGCTCGCCGCCAGCGTAGTGCAGGGCTATTTCGCGCTGCGTGCGTTCGACGAACAGCTCGCCGCCACGCAGCGCTCGCTGGCCACGCGCGCCGAATCGCTGGCGCTGCAGAAGATGCGCTACGAAAACGGCCTGATCTCCGAGTTCGAGTATCACCAGCTCGAGGCCGAGGTGCTGGCGGCGCGCGCGCAGCTGCCGGTGCTCGAACGCGAACGCGCGGCCCAGGAAAACGCGCTCGCGGTGTTGCTCGGCCGGAGCCCGCGCGCGATCTACGAAGGCTCGGTCGTCGAGACCGCGGCGCAGACGAGCGAGACGGGCGGCGAGCCGCCGGTGCTGGTGGTACCCGCGGGTGTGCCGTCGGAGCTGTTGCTGCGCCGGCCTGACCTGATCGAGACCGAACACCGCCTGATCGCCGCCAATGCGCGCATAGGCGTGGCGCGCGCGGCCTACTTCCCGTCCATCACCTTGACCGGCTTCCGCGGCAGCGAGAGTACGGAATTAAGCGACCTGTTCACCGGTGCGGCGCGTGCCTCGTCGGTCGCGGCGGCGGTCGTCCAGCCGATCTGGAACGCCGGACGCATTTCCTCCCAGGTAAAGGCCGCGAACGCGCGCGAACGCCAAGCGCTGGCCCAGTACCAGAAGGCGATTCAGAACGCGTTCCGCGAAGTGCGCGACGCGATCGTCGCGCAAGCCAAGACGCGCGAGCAGTTCGACGCCGAGAACCAGCGCGTCGCGGCTCTGCGCAACACCTTGAGCCTGGCCAAGCTGCGTTACGCGAACGGCGTCGCCAGCCAGCTCGACGTGCTCGACGCCGAGCGCAACCTGCTGGCCGCCGAACTCAACCGCAGCGACGCCCTGCGCGCGCAACGCGCCGCCATCGCCGACTTGTTCAGGGCGCTCGGCGGCGGCTGGGGCGCGGGTTCCTGAGCGGCTTGACCGATGTCGCCCCGCCAACTGGTTCGGCGAAATCGCAAACGGTGAAATCAGTATTGGACATGATTGTTCGCATCAATCGCTGGATCAGCCTGCTCGGCACCGCGGTCACGCTCGGCGCACTGATGGCCCACGTGCTGGAGCTGCCGAACAAATTCGAGCTCGACGGACCACTCTGGCTCGCCGTGCAGCAGAATCTGTATCGGGGCTGGGGAGCGTTCGTCGGGCCCTTCGAGGTGACGGCCATTGTTTCGACCTGGCTGTTGCTCTACCTCGTTCGCGAGAACCGGACGGTCTTCAGTCTGACTCTGCTCGCGTCGTTCCTGCTCAGTGCGGCGCTCGTGGTATTTTTCGTGCTTAACGCGCCCGTCAACGCGACCTTCGCTGGGTGGACGCCGGTTACCGTGCCGCCCGACTGGCCGAGCTACCGACTGCGTTGGGAGGCCGGACACGCGGCAAGCTTTGTGTTCGTCCTGATTGCCTTTGTTGCCTTGCTGCGCGCACTTTTTCTCGATGCAACCGGCCGCGCATCGCGAACCGGAACTGCGCGCCAAGACGCTCGCGCGAACACGCCGGAACGTGTCGCTGGGCATTGACGTTCCCGCTTGGCGAGCTCCCGGTTCATTCCCGCGTGCGTGCACCATCGGCCGTGTGAGATCGATTTCTGGAGGTGTACGCTGAAGCCTTGGTGTTGATGCGCGGGAGCCGGGGAGATTTAACATGGAACTCAAGGGATCGTGTCACTGCGGGAGCGTCAGATTCACCGTGCAGTCGCCGCACCCGTATCCGTTCAATCTGTGTTATTGCTCGATCTGTCGCAAGACCGCGGGCGGGGGCGGGTATGCCATCAACCTCAGCGGCCGGTACAAGACGCTGAAGGTCGCAGGCAGAAAAAATATTACGGTCTACCGCGCGCGCATGCGCGACGAAGCCACCGGGAAAATCACGAAGAGCACGGGACAGCGGCATTTCTGCAAGAAATGCGGCAGCGCGCTGTGGCTCTGGGACCCGCAGTGGCCCGAGCTGGTGCATCCGTTCGCCTCGGCGATCGACACCGACCTGCCGGTTCCGCCCGAGCGCACCCACATGATGCTGGGATCGAAGGCGAACTGGGTGCCGGTGCTTTCCGGTCCGCGCGACCGGAAGTTCGACGAGTATCCGGAGGAATCCATTGCGGCGTGGCATCAGCGCCTGGGGCTCGAGTGCTGATGCCGGTGCACGCCCGCTGCGCCCGCCTGGCTGGACGAGGGCGGCCGTGCCCCTCGCCAGCAACAGCCGAGCTTGCGGATTGCCGAAAAATGGCATGAATCCGCCATTTTTTCATACCCTTGGCATCTCGCTAACCCGCTACCCCCCCGGTCTCCCACACTAATCCCTATCTTTGGTAATTATTTGATCGGTATGCTTTTTGCACAGATTCATCAGTATCTGAACAAATCGGGGTGCCCGGGTACCGGGTGGGGTCGTGCCGGAATAGGGGCGAACGGTCGAAGGAAACTGTGGAACGCGCATGATAGTCAGGATCGATACACAGCAGCTCAAAATCGGGATGTATGTCTGCGAGCTCGATCGCCCGTGGCGGGAGACGCCGTTCCTGTTTCAGGGTTTCGAGATCAGCTCCGACGAGGAACTGAAGACGCTGCAGCAGTATTGCCGCACCGTATTCATCGTGGCGAATGATGCCGACGGGTTGGCGCCAGCGACACACGCGACGGCGCGTCCCGAACCGCTCAAGCCCACGGTGGACGTCGCGCCCGCGAAGACGTCCATCCTTTCCGTCGAACAGGCAATGCTGAAGCTGAACAATCATCCCGGCGCGCGTTCGATATACGCGGATGAGACCACTCTCGAGGAAGAAATCCAGAACGTCAGGGATATCTACGCCGGCGCCAGCGAGCTGATCCAGGAACTGATGTGGGGGGCTAAATTCGGCCGCAGCCTCGACGTGCCGGGGGCGCGCCAGATCGTAAGCCGCATGGTGGAAAGCGCGCTGCGCAATCCCGATGCGCTGATCTGCTTCGCGCAACTCAAGAAGAAAGACGAATACTCCGCGATGCACTCCCTGCGCGTGTCGATCCTGTCCCTGGTGTTCGGGCGCCAGCTCGGCATGCCGCCCGCGGAACTCGAGATGCTCGGCCTTGGCGCGTTGCTGCTCGACATCGGCAAAATGAAGATCCCGAGTGACATCCTCAACAAGCCGGCGCCGCTCACGGGCGACGAGCTGGCGCTGGTGCGACAGCACGTGCCGTGGGGCGTCGAGATACTCGAAAAGACCAACCAGGTTCCCGCCATGGCGCTGGAAGTCGCGCGGCGGCACCACGAGCGTTACGACGGCAGCGGTTACGGGGACCATCTCAAGGGCGATGGCATCGGCACCTTCGGCATGATCGCCGGCATACTCGATTACTACGACGCCGTCACCAGCGACCGCGCCTATCGTGACGGCATCTCGGCGCACGCGGCCCTGAAGAAAATGTACGAGGGGCGCGGCACCATGTTTAATCCGGAGCTGACCGAGAAGTTCATCCAGTGCCTCGGCATCTATCCGATCGGCAGCGTGGTCGAGCTCAACACCGGCGAAATCGGCGTGGTGGCGGCGCACAACCGCGCGCATCGGCTGAAGCCGCGCGTGGTGCTGGTGCAGCGCGCCGACAAGACGCCTTATCCCGAGATGCCGGTCGTGAGTCTGGTCAACCGCAAGAATCCCGACGGGCGCGCGTGCGAAATCGAGCGCGTGCTCGAGCCTGCCGACTGCGGCATCGATCCCGCCCGCTACCTGCCGCTGCCCAAAGCCGGCTGAGTCCCGTTTGATTTGAGATTGTCGGCCCGCACCATAGCGGCGGCCTGGCTGCATCTGTTCGCGGTGCCACGCGCGCGCAAAGAGCGGGCAAGTTCCGGTCGATGGTGAGATAATGTCCTCATGGAATCCGCCAATGCCCTGGGCCTGATTGCCGGCGTGCTCACCACCGTCGCGTTCATCCCGCAGGCGGTCAAGACCTGGAAAACCCGTAACACCCGCGACATCTCGCTCGGGATGTTCGCGATCTTCTGCGCCGGGACGCTGTTGTGGCTGCTCTACGGCATCCGTATCGGCGCTATCCCGATCGTGCTCGCCAACGGCGTTACGCTCGTGCTGGCGCTGACGATTCTGTTTTTCAAGCTCAAGTACAAATAGTGCCCGGTTGCGCCCGCGCCCCTAACACGGCCTGCTGAAAAATCCCCTGATTCTGAAAGGGGAAAGAGCGAAGGTGAGCGGTCGGGCAATTCGTTGATTTCACGCATCCTCACCCGCGCTCTCTCGCGTAGTGAAAAGGCGGGAGTGAATGTGTATTGGGGCAACCTGTTAGAATTGCGACGTTTCCGCAACCTAGTGGGGAGTGATTCATGCCAGAAACCTTGTTCCAGTCGGACCTGAAGAGCCTGCGCCTGCGGCACCGCGGCAAGGTGCGCGATATTTATGACATCGACGACAAGCACATGCTCATCGTCACCACCGACCGGCTCTCGGCCTTCGACGTGGTGCTGCCCGATCCCATCCCCGGCAAGGGTGCGCTGCTGACCGCGATGTCGAACTTCTGGTTCGACCGCACGCGCCAGCTCATTCCGAATCAACTGTCCGACATGGCGCTCGACAAGGTGCTCAAGGACCCGGCCGAACGCAAACAGGTGGAAGGTCATGCCATCGTAGTGCGCAAGCTCAAGGCGCTGCCGGTCGAGGCCATCGTGCGCGGCTACATCGTCGGCAGCGGCTGGAAGGAATATCAGAAAAGTGGCACGGTCTGCGGCATCAAGCTGCCCGCCGGCCTGAAAGAGGCCGACAAGCTGCCGGAGCCGATCTTCACGCCCTCGACCAAGGCGGCCGTCGGCCAACACGACGAGAACATCAGCTTCGAGAAGGCGGTGGAAATCCTGGGCAAGGACATCGCCGAGCGCGTAAAGAACGCCAGTCTCTCCATATATAAGGAATGCGCGCAGTACGCGCTGACGCGCGGGATCATCATCGCCGACACCAAGTTCGAGTTCGGCCTCGACGACAAGGGCACGCTGACGCTGATCGACGAGGTGCTGACGCCCGATTCCTCGCGCTTCTGGCCGGCGGACTCCTACAAGCCGGGCGCCAACCCTCCGAGCTTCGACAAGCAGTACGTGCGCGACTGGCTCGAGGCGAGCGGCTGGAACAAGAAGGCGCCGGCGCCGAAACTGCCCGCCGAAGTGATCGCCAGGACTGCGGAGAAGTATCGCGAGGCGCTGACGCGCTTGACCGGCGGCGACGCCGCGGCGCGCGCCGCGAGGTAGCGTACAAGACTCGTAGGGTGGGTGAGCGTAGCTGGCGTAGCCCGGATGTAATGAAATGGAATCCGGGAATCATAAATGATTTCCCGTATTCCGCTTCGCTCCATACGGGCTGCTTGCTGACCGGTGACAAAACTGCGGCGCGCGCTGCCCGGTAACATACGGCGGAATACGCTGCGCTATTCCGCCCTACATTGTATGAGCTTGTGCGCCACCGCCTCGGCGATTTTCATGCCATCCACGGCGGCGGAAATGATCCCGCCGGCGAAGCCCGCGCCCTCGCCGGCGGGATACAGGCCTTTCGTATTTACGCTTTCGAAATTCTCGTTGCGCGCGATCCGGATCGGCGAAGAAGTGCGCGTCTCGACGCCGGTGAGCACGGCGTCGGGCAGGGCGAAGCCCTTGAGCTGCTTCTCGAACGCCGGGATCGCCTCGCGGATCGCGGTGATGGCATAGTCAGGTAAGGCATTGCCGAGATCGACCCAGGTGACGCCGGGCGTATAAGAAGGAATCACCGAGCCCGTTCCGGTCGAAGGACGGCCGGCGAGGAAATCCCCCACCAGCTGAGCCGGCGCGTTGTAATTGGCGCCGCCGAGCTGAAATGCCTTTTCTTCCAGTTTGCGTTGTAGCGCGATGCCCGCGAGCGGATGGTCGCTGCCGAAGTCCGGCGGTGTGATCCCGACGACGATGCCGGCGTTGGCGTTGCGCTCGTTGCGCGAGTAATGGCTCATGCCGTTGGTGACCACGCGCCCG
>JBLMXN010000166.1:0-9615 GCA_050257795.1 Bacteroidota bacterium
GCGGCAACCAACCGATCATCAGCGATGTCATCGGACGCGTCGCCTGACTCGGAAACAACGCCGGAGTGGAAGACGATGCACTGTTCTCGGTGCCCTTGCTGTTAACCACACTGGATCTTTGTTTGCTTAGATAGCGTGAAAACGACTTTTGCGAAGCGGGAATGGTGGCATCCGGCAAAAACATCTCGATTTGACGCGATGGCTTGGCGGGCGCAGGGCTTCGTGTTTTGTATTGCGGCGCCACAGTTCCCTCGGTTGCCATAGCCGCCAAAGGAATGACGCACGTTAATGCCGCGCCGACAGCGAAAGAGAGGATGAATGGTTTGGTTAAATAACGCAGCATATGACTGAAACGGCGAAAAAGGGGTTTCCTACGTTAATACGTCCACTCAGTTCTCTAAGACCGGCGCTCACCCTTGATGTTCCCTCAGATCAACCAATAAAACCCAGATTTGCGCCGGGGGTGGGGGCCTGAGCGGTCGTCGAACTTCGACTCGGATACAGACAGACGCCAAATCTGTGCTTGTTTTCGGTCGGCTTTGACGCGCGTCACGGCGTCTTTGCCTGGCAATTTTCCGGTCCCATTATTGTTTCTCCGCCACGACCCGGCCCTCGGCGTTTAGGTATACCCGGTAGCGGTTGCCGTCTTTGCATGTCGCAATGTGGTCGTTGTCACCTTTCTTGATGACGCTGACGACCTGACCGCAGGGCAGCCCCAGGAGCGCGATCACGGCGGTCATGTCCTTGAGGAGCGCGGCATCCTCCGCCGCCTGCGCTGGTCCGGTGCAAAACGCCAGTATCGCCAGCATCAGGATCCAATTCTTCACACGTTGGTTCATCGCGTTTCTCCTGCTGTCAGATCTTAGAGAGTGGCAAACTTGGCCGGATCGGCCAGGATGTCCCAGATTGCTTCGCGCGACGTGACGATCGCGTGGGCCAGTTCCGGGTCGTCGTCCTGCAGGAGCGAGAGCACCTTAAGGAGCAGCCGGTCATACGGCTGCCGCAGTTCGGCGAGGGTGGTCTTGGCCCGCCCCTGGTAATACGCCCTGAATTGATCCAGCAGGTCATCGACCTGATTCTTGAGGGTGATCTTGGTGAACACGCCGATAGCCTTGGTCTCCTTGAGCCGGGTTTCCAGCGCCGTCAAATCCAGTGGCGGCGACGCCGCCTTCTTGCCGGAACTGGGCGTGACGCTCGCTTTCTTGCCGGGCTGTTGTACAGGAGCCTTGGCCGGTTTCCTGGCGGCCTGCGGTTCGACCTTGGCGACGCTGTCCTCGGCCGAACGAGTCGGGGACCGCTCGACTGCAACCGCCTCCGCCGGCGGTGCGTCGGTCGGCGGCGGCGTGTGTTCGACACTGACACATCCCGCTGGCAGGACCAAAAGGAGGGGTCCGATAGTGCGCAAGACGGAAATCAAACGCTCTTCCGCTCCGTTCTTCACCGCGCTGTCGCTCATGCGTTGTCCCTGTTACCAGTCACATTCGTTTCCAAAGTCTCGGGATCAGATTACGGTTTTTCGGATCGCAGCAGTTTGAGCTTCTCCAAAAAAACAATGTGTGTAATGGTATTGATGTCATCAATTCTCCGCCAGCATGGTACTCCTGGCGAATTGCTGTTCGCTGTTGATTCCCTGTCTGGACGACGCGTTTGACACGGGGCATGCACGAAAGGTCGCGCAGGATAAGCATTTTCTGGGGAATGACATTTACCGAGGTCAGCGTTAAATCAATTTTTCCCTTCAGTCTGAATGCGCCGTGCCGGAAACATCCGGCTGCAACAGAGTCTTTTCGTAGGCCTCGAACTCCCGGCGATCTTTCAGCGCGGTAAAATATTCCCGCAACGCCGCCAGCAGATTCCCCTGCGCCTTTAGCGCGGCGGCCAGCGCGGCGTGCAAGCCGTAGGCGTCGGGTTCGAGGCGCAGCGCGCGGCGCAGCAGGTCCTCGGCCTCGCTCCATTGACCCTGGTCGCTCCTGATCACGGCCATGTAACCCAGCGCCCATGCGTTCAGTTGCCCGGCGGGACGGTGCTCCGCGATCTCGCCGAAAATGTTCAGGGCCTGATCGTGTTTGTCAGCGAAGTAGTACAGGAAGCCGAGACGGAATTTCAGCCTCAGGTCCGCCGGGTTCCGGCGCGATTGCTCGAGGTACCGTGGCAGCGCTTTTACAGGAAATTCCGAATCCAGGGTTTTCACCTGTTTCAGCGACGATCGACTTTCCTCGACCTTGCCCATGTATGAAAGACATACTGCGTACTCGAACCTGACGTCGGCGCTGTCCGGGTGCTTCAGCACCTCGTGCCTGAGCGCGAGGTATTCCTGAACGATGTCGGATTCGATCACGTACGCCGCGGCGGCCGGCCACCCCGCCAGACTGCAAACGAGCAGGAGAGTGGCGAGCAGCGCGCGCGAGACGTAATGACGGCGATCAAACGACATAAGCGAAGCCCGGGCGAGGCCCGTGCCGGAAAGCAGGCTTGTTCGGTCCTGCGGGTACGGCGGTTTCATGTGCACGGACGTTCTGTCTCGATTTCAGTATGCCCACTGCATGACATTGCCGCGGCAGCAAAATCAGACCGGCGACGGGCCGGACCATGCTGACCTGGCCTATCTTACCGGTAATTTGCTTCGGGTGTCCGGTGGCAACGTGTAGCATTCGTGACAAGCGTAATGCCGGTGTGACATGGTGTGCGACGACCGCGCGCGGCTGCGCGGGTCATCCACCATCGGAAATACGATGACCTCCCGGGCGGGATGAGGGCCACGGCGCCGGCCTGATGATTTTCATCGGAGCACCGCGAGCAGCGATTTCGAAGTGAATCATCGGGGAACGGCGGCTGTCGATTATATTGTGCCATTCGTCAGCGCGCGTCGTCCGTTAGTATGCCGCGGCACGTTGAAGTGAAGTCCGGAATTTCGGACACTACGGGATTCTCGGGCAAGGAGTTGGGGCTGCAGGATGCGAATCATTCATACCGCCGACTGGCATCTCGGCCGGATCTTCTACGGCGTTCACCTGACACAAGATCAAGCCTATGTGCTGGACCGGTTTATCAACCTGGTCCGTGACGCGAAACCGGACGTCGTCGTCATCGCCGGAGACGTTTACGACCGGGCGGTTCCGCCGCCCGAGGCGGTGAGCCTGCTCGACGACACGCTCTCGCGGCTCGTGCTCGAGCTCAAGACGCGGGTCGTGCTGATCGCCGGCAACCACGACAGCCCGGAGCGCCTGGGTTTCGGCACGCGTCTGCTCTCCCACAGCGGCCTGCACGTGGCGGGGCGCCTCGGACTCGATCCGGCATGGACGTCGCCCACGGACGCCCATGGTCCCGTGAACATCTGCGCCATTCCTTATGCCGAGCCCGCGCTCGCGCGCGCGCGGCTCGGGAATCCGGACATTCTCGATCACGCCGCCGCGATGCGCGCGGCCATCGCCAAGGCGCGCGAAACCCGTCCGCGCGGTGCGCGTTCGGTGCTGGTGGCCCATGCCCTGGTGGTCGGCAGCGAGGAGTCCGAATCCGAGCGACCCTTGTCGGTTGGCGGCACGGGCGCCATCGAGCCGTCGGTGTTCGACGGTTTTTCGTTCGTCATGCTGGGTCATCTGCATCGTCCCCAGCGGGCCGGCAACGACCGCATCCACTACTCGGGATCGCTCCTGCAATATTCTTTCTCCGAAGCCGCGCATTCGAAGTCGGTCAACCTCGTCGAGATCGACGCCGCCGGTCGCACGCGCGTCGAGCGGATCCCGCTGGCGCCGCGCCGGGCCGTGCGTTGCGTGACCGGGACGATCGATGAGTTGTTGCACGCGCCGGTCGGCAGCGAGGCCGACGATTACCTGTCGGTGACGCTGCTCGACCGGGGGCCGGTGTTCGACCCCATCGGCAGGCTGCGGGCCAAATACCCCAACGTGCTCGAGCTCAAGCGCGCGGAGCTGCTGGCGCGCGGCGAGGCGGCGGCGCGGGTGGACTACCGGACGTTGAGCGATCGCGAAATCTTCGCTTCCTTCTTCCAGACGGCGCGCGGGGAAGCCGCCACCGAGGAGGAGATCGGCGCCTATCTTGCCGTCGTCGAGCGCCTGCGCGCCATGGAACGGGAATCCCCGACGTGAAACCCCTGCGCCTCGTGATGCGCGCCTTCGGGCCGTATGCCACCGAACAGCTGATCGATTTCCGCCCGCTCGGCGAGCGCTCGCTGTTCCTGATTCACGGCCAGACCGGCGCCGGCAAGACTTCGATCCTCGACGCCATCTGCTTCGCTCTTTACGGCGAATCTTCCGGCGCGGCGCGCGACGCCCGCACCCTGCGCAGCGATCACGCCAGCCCCGAGCTGCCGACCGCAGTCACTTTCGATTTTTCCGTGGGGGTCGAGCGCTATCGCCTCACCCGGATACCGGAACAGGAGCGCCCGAAGAAGAAGGGCGCGGGCACGACGCGCGAGCCGCCCGAGGCCACGCTCTGGCGCCGCAGCGGCATTGACGACGACGCCGACAACGGGACCGTGATGGCGACCCAGTGGACGCGCGTGACCGAGCAGGTCGAGCAGCTGCTCGGTTTCCGCAGCGATCAGTTCCGCCAGGTCGTCATGCTGCCGCAGAACCAGTTTCAGCGATTCCTCATGGCGAATTCGGCGGAGCGCCAGCGCATCCTCGAAGTGCTGTTTTCCACCGAGTTCTATCGACAGATCGAGGAGGCGCTCAAACAGGCGGCGGCGGAGGTCCGGCGCCGTTGCGAAGAGCTTGCCGGCCAGGTCAACTTTGTCCTGACGCAGGCCGGGGTAGCGAATGCGGACGAGCTCTTCCTGCAGCAGGAGACCCTACGGACGCGCGCCGGTGAGATCGAGAACGGACTGGCCGCCGCGTCGGCGCGGAGGGAACTGGTCGACAAGCGCCTGCGCGAGGCGTATCAACTGGACAAGTTGTTCGCGGAATTCGCCGAGGCCCGGGCCAGACACGACGAGATGGAGGCGCGCCGCGCCGAGTTCGGAATGCTGGGCCAGGGGGTCGAACACGCGCGCCGCGCCGAAACCCTGCGCGACGCCGAGTTGCATTGCCAGCATCGCCGGCAGGAGCAGGCAGCGACCCGGCTTAAGAAAGCGAATTTCGCCGCGCAACACGAAAAGGCGCTGGAGGCAAAACAGGCGGCCGAGCGCACGCTGGCGGCCGAGCAGGCCCGGGAAGCGGAGCGTGACCTGGTCCAGGGCGAGATCGCGCGTCTCGAAACCCTGACCGACAAGATCAGGGAACTCGAGCAGGGGAACCAGGACATGTCCGGGCACGCGCGGCGAGTCACGGAAGCCGCGCACCAGAGGAACCGGACACAGGAAGAATTGCGCGAATGCGCCGGCAAGCTGCGGCAGCTCCAGAAGGAGCTGGAGAAAGCGATCGAAACATCCGGCAAGGCCGGCGAGCTGAAGGGCAGGGTCAGGGAGCTGCAACGGCTGCACAAGGCGGCGGCCGACCTCGCGGAACATCAGGGCCGGCTCAAGACGCAGGAACATGCCCTCGAGAGCGCCGCAGCGTTGATGACAGCGACGAAGAAATCCGTCAACGAGGCGAAGAAGAGACTTGAGCGCCTGCAGGAGCAGCGAGTGAAGGCGCAGTCCACGGTGCTGGCGAAGCAGCTCGTGCGCGGGGAACCGTGTCCGGTGTGCGGTTCCACACGGCATCCGGCGCCGGCGCGTTCCCGCGCGGCAGTGCCGGATGAACAGGAGATCGCGCAGTTACAGGAGGAGATCGTTCGTATCGAAAAGACGCGGGACGATGCGATGCAGGAAAGCGGCAAGATCGCGCAGCGTGTGGCGGTCACCCGGGAGCGCATCGCCAAGTGCCTGGAGGATCTCGGCGAACACCGCAAGACCTCCGTCGCGACCCTGGCGAAACGACTCGAGGATACGCAGGCCGAACTCGATGCGGCCAAGGCCGCTTCCGAGGAGCTGAACGGATTGCGCCACGCCATCGCCGATCTGCAGGCAAGCGAAACACGGCTCACCGAGGATCTGCCGTCACTGGAGCAGGCCCTCACCGCGGCAACCACCGAGCACGGTCGCCTGCAGGAGCGCCTGGCCGGACTGGAAAAGGACGTGCCGGCTTCGCTGCGTTCCATTGATGCGCTGAACACGGCGCTGGCGGCCGCCCGGGCGAAGCGCGAGGCGTTGAAAAGCGCGCTCGAGCGCGCCCGGCAAAATTACGATGCCGGCGTGGCGGCGTGGCAGACCTGCAAGGGACAACTCGATGGCGCCGACAGCGAAGACAACGAAACGCGCAGGCGTCTGGATGCGGCGGAGGAGGAATTTCGCAAGCGGCTTCTGGAGGCCGGGTTCGCCGATGAAGCGGCCTACCAGCAGGCCAAGCTGGATCCGGACGAGCGCGCCCGGCGCGAGCAGGAGCTTCAAACTTTTCATGACGCACAGGTGGCCGCCGGGGCGCGCCTCGACCGTGTCGGCGAAAGCGTGCGCGGCAGAGTTCGGCCCGACCTGGCCGCGCTCGAAACCGACGCCACGAATGCGCAGGCGCAGGTGGATAAGCTCCTCGAAGAACGCGCGCGGCTCGAAGAGCGCAACCGGCAGATCGGCAGTTCGGTGGCGGAGCTTAAGTCACTGCAAGGACAGCAGGGCCAGATGGAGGCGCGCCTGGCGGTCGTGGGCCACGTCGCCGAGGTGGCTAACGGAAAAAATGCCCATGGCATCACGCTGCAGCGGTATGTGCTCGCGGCATTGCTCGAAGACGTGCTCGCCGCCGCTTCCCATCGGCTGCGTCTCATGAGCCGGGGCCGCTTCGATCTGCAACGCGCCACGGAGCGGGCTGATCTCCGCAGCGCCGGCGGGCTCGATCTGCTGGTGTACGATGCGTACACGGGGACGACCCGGCCGGTACAGACGCTCTCCGGCGGCGAGAGTTTCCTGGCGTCGCTGTCGCTCGCCATGGGCCTGGCGGACGTGGTTCAGTCCTACGCCGGGGGGATCCGTCTTGAAACCATTTTCATCGACGAAGGGTTTGGTTCGCTCGACCCCGAAACCCTCGAGCTCGCGTTCCAGGCGCTGGGCGAGTTGCTGAAGAGCGGCCGGCTTGTGGGCGTCATCTCGCATGTTACGGAACTCACAGAATGGATTCCGGCACGGCTTGAGGTCACCAAGGGCAAGAATGGCAGCCATGCCCGGCTTGTGCATGGCGCAATATCAGTCGCTGATCACTCCGCCATCGAAGCCTGAACAATCCGATCGGAAGTATTCGGACAACGCCGCGTACTTTAAAATTCGACAACGTCGCGGTTCACCCGCCCGCCCGGTCTTGATCGCAATCCCGATAATTCGTCATGGACAGGATGGCTGTCCAGCAAACACAAGTGCTTGATTTGTTAATGTGATGGACACCTGGCAAATGCCGCAGTAATGGCGAATGTCGAGATTTCTTACGCGCCCGAGGAGGCAATGAGGGCGTTGCTATTTGTTGACGTGACAGATTTTTCCCACCAAGATGGACCACGATAATGAAGATTTTGGTTCCGGTTCGGCTTTTTTGGACCATTACCTCATTCATCAGCTGCGCCAGAGATGTGGCGACATCAACTATATAAGAATTGGAGGAGAATCAACCATGGCCCTCAAGATTCGATCCAAGATATGGATCTTGTGCTTCACCTTCCTATTAACCACCACAGTCAGCGCCGGTGTTGTGCGTCAGAGCGGCGACGATGACCTTGTCCCTACGGGTAAGGGATGGGGTGAACGCCAGGCCCGCGCACCAAAAGCAAGACCCCAGAAATCTTTGAACGGAATAAACTATCACGGCGGCCCGTTGATTCTGGGCACGACGAACGTTTACTACATCTGGTACGGAAATTGGGCCGGAAACACCGCGACAACCATTCTCAACAATTTCGCATCGAGCATTGGCGGCTCTCCTTACTACAATATCAATACCACGTATTACGACGGCAGCAACACCAAGGTCACCAATTCGGTTTCCCCCCTGGGCCAGGCGAACGACAGCTACTCGCTCGGGACCGCCCTGGGCGACGCCGACATCAAGTCAATCGTCGCCACTGCGATCAACTCCGGCGCCCTGCCGACGGACACGAACGGGGTCTATTTCGTGCTGACGTCCGCCGATGTGAATGAAACCTCCGGTTTCTGCACCCAGTATTGCGGCTGGCATACTCACGGGAGCATTAACGGGCTGGATATCAAGTATTCTTTCGTTGGCAACCCGGATCGTTGCCCCAGCGCCTGTGAAGACCAGACCACCAGTCCCAACGGCAACGCGGGTGCCGACGGCATGACCAACATCATCGCACATGAGCTGGAAGAGGCCGTGACGGATCCCGACCTCAACGCCTGGTATGACCGCCGTGGGCAGGAAAATGCCGACAAGTGCGCCTGGACGTTCGGCGCGACCTATACAACGGCCAACGGCGCCAAGGCCAATATGAACCTGGGTGGGAGCGATTACCTGATCCAGCAGAATTGGGTGAATGCCAGTGGCGGGTACTGTGCGCTGTCCTACCCTTGATCGTTTTGCCGCGAAAGTGAGATAAAAAGCGCCCCGTAGGGGGCGCTTTTGTTTTGAGCGGATGGAGTTTTGACCGGAAGGAGATGAAGCATGCAAAGAGCCGTTTTGTCATCCTTACTGTTTGCCGTTGTCCTGACCGGGGGATCCGGTCCTGCGTTGTCAGAGGCTGAGGGCCAACTCCGGATTCCGACCGTGACTCGCTTGGTGCGGCAGTTCACCGTCTTGGAAAACTCATTGTTAGAGTCAGTCGGAAAGCAGGACTCCGCCGCGGTGCAGAAGATGCTCGCCGATGACTTCGAAATGCGCATCGGTGCCATGCCCGGTGTACCGACGCCTCGCGCCGAATGGATCCGCCAATCACTCAAGGAGCCGGCGGGGTTGTCTGGCATTGAGCAGATGGCCGTCCATGACTATGGCAATGTCGCCGTGGTGAGCTTTCTGGGGAGGCGCGATGTGAATGGCGCCAGAGGGGATCTTTTCATCGTTGATGTCTGGACTCGTTCTCAGGGCGCCTGGAAGTTATCAACTCGTTACGCCGGCCCTGCGGGAGACCGTCGGTTTGTCGTTCCGGGCGCCGCGACAAGCTTGCCGATGATTGAAAAGAAATATTGAAAACTATCCCGAGCGGCGCATGGAGAAAATGAAACCAGAAGTTCAAAGGGCCACCTAACCGCCACCTCATGATTTAATGATAACGAGTCGCATGAGATTAATGCGGCCGTTACTGCCATCCGGCATACAGCGCGCGCGACCGGCACGGCTGGCGTATGAACCAGACCGGCGGGGCCGCTTGTCGTCAATAACGACCCGGCAGTCGGCGCAACTCGTTCGGACACCTGCGGGATCCCGCCGTAACCACGCAAGGTCTTGTGCCTCCATCTTAAGTAGACCGGCTTTTTCTCGGGGCCGCTACGATCGCTGGTAAGCGCATCTATACTTCGGAATATCCGGCGGCCGGATAACATGGCTGTGCAGCCGCGCTGCACCAGCTCGATCAAGGCTCCGGCCGCTTCTGAGGTTTCATCAATTATTAAAGGAGGTTCTTCGTGTTTCGTTATTATCTGATTGCGCTGTTTCTGCTGTCGGGGTTCGCCTACGGTGCCGATGTGTCGGT
>JBLMXN010000167.1:0-7386 GCA_050257795.1 Bacteroidota bacterium
GCAGCTCGAACCGATCCGCACCGAGAAGGCGCTGAACAAGTTCAATGGCGACGGTCCGGCCAAGATGATGGCCATGTGGCGCAACTGGAAGGAAAGCCAGAATGTCGTGTTCAACGACAAGTCTGAAAACTTCGAAGCCGTCGTATCCCGCGTAGAGAACACATTGCGCGCGAGCAAGGACAAGGGCGTCGATGACTCCTCCGGCTGGCAGCTGTTGAGCAAGATCCCCGTCGGGGCCAACGCGGTCTACTTCGGAATCACCAACGATTACACCGAGAACAAGTGCATCCGCATCAACTCCGACTTCCGCAGCGAGGGCAAGTCGAAGGATGCGCCGTATCCGGGCGTGGACCACGCTCCGGCGATGCCGATGGAAGTGCTCGTCATCAATGACGGCAAGAACGTGAAGGTGGTTCAGTACGGCGAGATGTGGCGCATGCAGCTGTACTTCTGGGACTCGGGTTACATGGCTTTCGCCAAGAATACCCTGATCCCCAGCGTCATCTTCTCATCGATCGATACGACGTTGAAATCAACCGCATCCGCGAAGTAACGCGTTTTACCGGTTGGAAAACCGAAGCCGGAGGGGCGACCCTCCGGCTTTTTTTATTTCATGCGCAAACGAATTTGTTCTGCCCCGCGAGGCGCGCCGACGGCGCTCACGGATCGAGGCGCAGCGGCTGGTTTATCTTGCGCAGCATGTTGCGGATGACGAGTTGCTGGTTTTCCAGATTCTGGCGACTGGACTCCAGCTCGGCGATGCGGTCCTTCAGGTTGTCGAAATTTTCATGCACCTTCTTCAGGCTTTCGAGGCGCTGATCCATGAGGATTTTGTGTTCGCGCACCTGGGTCAGGATCGGGGCCATGATGGCCTTGCTCCAGGTGCGCGCCGCGGTCTGGCAGTCAATGAAGATTTCCCGTGCGCGCCCGACCAGGGTGACAAAAAATTTCTGCACCACGAAGTGTTGCTCGATGAGGATCATCATCGGGCTGTTCCGGAATGTCTCGGCTTCTTCGTATAATTTCTGCAACTGGGTGCGGTAGGGCAGCAGCGAAAAATTGACCGGCTTGATCTTGGCCAGTCCGTGTTCGCTGTGAAACTTGTTGTAAATGGCCTGAACCAGACTGCGGATCTGCTGGGTCTGTTTGTTGGATTTTTCCATCGTTTCCAGGGCCCCGTCGAACAACGTCTTCATGGCGGCGCGCAGGCCCGGCGTGGTCCATGATGCTGACATGGCTTGGCGGGTCTTTTCCGCCAGCTCATCGAAAGCCTCGACGCTCAGGTAGTCGAACAGGGCCTTGACGTGATCGGAAAGAACCGCGCGCGTGTTCTGGAAGCTGGCCAGGGTCTGGTCGTAAGCCTGTTTTTCATCGCGCAGGCGGTTGACCAGGCCCTGAATGCCCTCGCGATTTTCTCCATCGAGCGTATGCAGTTCCTCGATCTGGTTGGATACGGCGGCGAGTCTGGCGTCGATCATGGCATTTGTGGTCTCCACCATGGAACCGATGTCGTGCATCACTCGCTGGCGCAGCAACTCCTGCCGCGCCGGCAGCAGATCGTTCGACAGCTTGTCTTCCAGCAGCGGCAAACCGCTGCGTTCGATCAGCGCGTGATCCGTCTTGATTTTGCCCAGGAGTCCTTTCTGGGCGGAAACGGCGAAGACCTGATTTTTGCCGACACCCAGCGTGCGCGCGGTTTCCTGCGTCTGGCGCGCCACCGCGGCGGCGATCATGGAGTCGTTGCTCAACTCGTCCCACAGGGCGTCGATCTTGTTCAGCACCACGATGCGTCCTTCGTTCTTGTTGCCTCTGACAGTGCAAACGTGATGGTTCCAGACTTCCAGATCGGTTTTGGTGACGCCGATGTCCGCGGCCAGCACAAATAAAACCGCCTGAGCGCTCGGCAGCATGCTGAGCGTCAGCTCCGGTTCGGTGCCGAGCGCGTTGAGGCCGGGCGTATCGAGAACCACCAATCCCTGTTTCAGGAGTGGATGCGGGTAGTTGATGATGGCGTGGCGCCAGACCGGGATTTCGATCGTGCCATCGGTGTTGAGCAGATGATGCGTAACCGTGGCGTCCGGGTGATACAGACCGATCTGCTCGGCGTAATCCGCACTCACGGGTTTGGTCTTGACGATTTCGTGGAAGGTTTCCGCCATCTTTTTCGGTGACTCGGGATCCAGCGGGATCACGGTCCAGGCGGCCGGACGGCGTTTGTATTCGGATATGGTGGTCGCTGTCTCGCGCGTCTCGATGGGTAGCAGTTTGAGACACGGCGGTTCTGATTCGTCGTAACGCAGCTCGGTCGGGCACATCGTGGTGCGACCCGCTTCCGACGGCAGTAAGCGCTGCTTGTGGTCCGCGAAAAAGATGGCGTTGATGAGTTCGGTTTTGCCGCGCGAGAACTCGGCGGCCAGTGCGATCGTCAGCTTGTCGGAGCGCAGCGCGTCGATGAGTTCGTAAATCTGCAAATCCTCTTCGCCGCTCGCGAGTCCGTGGCTTTCGACCCACGTCTGGTATTCGTTGATGATTTCGATGAGTTCGTCGCGCCAGCGTTTGTAGTTACCGAGTCGCCGGCTGAATTCGTTGACGGCTAACCGGGGCCGGTCTTTTTGCCTTTGCGCGCTTATCATTATATCGAATCCCCCGTGAATACAGATGCTTAGAATATAATCTTAATTTAAAACTATATCTAGTCCCCCTATCTCTATGAAAGGGGGTGGGCCTGGGCCGGGGAATGGGGCTCAGGGAACAGTCCAGTCGAGTGTTTCCGGGAGCTTTTTCGGGGCGTGGATGCGCAGTTGCTTGCGTCGGGAGGTCTCGCCCCGCAGCAATGTGATCTGGCTCTTGGGAACGCCGAAGAGCTTGGCAAGCATGGCAATCAGGTCAGTGTTGGCCCGGCCCGCGAGCGGCGGGGCGGTCAGACGAATCTTGAGATGATCCCCGATCACCCCGGCCACGGCCGCGCGGCTCGCGCGCGGCTGGACCTGGACTTGCAAGAAGAGATCAGGCCCGTCCCAGCGGAACCAGACCATGGTCAGCGCAGCAGATGCGCCAGCGCCAGTTGCAGCAATTGCAACCCGACCAGAACTACGATCGGGGAGAGATCCAGTCCGCCCACGGGGGGGATCAGCCGCCGCGCCGGGCGCATCAACGGCTCGGTCAGGCTCGCGAGCAGCTCGCCGGCAGGATTGCGATGCATACCGTAAGGCATGACCCAGCTCAGGATGACGCGCAACAGGACGGCGAAGAAATAGACGTTGATCGTTAGTCTCACGAGCTCGATAACGGAGGCGATCAGGACCGCTGAAATCTCCGGCGCAAAGTTGGTGAGCCAGAAGATTGCATAGGTTTCGACGAACTGCAGGATCAGCAGCAGCACGATCGAGGCCAGGTCCACGCCATAGAGCCCGGGGATGAGACGGCGCAGCGGCTTGAGCAGGGGATTGGTGAGGGCCACCAGAAACTGGGAAATGGGGTTGTAGAAATCGGCGCGCACCAGCTGAAACAGGAGACGCAGCAGGACCGCCAGAATATACAGACCAAAGGCAACCTGGATGATCAGAACCGCGGCGTCCGTCAGAAACGAGGTCATGCCTTCTTTCCGAACATATCGGCAATTTCCCGGGCCCGGTAAACCGCCGCCTGTACCGCCTCCTTGAACAGGCGGCGTATGCCGCCCTCTTCCAGGACTTTGACCGCCTGTTCCGTGGTGCCGCCGGGCGAGGTCACGCGTCGACGCAACAGCGCGGGTTCCTCGTGGCCTTCCAGCGCCATCTTGGCGGCGCCGAACGCGGTTTCGAGCGTCAGCAGTCGCGCCTGTTTCGGATCGAGCCCGGCCTCGATGGCCGCCTGTTCCAGCGCTTCCATGACGAGGAAAAAGTACGCCGGTCCGCTGCCGGACAGGGCGGTGACCGCGTCAATCAGGTATTCGTCTTCGAGCCAGACGGTAACGCCGACGGCGCGCAAGATTGATTCGGCCTGACTGCGCATTTTTTCATCGACCCGCTCGTTGGCGTACAGGCCAGTGGCGCCGCTGCCGATGAGGGCGGCGGTATTGGGCATGGCGCGCACCAGCGGCAGTCCGCCGCCGAGCCAGCGCTCGATATCCTCGAGGCGCACGCCGGCGGCGATGGAGATCACCAGCGGTCTTTTCTGCTGCACCGCGGACGCCACCGTCTTGGCCACGTCAGCGAGAATTTGCGGCTTGACTGCCAGGACCAGGATGTCAGCCTGGGCGGCAATGTGGCTATTGTCACCGAACGCCTTGGCCCCGAGGACGGTTTCGATGGTCCGGCGCTGATCGGGATCGGGGTCGGAGAGAATGACCTGGCCGCGGTTCCAGCTGTTCCGGAGCAGCCCGGAAGCAAGGCTGCGCGCCATGTTGCCGGCGCCAATGAATCCCACCAGTGGATGCGCCGTGTTCGTGGAAGTGGAGGCCATGGCCGGCCAAGTTTAAAGCGGTGTGAGTACGAACGGAATCCCAGCGAGGGCGGGAAATGTTGGAATCCACGGGATTTTCCGGACAAGCGGACGTCAGCGGTGTTTGCAGGAGCGGCCGGAATGGACTAAAAATTACCCAAGGGCCGAATTTATAACGTTTTTAACCTTCCGCCGCCCCGGAGACTCGAAATGGATATCGCCGAACTGCTGGCGTTTGCCTACAAACAGAACGCCTCCGACCTGCATTTGTCCGCAGGCCTGCCGCCGCTGATTCGCGTGGACGGTGACATCAAGCGCATCAACGTGGACCCGCTGGACGACCGCACCGTCCACAACATGATCTACGACATCATGACGGACAAGCAGCAGAAGGACTACGAGGAGTTCCTCGAAACCGACTTTTCCTTCGAACTGCCCAACATCTCGCGTTTCCGCGTCAACGCCTTCAACCAGCAGCGCGGCCCGGCGGCGGTGTTCCGGACCATTCCGTCCAAGGTGCTGACGCTGGAGCAGCTGAACAGCCCGGCCGTGTTCAAGCAGATTTGCGATCAGCCGCGCGGCCTGGTGCTGGTCACCGGTCCGACCGGTTCCGGCAAGTCCACCACGCTCGCGGGCATGATAAATCACATCAACGAGACACGTCACGAGCACATCCTCACCATCGAGGACCCGGTGGAATTCGTGCACACCAGCAAAAACTGCCTCATCAACCAGCGCGAGATCGGCAAGGACACGCTCGGTTTCAACAATGCGCTGCGGTCGGCGTTGCGCGAAGACCCGGACGTCATTCTGGTGGGCGAAATGCGCGACCTCGAAACGATCCGTCTGGCCCTGACCGGCGCCGAGACCGGGCACCTGGTGTTCGGTACCCTGCACACGAGTTCCGCGGCCAAGACCATCGACCGCATCATCGACGTGTTCCCGGCGGCGGAAAAAGACATGGTGCGCGCCATGCTCTCGGAATCGCTGCGCGCGGTGATCTCGCAGACGCTGCTGAAAAAAATCGGCGGCGGGCGCGTCGCGGCGCACGAGATCATGATCGGCACGCCGGCCATCCGCAATCTCATTCGCGAGAACAAGGTGGCGCAGATGTACTCGTCGATCCAGACCGGCCAGAACGTCGGCATGTCGACGCTGGATCAGTGTCTTCAGGACCTGGTGCGCACGCGCCAGATTCACGTGGACGAGGCGCGCGCGGTGGCGGTGAACAAGGATATGTTTGGCGCGGCGGCCGTGGCCGCCACGGCCACGGCCGCGGGGGGCAAGGCCAAATGAATTTCAGCGACCTCCTCAAGCTCATGAAGCACAAGAAGGCCTCCGACCTGTTCGTCACGGCCGGCGTCCCGCCTTCCATCAAGGTGGACGGCAAGATCATGCCGGTGACCAAGCAGGCGCTTACGCCTGAACAATCCCGCGCGTTCGCTTATGGAATCATGAACGAAGACCAGCGCCGCCAGTTCGAGGCCAACAACGAGTGCAACTTCGCGATCGCGCCCCAGGAGATCGGGCGGTTCCGCGTGAACGTCTTCATGCAGCAGCAACGCGTGGGCATGGTGCTGCGCACCATCAACACCGAGATCCCGCGCTTCGACGACCTGCATTTGCCGAAGGTGCTAGCGGACCTGGCGCTGACCAAGCGCGGGCTGATCCTGTTCGTCGGCGGCACCGGGTCCGGCAAATCTACCTCGCTCGCGGCCATGATCGGTTATCGCAACGAGTACAGCTACGGCCACATCCTCACCATCGAGGACCCGGTGGAATTCGTGCACGATCACAAGAACTGCATCGTCAACCAGCGCGAGGTCGGCGTGGATACCGTGTCTTACGAAGTGGCGCTCAAGAACGCCATGCGCCAGGCCCCGGACGTGATCCTGATCGGCGAAATCCGCTCGCGTGAGACCATGGATCTTGCCATTCAGTTCTCCGAAACCGGCCACCTGTGCTTGTCGACGCTGCACGCGAACAACGCCAACCAGGCGCTCGACCGCATCATCAACTTCTTCCCCGAGGAGAAGCGCAACCAGTTGCTGATGGACCTCGGACTCAACCTCAAGGGCATCGTTTCGCAGCGCCTGATCCCGATGAAGAGCGGAAAGGGACGCGTGCCGGCAGTGGAGGTGATGATCAACTCGCCGCTCGTTGCCGACCTCATCATGGAAGGCAAGATTCCGGAGATCAAAGAGCTCATCGCCAAGTCGACCGAGGCCGGCATGCAGACCTTCGACCAGTCGCTGTTCAGCCTCTACGAGGCGGATCTCATCTCCTACGACGATGCCCTGCGCAACGCCGATTCGGTCAACGACGTACGCCTGCGCATCAAGCTGGAAGGCAAGGACTCCAAGAGCCACGAGCTGGGCGAGTCGATGCGGAACGTGACTTTCAAGTAGGACGCCTCTGTTACGGCGCCAAAACAAAGGCCCCGAACGGGGCCTTTGTTTTGGCGGTTGTCTTTGAACCCGGTTGCACGGCTGAGCCGACCCGGAATCGCCGACGCGGCGAATCGCCATATCGACGATCCCGCTTGTTTCTCCGGCGCGTCAGGCTATAGTGCGCGCGTCACCGGAGAGCGTTTCCGTGCGCCTATTCTCTATCCTGCAATCCGCCCGCGCGCCGCTTGACCTGCCGAACCGGTGGGACATTGTCGTGTTCCCGGCGCTCTTCGGCCTGATCTTCCTGCTGGCCTGGGGCACGCACCAGATGGCGGCGCCATACAGCTTGGGCGAGCCGATCGAGATCAGCCTCGATCCCGCGGCGCTGCCGCAGTACGCCGCCCGCACCGTTCTGCGCATGGCGGCGGCGATGCTGCTCTCGCTGGTATTCACCCTGACCGATGCCACCGTCGCGGCCAAGAACCGGCTCGCCGAGAAGGTGATGATCCCGCTGCTCGATGTGCTGCAATCGGTGGCGATCCTGGGGTTCCTCTCGATCTCGGTTCTGGGTTTC
>JBLMXN010000168.1:0-5969 GCA_050257795.1 Bacteroidota bacterium
CTTATTTCTTCCTCGGCGTTCCGGTGGACGCCAGTTGCGCGGCTTCGGGTGAATCGGGAAATTTGTTGCGCAACAGCAGCGCGTAACTCGCCTCGGCATTCCTGTTGCCGAGCGCGTGCTCGATCTTGACCGCGAGCAGCAGGGCTTCCGGCGTTTCCCCGGCCGCCTGGAAATAGCGCTGCATGAAACCGCGCGCCGACAGGGTGTTGCCCCTGTCGAAAGTCAGCTTGGCCATCTGATAAAGCGCCGCCGGCAGTTTCGGATTGATGTGCAGCGCCTCACGAAAATATTTCTCGGCCGCCGCCGGCGCGGGTTTTTTCATCTCGCAAACGCCGGCGTTCAGATACACATCCGCGGTATAGGGGTAGAGCGGGTCCTTGATGGCCAGTTCGAACTCCCGGATGCCGTTGTCCACCTTGCCGCGGTCGCAGAGAAATGCGCCGTAATTATGATGCGCCGATGAGTTCTTCTGGTCGTTGTCGACGGATTTGCGGAACAGGCGCTCCGCCTGGTCGTAATTTCTCAGACGCCACTGCAGCACCGCCATCATGTTGTTGGCCTGGGAATTATCCGGCTCTTCGGCCAGGGCTTTCTTGAGTTCTTCATTGGCGACTTCCAGCTGGCCTCGCTGCAGATAACTGGCCCCGAGCATAACGTGGGTGTCGGCGCGTTGATGCCGCTTTTGCTGTTCCTCGTGGCGTTCAGCGGACGACGCGCAGCCCGCCAGCGCCAGCAGGATCAAGGCCGTTGCCAGAAACCGGCTGCCCACGGTCAACCGGCCTGCGCCATGAGGCGTTGGCGGCGACGCGTGCGGTCCTGCACGCGTCCGGCGAGCTGGCCGCAGGCGGCATCGATGTCGTCGCCGCGGGTCTTGCGCGTGATGGTCGTGAGGCCTGCCTCGACCAGGACGTCACGAAAACGGTCGATGGCTTCCCTGGCCGAGCGCTGATAGCGCGTCTGCGGAAAAGGATTGAACGGAATCAGGTTCACCTTGGCCGGCACGTCGCGCAGCAGGCGGACGAGCTCATGCGCGTGCTCCAGGCTGTCGTTCACGCCGGCCAACATGACATATTCAAAGGTCACGCGGCTGCGCGGCGAGTCGGCGCAGTAACGGCGGCAGGCCACGAGCAATTCGCGGATCGGGTATTTCTTGTTCAACGGCACCAACTGATCGCGCAAGGCGTCGTTCGGCGCGTGCAGCGACACCGCCAGGCTCACCGGGCACTCCGTGCGCAGCCGCTCCAGCATCGGCACCACGCCGGCGGTGGACAACGTGACGCGCCGGCGTGACAGGCCGTAGGCGTAATCGTCCAGCATCAAACGCATCGCCGGCACGACGTTGTCGAAATTGAGCAGCGGCTCGCCCATGCCCATGAGCACGACGTTGGTGATGATGCGTTCGCCCTTGGGATCGCGGCCGAGCGCGCGATTGGCGACGCGCAGCTGGGAAATGATCTCGGCGACCGTGAGGCTGCGGTTGAATCCCTGGTGTCCGGTGGAACAAAACGAACAGTTCAGCGTGCAGCCGACTTGCGAGGACACGCACAGCGTGCCGCGGTCTTCCTCGGGAATGAACACCGTTTCGATGGCATTGCCGTCGTCCAGCCGCAGCAACCACTTGCGCGTGCCGTCCGCCGCCTGCTGATCGAGCGCGATTTCCGGCATGCGGATCTCGGCCAGTTCCTTCAGGCGCGCGCGCAGATCCTTGCCCAGGTTGGTCATGGCGTCGAAATCGTCCACGCCGTACTGGTGGATCCACTGCACGACCTGCGTGGCGCGAAACGGCTTCTCGCCGATGCCGACGAAGAAGTCCTGCATCGCCTGGCGATCCAGACCGACCAGATTGGTTTTTTCAGCCGTAGACAAGACGACCCTCACGCGCGCTGGGCGTTAAACTTAAGAAATAATTTTGGAAGCATAGGCGCTTTGGCCATGCTATTTCCGGTGACTCACCAAGAGAGCGCTCCAAACTCCGGAAAAACCGGGCTTTTTACACCCGTCACAGCCCTATAGTGTAGCGTCTGGCCGGGAGTCAGACAACGAAAACGGGGTTTCTGCACCGGGCGGCGGTCCGGAACTGAAGAGCTGCAGCTCGGGATCCGGCGGCTAGCCCCCGTGTTCGTCCATCCAGGCCATCTGGATCGCTTCGAGGATCTTTTCGCCCGAACGTTCCGCGGTATCGTCGAAATCGGGCAGCTCCATGACCCACCGGTGCAGGTCGGTAAAACGCACGGATATCGGGTCGACGTCGGGGTGCTGCTCGCACAATTCAATGGCGATCTCGCGGGTATCGGTCCATTTCAGTCCCATGGGGGCTCCTTCAGTGCTTTTCGGACACGAGGTTGATGGTGTACTTCGGTATTTCAACCACCAGGTCCGCCTCGGCGACCTTCGCCTGGCAGCTCAGGCGCGACTCGGGTTCCAGCCCCCAGGCCTTGTCGAGCAGGTCTTCCTCCTTCTCCTCGGCCGGCTCGAGACTGTCAAAACCCTGACGCACCACCACGTGGCAAGTGGTGCAGGCGCAGGACTTCTCGCAGGCATGCTCGATCGAGATGCCGGCGTTGAGCGCGGCATCGCAGATGCTGACGCCCGGCTCGACGTCGATGGTCTTGCCCTCCGGACAGATCTGCGGGTGCGGCAGGAACGTGATACGCGTCATGGCGCCGGCTTCGGTCCGGAAGACTCGAACTCCTCCAGCCGGTGCCCGGCCAGCGCCCGGCGGATGTTGGCGTCCATGCGACGCTGCGCGAACGGCTGGGTCACGCGGTCGAGTTCCTGGATCGCCCGTTTGATGCGGGAAATATCCGTACCGGCGCGCGCCGTCGCGGCGTCCGCCAGGCAACGATCGATTTCCGCGCGCTCATCCGGCGTCAGTAGCGCGGCATCGGCCGCCAGGGCATGGCCCACGGCCTCGATCAGGCGCTCCACCTCGACCTGTTGTTCGCGCAGCGTGCGCGCCTGCTCGTCCTCGCGCGCGTGCTCGATGGACTCGCGCAGCATGGTTTCGATTTCGTTATCGGTCAGTCCGTAAGACGGCTTGACCACCACGTGGCTCTCGGCGCCGGTCGTGAGCTCCTTGGCCGCCACGCCGAGCAGGCCGTCGGCATCAATCTGGAATGACACGCGGATGCGCGCCGCGCCGGCGACCATCGGCGGAATGCCGCGCAATTCAAAGCGCGCGAGCGAACGGCAGTCGCTCACCAGCTCGCGCTCGCCCTGCACCACGTGCACCAGCAGCGCCGTCTGCCCGTCCTTGAAAGTCGTGAAGTCCTGGGCCTTGGCCACGGGGATCGTGGTGTTGCGCGGGATGATCTTTTCCACCATGCCGCCCATGATCTCGATGCCGAGCGACAGCGGGATCACGTCGAGCAGCAGCATCTCCTCGTCGCGCTTGTTGCCGATCAGGATGTCGGCCTGCAACGCGGCGCCGATCGCGACCACCTTGTCCGGATCGATATCCGCCAGCGGTTCGCGCCCGAAGAACTGCGAAACCTTTTCCCGCACCCGCGGCGTGCGCGTGGCGCCGCCAACGAGCACGACGCCGTCGACCTCCGCTGCCCGGATGCCGGCGTCGCGCAACGCGCGTTTGCATGGCGGCAGGGTCCGCTCGACCAGGGGGTCGATCAAGTCATTCAGCTGTGCGCGCGTGAGGGTCCCCTCCCACGCCTGGCCGGTCCCGAGATCGATGCGCAGCGGAACCTGCTCGTCCTGCGTCAGCGCCTCCTTGGCGGCACGGGCGTCGCGCAACAACCGGCGCAGCCGCTTCTGATCGGCATCGTCGCGAATGCCGGCCTCGCGCATGATCCACTCGGCAATGGCGTGGTCCATGTCGTCGCCGCCGAGTGCGGAATCACCGCCGGTGGCCATGACCTCGAAGACGCCGCGGTTCAGCCGCAGCAGAGAGACGTCGAAGGTGCCGCCGCCCAGGTCGTAAATGGCGTAAATACCCTGCGGATTCTTGTCGAGGCCATAGGCGATGGCGGCCGCCGTTGGTTCGTTGAGCAGGCGCAGCGCGTTCAAACCCGCGAGGCGCGCGGCGTCCTTGGTCGCCTGACGCTGGGCCTCGTCGAAATACGCCGGAACGGTGATGACGGCGTCGGAAATGTCCGCGCCCAGCGTGTCCGCGGCGCGGCGCTTGAGCGATTTGAGGATCTCCGCCGAGATTTCCACCGGGCTGTGATCGCCCGCGACGGTGCGTATGCGCGGCATCGCGGAATCGCCGCGGGTGAATTGATACGGCAGGGACTGCCCTAGCTTGCGCACGTCCTCGATGCCGCGCCCCATCAGGCGCTTGACCGAGGCGATGGTGTTGAGCGGATCTTCATGCGCCACCGCCATCGCTTCGTGACCGACGACGGGTTCGTGTTGGGCACCGTAGCGCACGACCGACGGCAGGAGGTGCCGACCCTGCGCATCCGGCAGCGTCTCCGCCACCCCGTTGCGGACGCAGGCCACCAGCGAGTTCGTGGTGCCGAGGTCGATCCCGACCGCGTAACGGCGTTGGTGCGGCGCCGGTGTCTGCCCCGGTTCGCTGATTTGAAACAGTGCCATGGTTGTTAAGAAGTTATTCCAATATGAAATTGACCGCCAGGACGCCAGGCCCAGCCGTCCATGGCGCAGCGGTGCGGCTCCGATATCCCCCAGCCCGCACATCCGTGTGCGGGCGCTCGCCGGGACGAAGACACGTTAAGTATCTTCGTCCGTGTCCGGCTCGCCCTGGCGTCCTGGCGGTTTAGATATTTTCTCTTTACGCCAATTCTTCTTCGAGGTTGTCGATTTCGTGGCGCAGCTTTTGCAGAAACTGCATCTCGCGCACGGCGGATCGTGCCCGGGCGTCTGCCGCCGGTGTATTCTCGGCGAAGGCGCGGCGGAACTCGTCGATCTTTTCCTGCATGCGTCGCTCGATCCGGTTCGCCAGCTCGGCGAGTTCCTTGTGCGGGTTCTCCGCCTGCCGCAACTCGTCCAGGTTTTCGCGCCACTCCATCTGCTCCATGAGAAATTCCGGGTTCATCGCCGTATCGGATTCCTCGCCCAGATCCACTCCGCGCAGGCTCAGGAGATACCCGCTGCGCCGGACCGGATCCTTGAGCGTCTGGAAGGCCTCGTTGACGAGCACGGTCATTTGCATGGAGAGCCGCCGCTCGTGATCGGAGGCGCTGGCGAACTTGTCCGGGTGAACGCGGCGCTGCAATTCGCGGTAACGCGCGGCCAGATCGTCGGCATCGACGTCGAACGTCGCCGCCAATCCAAACAACTCGAAGTGATTTTTCCCCGGAGCGGCCTGCATGGCCGCGGCGCCCCGCCGTATCAGACGTTGAAGCTTTCGCCGCAGCCGCAGGTGTCCTTGACGTTCGGGTTATTGAACTTGAAACCCTCGTTCAGGCCTTCGCGGGTGTAATCGAGCTCGGTGCCGTCGAGATAGACGAGGCTTTTCTTGTCGACGATGATCTTGACCCCGTGGCTCTCGTACACCTCGTCTTCCGGCTCGATCCGGTCGGCGTATTCGATCACGTACGCCTTGCCCGAGCAGCCGGATGTGCGGACGCCGATGCGCAGGCCTTCGCCCTTGCCGCGCTTGGCCATGAACTGGCGCACGCGTTCGGCGGCGGTTTCGGTCATGGTAATAGTCATACCGTTTCGTTCCTCTTGCAATGCGACTCAGGCGGCGTCGGCTTTCGAGCCTTTGCCGGCCTTCGTCTGGTAATCCGCGATGGCGGCCTTGATGGCGTCCTCCGCCAGCACCGAACAGTGGATCTTCACTGGCGGCAGCGCGAGCTCTTCGGCGATCTGTGTGTTCTTGATCTTGCCCGCCTCGTCCAGCGTCTTGCCCTTGACCCATTCGGTCAGCAGCGAGCTCGAGGCGATGGCGCTGCCGCAACCGTAGGTCTTGAACTTGGCGTCTTCGATCACGCCCTGTTCGTTCACCTTGATCTGCAGCTTCATGACGTCGCCGCACGCGGGCGCGCCGA
>JBLMXN010000169.1:0-6027 GCA_050257795.1 Bacteroidota bacterium
ACGCGGAAGTTCATGCCGTGATTCTTCTGGCGCGAGTAGGTCGAGTTGCCGGCGCGGTGCAGGTGCAGGATCATGTCGTTCTTGCGCGCCCACTTGGCCATGGTCTGGATCGCGGTGTAGCCGATCACCAGGTCGATCATGACGATCACGCTGCCCAGGCTCTTGGCGAACTCGGCGCGCTCGATCATCTCGTCCATGGTGGCGGCGGTGACGTTGAGGTAATGGCCCTTTACCTCGCCGGTCGCGGCCGAGGCTTTGTTCACCGCTTCCATGCAGTACAGGAAGCGGTCGCGCCAGTGCATGAACGGCTGCGAGTTGATGTTCTCGTCGTCCTTCACGAAGTCGAGACCGCCCTTCAGCGCCTCGTACACCACGCGCCCATAGTTGCGGCCGGACAGGCCGAGCTTGGGCTTGGTGGTGGCGCCGAGCAGCGGACGACCGAACTTGTCGAGACGCTCGCGCTCCACCACGATGCCGGTGGCCGGACCCTGGAAGGTCTTGAGGTAGGCGACCGGGATGCGCATGTCTTCCAGGCGCAGCGCCTTCACGGCCTTGAAGCCGAAGACGTTGCCGATGATGGAAGCGGTCAGGTTCGCGATCGAGCCCGGCTCGAACAGGTCGAGATCATAGGCGATGTAGGCGAAGTACTGCTTGTCGACCTTGGTGCCCTCGCCGGTGTTCGGCACCGGGTCCACGCGATAGGCCTTGGCGCGGTACAGCTCGCACGCCGTCAGGCGGTCGGTCCAGACCACGGTCCAGGTCGCGGTGGACGATTCGCCCGCGACCGCCGCGGCGGCCTCTTCCGGGTCCACGCCTTCCTGCGGCGTGATGCGGAACAGCGCGATGACGTCGGTGTCCTTGGGTTTGTAGTCGGGCTCCCAGTAGCCCATTTTCTTGTACGGGATGACGCCGGACTTGTAGCGCTCCTTGGCGTTGGTAATGGTTTCAGTCTTGCCCATATTGGCCTCCAAAGTTATTGAATGATCGGCTCCGCACCGGGTCCGCCTGGCGAAATTCCCGCCCCGGGACGCCGTAACCCTCCGTTTTTAAGGGTTTTATTTCAGTACGTGGGCGGCATGGTGCCGAAATGGAAGCATCAATAACAGTCAATCTTTTTGATATTATTCATAGTCTATCGTCTATGTACTTATAGAGGCCGCCCATGCGCCACAGCACCCTGCGCCAGCTCGAAGTCTTCGAGGCCATCGCCCGGCTCGGCAGTTTCACACGCGCCGCCGAGGAATTGTTCCTCACGCAACCCACGGTCTCGATGCAGATCAAGAAACTCACCGAGGCGGTCGGCCTGCCGCTGTTCGAGCAGGTGGGGAAAAAAATCTATCTGACCGACGCCGGGCGCGAGCTGCACAAAACCAGCCGCGGGATCTTCGAACACTTCACCCGTTTTGAAATGCTGGTGGCTGACATGAAGGGATTGAAGCAAGGCGCGCTGCGGCTGGCGGTGGTGACGACGGCGAAATATTTCGCGCCGCGCCTGCTCGGCCCGTTCTGCCAGCAGTACCCGGGCATCGAGGTGTCGCTCAAGGTGTCGAACCGCGAGCGCATCCTCGAACGTCTCGCCGACAACCAGGACGATCTCTGCATCCTCGGCCAGCCGCCGGAGGAGCTCGAGGCCGAGTCCGAACCGTTCTTGGAGAATCCGCTGGTGGTGCTCGCGCCTGCGAATCACCCGCTGGCCGGCAAGAAAAAAATTCCGCTGGCGCGCCTGACCGAGGAGCCGTTTTTGCTGCGCGAACCGGGATCCGGCACGCGCATGGCGGTCGAGCGGCTGTTTTCCGCGCGTGGACTCAAGATGAAAGTTCGCATGGAACTGGGCAGCAACGAGGCCATCAAGCAGGCCATCGTCGGCGGCCTCGGCGTCTCGGTGCTCTCACGGCACACGCTGGCGCTGGATGCGCCGATGGGACAGCTCACGATTCTGGACGTCGAGGGATTTCCGATCGAGCGTCACTGGTATGTCGCCTACCCGTCAGGCAAGCAACTCTCGGTGGTGGCGCGCACCTTTCTCGATTATCTCAAACAGGCGCCGAAGTTCGTCAGTGAAGTGCCCTGCCACCATGCCGAGCAGGGCGAATGTCCGCTGCTGCCGGCCAAAACCGGCGGGCGTAAAAAAGCCCGCTGATCGAAACCCCGCGGTTTGCGCGGGCCGGTGGCGCGCGAGTTTCCCGTCCGGGGCGCCGGGTGGCATATCGGCAGCTTCCTTCCGCGGCAGCTTCGAATCCGACGCGGACACACCGCGACGATTTGCCACAGTGACAAGCTGCATCCGCGGCGACAGACTACGATGTTCTCATGAAAGCAGAAATAGCCACCGGCCGCCGCCGCGCCGTCGTCCTGATCCTGGTCGCGAGCGCCGCGCTCGGGCTGGGTTACGGTGCCTTCAGGCTCCATCCGTGGCACCTGCCATCGGCCACCCGCATTCCGGCGGAGTTGCAGGGCAGCCTCTGGCCGGAACCGCAGGCGCTGTCGGCGTTCTCTCTCACGGATCAGCACCGCCAACCCTTCGGCCTTGACCGGCTCCGGGGCAGGTGGAGCTTCGTCTTTTTCGGGTACACCTCGTGTCCGGACGTGTGCCCGACCACGCTGCAGTCGTTGAAGCGGGTGGCGCAGAAGCTTGCCGGCCCGAAGGAACACGGCGCGGCGCCGCAGTTCATCTTCGTGTCGGTTGATCCACAGCGCGACGGCGTCGAGCAGCTGGCGCGTTACGTCGCCTATTTCGACAAGAACTTCATCGGTCTCACCGGCTCCGATGCCGAGATCGCCGCGTTCGCCCGCCAGCTGCATGTCATGTACGAGCGCAGCGGCGACGCGGAAGGCAACGGTTATCAGATCAGTCATACCGCCGCGGTGATGCTGATCGACCCGCAGGGGCGCCTGGTGGCGGCGTTTTCACGGCCACAGGACACCGGCGCGGTGGTTTCGCAGTTTCACGCCATTCAACATCTTTACGGGGGTTAGATATGAAACGACTGGTGACAATCCTGTGGGCAATGCTCGTGATGCCGTTCGCGGCCGGTGCCGCCGGCACGCCGGCGGTAAGCGTCAAGGATGCCTGGATCAGCGAGGCCCCGCCCGGGGTCCAGTCGCTTGCCGGTTACTTTGTCATCGAGAACCACGGCACCAAACCGTTGGTGCTCACCGGCGGCGGCAGTCCCGCGTTCGGCCGCATCATGGTGCACCGCACGACGACGGAGCAGGGCATGTCGAGCATGCAGCATCTGGACCGCCTGGAGATCCCGGCCGGCGGCAAAGTGGTGTTCGAACCCACCACCTATCATCTGATGCTTATGATGCCGACCAAGCAGCTCAAGGCGGGCGACAAGGTGGAAATCCGGCTGTCGTTCGAGGGCGGCCTGCAGCTGCCGGTGACGTTCACGGTGCGCCGCGCCGACGGCATGGGCGGCATGGACCACATGAGCCACGCCGGGCATCATCACTAGTCGGCAAGTTCCTTTCGTGCCGCGATGACATAGCGAAGGCCGGTTGAGTTGCCTGTCGCGCGCAGGACGAGCCTTTCCTTAACCGACTCAACGGCGTTCAACCAGATAGCGATATCGACAAAGGGAATACCGCCCTGCTCACCGCTAGCGGTGATCTCCAGTCGGGCATTGCTGTATCGGGCAATGAGAAACTGGGAGTAAGCCGGGTCGTTGAGCTGGGCTTCACTTCGCTGCCGTTCGCTGCCGGCGAACAATGACAATAAAGCCTGCCGGTTGCCGGAGCGCAGAGCCTCGAAATACGCTTGCGCCACTCCCGCGGCGCCCGGATCACTATCCGCTTGAACCACTACATTTCCCGTTCCAATAAAGAACAGGCTGGCTGCCAGTGCTCGCAGTAATCTGTTGATCATTTCCCACCACCTCGTCCACGGTTATTCAGTCACGATGACCACATAATTGGAATCAGCCCCGACGGCTCCGGCTGCCAGGTTGCCCCCGAGACTGACGGTGCCGGCGGGGAAAACCTTCGAATACAGGTGGAGTCGCGGCGATAACGGATCCGTGGTCTGAATTTCGAGTAATGTGTCGGCAAAGCCGCTCACCGCAGGGTTGAGCCAGTTTGGAAGCGAACCGGCGCCCGCGTCATAGGCGACATAGACCGTCACCGGCCGGTCCACCCGGAAATCGATGTAGTTTGCACCACTCGTGTTCTTTTCCGCATTCGCCGTCGAGACCCATACCCCGCTCGCTATTGCGGCAGGAACTGAACTCAGCGTATACGCCTGATCAACGTAGTACGGATAACCAACCGCAAGCAGGTTTTGCTTGTGGTTGGTCGCCAATACCGCGCTGCAGTCCGCGGACACCAGCCGGTTGCACAAGCGGTCCAGAAAAAAGGGCGCGGCCGTCGCGCCGCTCAAGACATTGTTCCACATCTGACCCATGATACGGAGACCCAGCGCATTGGGGTGCAGCTTGTCGTAATACAGGCTGAAGCGATCATTATCGTCGCTCAGTGTCGTCGTACCGTTGTCGACATAGAAGAAGTGGTAGAAATCCGGCCCCGGCTGCACGCCCGTCAGGCTGTCAATGGCGGTGTTGTAGCCGGCAATGTCGCTGTTGCGGGTCTGGTTCGCCGCAAACGGCAACACCGGCGGGACTTTGGCGACCCACACGGTCTTGCCCTGCCCGGTGATCGTATTGGCCAGCGACTGCATGTTCGCCTTGTAGCTGGCTTGACTGAGCGGCGTGCCGCCACCGGAATCGTTGGTACCCAGCATCATGAGAAATCGGTTGGAGCCCGGGTGCCGTGCCAGGATCGAATCGATCCGGGTCAGCGTATCGGTGGTCTTGTCGCCTCCCACCCCGTCATTGAACACAATGGTGGGAGACGAATCTGATACCGTCAGCAGATCGCTTAGCCCGGCTTGAAAGCCTTGCTGCCCAATGACCCGCCCGTCCTGGGACTGATTGTCGGCGCTGAAGAAATCATAGGTGCCCATTGTAATGCTGTCACCAATCGTCACGTAGTAGTCGCCCAGCACGCCGATTCGCTGATTCTCATCCGTGGCCACTGACCCACCGGAACTGTTTCGCAACGTTGCCACGAGCCCCTGCCCCGGAAGGTAATAATCCCCTTTGCCGGGGCTGCCGCAACTGGCGGTGAACAGGCCCGGCGACACCTGGGTCGCGGCTGCACAGGCGATACTCGCCAGCTGGAAGTCAACGCTGCCGCCGCTGGGAATGTTGTCGGCCACCGCCGCGGCAGACACGGTGCCGCCGACCTGCACCAGATAGGCGAGCGGCGTCGACACCGTCACACTCGGGTTCGGGTTGCTGACATCGATTGTGACGTTGTCGAACTTCACCGCGTCCATCGAAAAAAGAGCGATGGTTCCACTCGACAATCCCGGACCGCTATCGATCACCCCGAACACCGGATCTCCGTCAACCAGCACCTGAATCAGCTCCCGGTTGACGCCAAGGTTTCTCAGGTTGACCGTGACATGGAATGTCTGCGCCTCCGTGTACCCCCGGGCATTGGTGGCGAGGGTCGAGAAGACGCCGCCCACCTTCTTTTCCAGCCGCGCATACGACTCGCGCGCGCTGAACGATACGCGGTAGTAGTTGTTGTTGTCTCGGTATCGGAACATGACACCCACATCCTGGCCATCAAAGGCATCCCGCGACGCGATGTCGCGCAGCGGCGTGATGTCCACACTGACCCGGTAATTCGACAGTCCCGCCAGTGCCGGCAGATAGGAATAGGTTCCCTTCTTGTAAGACTGATCATAGGGTGTCCCGAAACTCAGATCCCCCACATCCGTTCCCTGTTGATACGCACCGCCGGTCACTTGCCAGCTGGATGCGATCTGGGAATCGTCAACGACCGACCACGCGCTGACGTCCGGACTCGTGAAATTGTACGAAATGGGCAAGGACAACGCGCCAAAGACCTGGAACTCCCACAGCGAATAACCCCAGGAAGTGCCACGCTGCGTGCCGTACATCCGCACATAGCGGGCGTTGGTGGCGGTAAAGATGATGTCATCGATCCCGCCGTTGCCGT
>JBLMXN010000170.1:0-3774 GCA_050257795.1 Bacteroidota bacterium
CCCCCCCCACTTCCCCGCTTCGCCCCTGGAACGCCGCGCCGACCGCGCGCGCCAAGCGGCGTTCGTGACGCCGTCCGGACGTTGCGCAATTCCGCCGGCGCGGCGATGATTATCCGCAGGAGCCGAATTCATGAATCATCCCGCACCGTCCGCCGCCAGGCACAAACTGCTCTCCATCATCGAGCTCGGCGGCTATCCCGATTTCAAGTCGCTGTATCGCGAGGCCGGTTATGAAGTCGAATCGGTCGCCTCGGTGCGCAAGGCGCTCGGCCTGCTCAAGAAAATCGATCCCGACGTGATCGTCGCGGAGTTCAATTTCCAGTCGGATTTCCGCGACCGCACCAGCAGTCTTGAATCCCTGCTGGCGGCGGTGCAACGCTCACCCAAAACCAGGGTAATCGTTTTTTATGAGAAGGAACACGAGCATCAGCTGGTGAAGCTGACCTCGCGTTTTCCGATTCACGAATCCCTGCCGTTTCCCATTGACACCGCCAGACTCGAAGCGAGCCTGCATCGGGCCGCCGACGCAAGATCGGTTTCCAGCTAGCGCGGCTTCACGTCCGGCGGGTTTGATTCCCGCGCGTCGCCTACGACTGGTTGCATGGCTTTGGCACGAACCGCCTCCACCACTTTGGGAACGTAACGATTCATGGCCAGTGTCGCCAGCCACGATGGCACGGCGCCGCCGGGATCGAAGCGAATGGAATAAACGGCGTGCGTCACCGTTCCGTCCTCATTTGGCGTTAATTCCCAGAACCCGCTGAACGCGGAAGGAATGAGGCCTTCTTCACCCGGTGTGGTCACACCGCTATCCGGAACGATATGCCACTCGACGCGGAAAATGTTCTCCGGCAGCCGGACCTGAGTGCTGGCGATGGTGTAATAGCGGTCCGCCAGCGGCGCAGGGAGGTGCAAGCGCTGGTGCACGAAGCGTGTCTCGCCTTCTCGGCGCAGGATCCTGCTGCTGGTGACGTAGGGGAGGAACTCGGTGAAGTGATCATAATCGGTGATCACGGCGTAAAGGCGTTTGGGAGGAACATGGATGACAACGCGTGCCAGCACTTCGGGTATCGGCGAGCCTGCCCACGAACGATTAAAGACCCTTGTTCCGTGCCGCTCTGATACGAAGTGCCATCCGTCCCGGAGCATGCTGCCATCTTCGGACAACGCCGCTTGGCGGACGAATTCGCCCGCATTTGATAATCCGGGAGCGAGAAATATCGCTATGAACCAGGCAAATATCCGCCGGTCAAAGAAGAAAATAATGCGGGCGATGGAATAAAGAAGATTCACCAGTGTTAACAGTATTTGTCAGGTCGGAGAAATTGCCCTAAATGGCGGGTTCTCTCCCGAAAGAGAGCGTTCGCCATGATAGATCGTGCTGTCGTTTTTTGCAGCATGTTCCGGCGGCAGGCTCGTCACGGAATCAGGTACACGATCGCGCAGGAGGATGTCATGGACGCTATACCGGAAACAAAAGACAAATCCGGATATGCCGGAATATTCCTCTTGCTGACGTGCGCGATCTTCGCAGCGGGCCCTGTCGCGACAGCGGCTGCCAATGCCGATGCGCAGAAGTTCACCATCCATCTGGGCGATTACCGTTTCCATCCCGATGCCATCGAGATTGTCGCCGGACGGCCGGTAGAGCTGACGCTGGTGAACGACGACAAGATCACGCCGCATAACTTCACGCTCAAGGATCCGGACGCCGGCATGGATCTGAGCGCGAATGTCTCTGCGGGTCATTCCACCACGTTGCGCTTTACCCCGCGGACGGCCGGCAGCTACGTCTTTTACTGCAACAAGAAACTTCCTTTCATGAAGAGTCACCGCGAACGCGGCATGGAAGGGAAACTGACCGTCCGACCGGCCTCCTGAGCGCGGAGAGAGGGTGACCCGTGCGGGTGCTCCTGGTTTCGGCAAACCGAGAACGGATTCCCGATCCGATCTTCCCGCTGGGATTGGCCTACATCGCCGCCGCCGCACGCCGGGCGGGACACGAGATGGCAGTCGCCGATCTCTGTTTCGGGCGGTATCCACTCGATGACTTGCGCCGGCAGGTGCGCGCATTCCAACCCGAAGTCGTCGGCCTTTCGATTCGCAACATAGACAACGCCGCCTACCCGCTCACCGTCGAATATCTCGACCAGCATCGGCAAGTCGTGGACGCGCTGCGGACCATCACGAGCGCACCAATCGTTCTGGGCGGTTCCGGTTTCGCGATCATGCCGCAGCATTATATGCAGGCCCTGGATGGCGACTGGGGCGTGGCCGGCGAAGGCGAGCAGGCGTTTGTGGATTTGCTGGCGGAGCTCGGACGCGGAGGCAATCCGGCGGGCATTGCCGGAGTGCTGAGCCGAAATGACGGTCGCGCGACCCCGCCGGTCCTGCCGGCGCCGGTGCGGCGACCCGCCGACTGGGCCGCGGGGTTGCGGCCGGCGCGCGATCTTTTCAATTACCCGCGCTACATCCGTCGCGGCGGAATGGGCAACGTGCAGACCAAGCGCGGCTGCGTCTTCAAGTGCAGCTACTGCACTTATCCATTGCTGGAAGGGAATCGCTTCCGCGCGCGCCAGGCCGGCGACGTGGTCGACGAACTCGAAGCGTTGATGGCGGATTATGGACCGCATGATGTTTTTTTCGTCGACTCGATCCTGAACTTTCCGGTCGGCCACGTGGAAGCGCTGTGTGAGGAAATCTTGCGGCGTCGGTTGCGGCTGCGCTGGAGCTGTTACGCCACTCCCGTCAAGCTGGGCCGGGAACAGGCGCGCCTCATGGCGCGCGCCGGCTGCGAAGGAATGGAACTCGGCAGCGACGCCGTGGAAGACGGCCAGTTGGGACGCCTCGGCAAGTCGTTCGATGCCGAGGTCGTCCGCCGCGCGAATGCGCACGGACTGGAAGCCGGACTGCGCGTCTGTCATACGGTGATATTCGGCGGCCCTGGCGAGACCGAATCCAGCGTGCGCGCCACCTGCCGCGCCCTGCGCGCCATGCGGCCCACCGCTGTCGTCGCCATGACCGGCGTCCGGCTGTACCCCGGCACGCCGCTGACCCGACACCTGGCGGCGGAGGGAAAGCTCCAGTCGGGAGAAGTCGGACTCCTGCCCACGTTTTATGTCGAGCCGGCGGTGCGAGATTTTCTGCCCGGTTATCTGCAACGCCAGGCGCGCGAAGCGGGCAACTGGGTGTTGCCGGGTTTGAGTCCGCCGTTGCTGCCAGCCAGTCAGCGTCTGCTGCGCGCCCTGGGCATTTCGGGTCCGTTGTGGCGGCTGTTACGGTTTTCCGCGATGCGTGCCGCCAGTCGCACGAAGTTCCTGCGCCCCAACACCAGTTGGGGCATTCCCAACCCAAGGAGGAAAGTCCTATGAATCTGCAAAAGTCCGTCGAAGATACCGAGTATCGCCAATCCATGGGCCAGCTTCTGATGCTGTATACCCAGGTCGACCGCCTGATCATGGAAGTCTGCGCCCAGCGCCTGTCGGAGGCGCCCGACGTCGACGCCGAGCTGGCACTGGCCAAGCAGGTCGGCGACGAGAGCCGCCATGTTTCCATCCAGCGCCGCTGGATGCGCGAGTTCGGCACCGATCCCGCTCCGCTCATCACGCCGGCGCAGGAGCAGATGATCCGCGAGCATTTCCGCTCGCTGCCGTGGATCGATTTCCTGGCCGATCTTTACATCTGCGTGGAAGCCCTCGGCAGCGAGGCGGTGGAGCGGATCGTGCCGCTCGCCGATCCCGGCACGCGCGAGTCGCTGCGGGTTCCGCTGACCGA
>JBLMXN010000171.1:0-19852 GCA_050257795.1 Bacteroidota bacterium
TGTCGGCGACGCCGCGCGCGACCAGCAGCGTTTCCATGGTGTTGCAGGTGCCGTAGCGCTGGGTCTTGGCGTTGAACGCGACCTTCACCGCCTTGTCGAGATCGGCCTTGTCGTCGATGTACACGTGGCACACGCCGTGCAGATGCTTGATGACGGGGATAGTCGCCTCGGCAGTGATGCGCTCGATCAGCGACTTGCCGCCGCGCGGCACGATCACGTCCACGTATTCCTTCATCGTGATGAGCTCGCCGACGGCGGCGCGGTCGGTGGTTTCGACCACCTGCACCGCGTCCGCGGGCAGGCCGGCCTGCCGAAGCCCGGCCTGGATGCAGGCGGCGATGGCCTGGTTCGAGTGTATCGCCTCGCTGCCGCCGCGCAGGATCGCGGCGTTGCCGGACTTGAGGCAGAGTCCGGCGGCGTCGGCAGTGACGTTCGGGCGCGATTCGTAAATGATGCCGATCACGCCGAGCGGCACGCGCATGCGTCCGACCTGGATGCCGGAGGGACGATAATTCAGATCGGTGATTTCGCCGACCGGGTCGGCAAGCGCCGCGATCTGGCGCAGGCCGTCGGCCATGGCCTGGATGCGTGAATGGTTCAGCTCGAGCCGGTCGAGCATGGCGGAGTCGAGCCCCGCGGTCCTGCCGGCGTCGAGATCCTTCCTGTTGGCCGCGATCAGCGCCTCGGTCTGCTTTTCGATCTCCGCCGCCATCGCCAGCAGCGCGGCGTCTTTGGCCGCGGTTTCGGCGCGCGCCATGTCGCGCGCGGCGGCGCGGGCGCGCTGGCCGACGTCGCGCATGTAACGCTTGATGTCCGTATTAATGGTCTGTTGGGATGCCGTTTTCATGCTTCCTACCCGTCGTCAGGCGACTTGTCTGCACGTACCGAGCTTCAATCCACACATGCCCAGGGCGAGGCACTGCAATTCCTGCCAGATGTCGCCGGCGCCACGACCCTTGAGGATGCGATCGGCGCGGGCGGCGCGTTGCAGCAGACTGTGCCAGTCTTGCAGCGGCAGGCGCTTGAGCGCGGCGCCGACCAGCGGCTTGCGCTTGGTCCAGACCCGGCGCGCGTCCATCGCGCGTGCCGCCGGCTGTCCCGCCGCGACCAGGTGCGCCATCTGCGCCAGGTCCCGGATCTCGCGCGCCAGCGCCCACAGGATCAGTACCGGTTCCACGCCCTCGCCGCGCAGGCTGGCGAGAATGCGGTCGACCGCCGCGGCCTCGCCGCGCAGGCTGGCGTCGGCCAGGGCAAACACGTTGAAACGGGCATTGTCGCTGAGATTTTCCTCGATGTCATCCAGCCCGATTTCACCGCCGCCGCGCAGCATGGCGAGCTTGTCGATTTCCTGGGCGCACGCCAGGAGGTTGCCCTCCATCAGATGCGCCAACAAATCCACCACGCCGCGCCCGGGCTTCATGCCCTGCGCCTCCATGCGCCGGCGTATCCACGCCGGCCACTGCGCCGCCTCGAGAGGGTAAACCGGGATGGCCACGCCCGCGCCTTCGAGCGTCTTGGCCCACTTGGCCTCGCGCGTCGCCTTCTCCAGCTTGCCGCAGATGACCATGAACACCACGTCGGCCGGCGGCTGTGCCGCGATCTCGGCCAGGATCTTCGCCCCCGCCTCGCCCGGCTTGCCGGTCGGCAGGCGCAGCTCGACGATCCGGCGTTCGGAGAACAGCGACAGCGACTGCAGCGAGGCGAACAGTCCGTTCCAGTCGAAACCGCTCTCCACCGTCAAGACCTGGCGTTCCGTGTAACCGGCTGCGCGCGCCGCCTCGCGGATGGCGCAGCAACTTTCCTCGACCAGCAGGATCTCCTCGCCGTAGACGAAGTAGATCGGCGCGAGGCCGCGCTTGAGGTGATTCGAAAGCTGATCAGGGTTGATCTGCATGCTTCTCCGTCAGTTCAATGTGCGCCAGCCGCCGCAGAATCTGCTGCACCGCATCGCGCTGCATCTCGCGCCGGAATTCCCGTTCTTCCCGTTCCGTGGCCAGCACGTTCAGGCGGTCAAATGCCTGATTGCGCTGGACTCTGACCGTCTGGGGTTCCGACAGGGCTTTTCCGTCCTTGTCCGCCACGCGGAAACTCACCTCGTATCTCAGAAGATATTCCGACGCCATACCGGTAGAGCCCACGGACAGCAGCTGGCTGTCCGATCGCTGCGCGAAGAGCACCAGGGTCGGCACATCGGTCGCGCTGACCACGTCGACGCCGGCCTGAGCGCGCAGGGCGTTGGTCATCGCCACCTGCAACGGATCGTTTTGCTGCGAGCTGCCTTCCACCGCCACCCGCAGCGTAGCCAGTGCCGGCGGCAAGCGATACGCGCCGGCGCCACGCAGATGAAAACCGCAACCGGATAAAAGCAGATACAAGATACAAGTAACAAGATACAAGTTGAAAACAAATACCGGATCGCGATTCGCCCTCTTGTATCTTGTATCTTGCATCTTGTATCTCAGAGAACAATATTCACGAGCTTGCCCGGGACCACGATCACTTTCTTCACCGCCTTGCCGCCGACGTGACGCGCGACGGCTTCGTCCGCCAGCGCGATTTCCCGCACCTGAGCCTCCGCCGCCTGCACCGGCACCGACACGCGCCCGCGCAGCTTGCCGTTGACCTGAACCACGATCTCGAGCTTGTCCTGTTTCAGTGCCGCGGCCTCCGGCTCCGGCCAGCGCACATCGATCACGGCCTCACGATGGCCGAGCGCATGCCATAAGGCGTGACTGATATGCGGCGCGATCGGCGAAAGCATGATCGTGATGAACTCCAGCGCCTCCTGGCGCACGGATTTCGCGGCCTCGGACGCGTCGTCGAGGCGTCCGACGGCGTTCACCAGCTCCATCACTGCCGCGATCGCGGTGTTGAAGGTGCGGCGGCGGCCGATATCGTCGGTGACCTTGGCCAATGTCTGGTGCGCCAGGCGCCGCAGCTCCTTGAGCGGTCCCGTCAGCGATGCCAGATCGGTCCTGGCGGGAAGCCCCGCATTTACGTGCTCCGCGACAAGGCGCCAGAGCCGTTTCAGGAAACGATTCGCGCCCGCCACGCCTTCATCCGACCATTCGAGCGTCATCTCCGGCGGCGCGGCGAACATCATGAACAGCCGCGCGGTGTCGGCGCCGTACTGGTCGATGAGCGATTGCGGATCGACGCCGTTGTTCTTGGACTTCGACATGGTGCCGATGCCGCCAGATTCCACCGGCTCGCCGTCGCTCTTCAGGCTTGCGCCGACGCGGTTGCCCTTGTCGTCGAATTTGAACTCGACGTCGGCGGGGTTGTAATACACGATGCGCCCGCTCGCCGGTTTGCGGAAGAAAATCTCGTTCAGCACCATGCCCTGGGTCAGCAGGCGCATGAACGGTTCGTCGCCCTGCACCAGGCCGGTATCGCGCATCACCTTCCACCAGAAGCGCGAGTACAGCAGATGCAGAATCGCGTGCTCGATGCCGCCGATGTACTGATCCACCGGCATCCAGTATTGCACGCGCTGGTCCACCATCGCGTTGGCATTGTCCGGGGCGCAGTAGCGCGCGTAGTACCACGACGAGTCCACGAAAGTGTCCATGGTGTCGGTCTCGCGCCGCGCCGGCTGGCCGCACCTGGGGCAGGCGCAGTTCACGAAATCGGCGCGCTTGTTGAGCGGGTTGCCGGTGCCGTCGGGCACGCAGTCCTCGGGCAGCACCACCGGCAGATCCTGGTCCGGCACCGGCACGTCGCCGCAGCGGTCGCAATGAATAATAGGTATCGGGCAGCCCCAGTAGCGCTGGCGCGAAATGCCCCAGTCGCGCAGGCGCCACATGACCTGCTTGTCGCCGAGCTCTTTGGCCCTGAGATCGGCGGCGATGGCGTCCACGGCGGCGGCATATCCCAGGCCGTCGTACTTGCCGGAGTTCACACAGTGGCCATGCTCCTTGTCGGCATACCACTCGGCCCAGGCATCGGTCGAGAACTTTTCGCCCGCGATCTGGATCACCTGCTTGATCGCCAGGCCGTATTGCCTGGCAAAATGAAAATCGCGCTCGTCATGCGCCGGCACCGCCATCACCGCGCCTTCGCCGTAGCCCATCAGCACGTAATTGCCGACCCAGACCGGGATTGGCTCTCCTGTGAGCGGGTGCGTCACCATGATCCCGGTCGGCATGCCCTTCTTCTCGATGGTCGCGAGGTCGGCTTCCATCACCGTGCCGCGCTTGCACTCCTCGACGAAGGCCGCGAGCTTCGGGTTGTGCTTCGCGGCATGCGTCGCCAGCGGATGCTCAGCCGCGACGGCACAGAAGGTAACACCCATGATCGTGTCGGCGCGCGTCGTGAATACCCAGAGCTTTTCATCTTTGCCGTCAAGTTTGTACGGAAATCCAAAACGAACACCGGTGCTTTTTCCGATCCAGTTGGCCTGCATGGCGCGCACGCGTTCCGGCCACTCGGTGAGCTGATCGAGATCGGCCAGCAACTCCTCGGCGTAACGCGTGATCGCGAGGTAGTACATCGGGATCTCGCGTTTCTCCACGAGCGCGCCGGTGCGCCAGCCGCGCCCGTCGATCACCTGCTCGTTCGCGAGCACCGTCTGGTCCACCGGATCCCAGTTCACCACGCCAGTCTTCTTGTAGGCGATGCCTTTTTCAAGCATGCGCAGGAACAGCCACTGGTTCCATTTGTAGTATTCGGGCCTGCAGGTGGCGAGTTCGCGTCCCCAGTCGATGGCGAAGCCGAGCGACTTCAGCTGCTTCTTCATGTACGCGATGTTGTCGTAGGTCCAGCGGGCCGGCGGCACGCCGTTGGCCATCGCCGCGTTTTCGGCCGGCAAGCCGAAGGCGTCCCAGCCCATCGGTTGCAGCACGTTGCGGCCATTCATGCGCATGAAGCGCGTCAGCACGTCGCCGATGGTGTAGTTGCGCACATGCCCCATGTGCAGCTTGCCGGAGGGATACGGGAACATCGACAGGCAGTAGTACTTCTCCCGCCCCGGGGTTTCCGCCGCCATGAAGGATTGATGCTTGTCCCAGTACTGCTGGGCGTCTTTTTCTATGTTCTCGGGGGAATATTGGTCATCCATCGCGGTCGCTGCGCCGGTGTCATTGGCGCGTAGGATACCGGATTATGGAAGGTCCGCCTACGGCGACCGGTTTCCGAAAATGGCGCCGGTCCCTCGACGCAGGAAACGGCGGTTCCTTGCCGCCTGAAAACTACTTCGTCTTCGCGTCGTAGCGCTGGATCACCTGCTGCGTGAGATCGAGGTCGGGGTCGGCATACAGCAGGCCCACGTCGGAGGTTCCGAAAATCACGCTGAGTTTCCGCTCCTTGGCGATCTCGGCGACGATGGCCTTGATGTCGGCGAGCGACTTGGCGGTGTATTCGTTGTCCTTGCTGTTGACCTCCTGCTCGGCAGATTTCACCATTTTCTGATACGCCTCGACCCGGGTCTGGAACTCCTTCTGCTTGTCCTGCTTCTGCTGCGACGTCATCAGCAGCTGGTCCTTCTGGAACGACTGCTGCATGGCTTCGAGCTTGCCCTCTTCCTGGGAGATGGCGGTCTTCCTGTCCTTGATGAGTTTATCGAGCTCGGCCTTGTTCTTCTTGCCAACCTTGCTTTCCAGCAGCACCCGGTGAACGTCCACGTAACCCAGCGGCAGCTTTTCCGCGGCGACGCTGGACAGGGGGATAAGCAGCGACAGCAGCAAAACGAGATGCTTCATTTTCCTTCTTCCTTCCTTTGATAAACGATGTGAAACCGCTTCAGGCGGGATGCTACATCATAACATTGCATGGCAACGCTCGGCATCCCGGGGCAAAGAGGAACGATCCCGATCGCGGCGCCGATCAGCCGGCGAGGCGGACCCCGTTTTTCAGCAGAGCCTCGAATTGCTCCGCGGGCAACGGCCGGCTGAAATAGTATCCCTGCATGGTGTCGCAGTTGTGTTCGCGCAGGAATCGGAGCTGCTCGGCGGTCTCCACGCCTTCGGCTACCACTTTTAGCCCCAGACTGTGGGCCATGGTGATGACTGCCCCGGCGATAGCCGCGTCATCAGCATCGCCAGGGATGTCGCGGACGAAGGATTTGTCGATCTTCAGGGTATCGATCGGGAAACGCTTGAGGTAACTCAGGCTGGAATAGCCGGTTCCGAAGTCGTCGACCGAGAGCCGGATGTCCATGGCCTTCAGCTCGCGCAACGTGGCGATGGACGCATCCGCATGCTGCATGATGAGACTCTCGGTAAGCTCCAGGATGAGGCTGGCGGGATTGAGTCCCGTCGCCTGCAGAATATTTTGAATCGAGGCCGCCAGGTTCTGGCGATGAAATTGCCGGACCGACAGGTTGACCGCCACTGACAGCGGCGGGTACCCCAGCCTGTGCCAGCCCTTGCACTGCTCGCAGGCGGTGCGCAGCACCCATTCGCCGATCGGCACGATCAAGCCGGTTTCCTCCGCCAGCGGGATGAACTGCAGGGGCGATATCATGCCGCGGCTTGGATGATTCCAGCGCAGCAACGCCTCCATGCCGAGCAGGCGCCCGGTCCTGCAGTCGGCGATCGGCTGGTAATGCAGCATCAGCTCGCCCCGGTCGAGCGCGGAACGCAGGTCGTTTTCCAGGGACAGGCGCTCGGTGGCCTTGGCGGTCATCTCGACGGCGTAGAACTGATAACTGTTGCGGCCGGACTCCTTGGCGCGATACATCGCCACGTCGGCGTTGCGCAGCAGCCCCGAGGCGTCGCGGTCGTCGAAGGGATACAGCGTGATGCCGAGGCTGGCGGTCAGGAACAGTTCGCGCCCGGAAAGCCGGAACGGCTGCTTGAATACGTCGAGAATCTTCTGTGCCACCTGCGTCGCGTCATCCACGTGCGCCATGTCGGCGAGCACCAGGGCGAACTCATCGCCGGAAAAACGGGCGATGGTATCGCCGCGACGCACCGCGCCGCTCAAGCGCATGGCGAGCTCCTGCAGCAGCGTGTCTCCGGCTTCGTGCCCCAGGCTGTCGTTGATGTACTTGAACCGATCGAGATCGAGAAACACGATGCCGACCAGCCGTTCATTGTGGTCGGCTTCGGCCATCGACTGCTGCAGGCGTTCGATGAATTGCATGCGGTTCGGGAGGCCGGTCAGGTGATCGTTATGCGCGAGGTAACTGAGTCGCCGTTCCGCGAGCTTGCGCTCGGTGATGTCGCGAGTGACGCTCAGCAGCATCGGCGCGCCATCGTCCACGAGGCGCACGGCGTGCGTCTCCAGCCAGCGGTGCGTGCCCTTGAGCCCGACGATCTCGAATTCGATTTTCCCCTTTTCCCCTCGCAGGACATTCTTGGCAAAATGGCGAAACGGCTCGCGATAATCGGGCATCAGCAACTGCCAGATCGGCTTGCCGATCACCTCCTCGGCCCGCGCCTCGATCATGGCCAGACCCGCGGCGTTCATCTGCAGCAGAATTCCGTCGGCCGACATGATCTTGACGCATTCGGGCTCGGCCTCGATGATCGCGCGCAATTCGCTCTCGCGGTGGCGCAGCGCCGCTTCCGTGCGCTTGCGCTGGATGACGGACCCGAGTTGCGCCGCGACGCTGGAAACGGTGCTCGTGAGATGCTGATCTTGATCGCGCGATTCGCGCACGAAAAACTCGAGCACCGCGACGATCTCATCGCCCGCCTTCACCGGGACCCCGAATCCGGCGTGCAGGTCGACTTTCCTGGCGATCGTCGCGCGCGGGAAATTCCCCTCCTGCGCCACGTCGGTCATCCATACCGGCTTCTTGCCCGACCAGACCCGGCCCGGCAGGCCGATGCCGGGCGCGAAGGTCATCTCGAGGCTGGCCTTGCGGAAATGCTGCAGTCCGGCGGCGCTCACATGCCAGACCGATGAACACTCGAGGCGTCCGTGGCTACCCGGCAACCAGGCCTGTCCCAGCGGCCAGCCGGTGGCCTCGCAGACCTTGCGCAGCACCACCTCCAACGCGGCGGACAGGTCTTCGGCTTCGCTGACCGCCAGCGTGATGTTTTGCAGCAGGCGTATTTCCTTCTCGGCGCGCTCGCGCTCTTCGATCTGCGTCTTGAGGGCGGCGTTGGCGGCCACCAGTTCCGTGGTGCGTCGTGCGCGGCTCCGCAGGATTCCGATCATCATCACCATCGCGGGAGTAGCCAGGGCCCACAACAGCACGCGCATCGCATTTTCGTCGTCGTAGTGAAAGGGTTGGCCCGGAAGCGAAAAGGAATAGGCGAAATACATCCACGCGATCGCGCCGCTCGCGAAACCGGAACGCCATCCGCCATAGAAGGCGGAGAACACCACGATAAGCAGGAGTATGGCGGGCGGGTTCGGAATCTTGAACGCCAGACGCGAAACAACCTCGATCGCCGCGACGGCGACGGCCGCGATCAGCGGTCCGCAGACGGGTTTCCAGTAGCCTGATTTGCGCATCGACGAACCACGTGTTATTAGCTGCACGACCTGCCCGCTGCCGCTCCCCGGTCGTTTTCGGGTCTATTCCTAGGATAGGCCAGCCCGTGAGCGCGGCAAGCGCCCGCCGTGGCGGGTGCGCGGTAATGATTTAGCCCCGCAAAAGGCGCCGGATCACTGGCCCGGCGGCGAGCATCGCGATCATGAACAAAATCACCGACAGGTTGCCAAAGCGCGCATATGGCGTATCGCCCTGCATCGGCTGGACCACGGCCGCGAGCACATAGGTCTGAAACTCGGGTGAACGCGCGATAATGCGGCCCTGGTCATCGATCACGACAGAGGGCCCGGTATTGGCGGCGCGCAGCATGGGGCGCCCGGCCTCGATCGCGCGCATGCGCGCCATCTGCACCCGCTGGTGCGGCGCCAGCGAATCGCCGAACCAGGCGTCCTCGCTCACGTTCACCAGCAGGCTCGCCTGCGGCAATGCCCGGATCACTTCTTCGCCGAACGCGTCTTCGTAACAGACCGACACGCCAATCTTCTGTCCCGCGGCGCTGAGCGGCGGCTGGCCGGCCGGTCCGGCGCTGAAATCCGACATCGGGATCTGCAGGCTTTCCATGAGCCAGCCGAACAGCGGTTCGAGCGGAGGATATTCGCCGAACGGCACGAGATGATGCTTGCGATAAACGCCGGGATGCGGACCGATGCTGATGACGCTGTTGTAGTAGTGATGTCTGTCCTTGTCGCGCTCGATGACACCGATCAGGAAATCCGTCTTCGCCGCCTGGCCGATGCGGCGCAGTCTCTCGAGAAAATCCGGATCGATTTCGTCAAGGTACGCCGGGATGGCGGCTTCTGGCCAGACGATCAGGTCCGACGTCGGCGCCGCCTCGCTCAACGCCAGGTAACGCGTCATGATCGCGCGACGATTGTCGGGGCGCCACTTGTCCGCGAGCGGGACGTTACCCTGAATGAGTGCGACATGCAGCGGGCTGTTCACCGGCTGCACCCATTCGACCTTGCCGGCGAACCAGCCTCCGATCCAAACCAGCGCGAGTCCCGGTAAAACCCAGGTAAGAGATTTTTTCGGTTCTACCGCGCCGAAGGCGAGCAGGCCCGCGCTCAGTACGCAGAAATAACTCACGCCGTATCCGCCGAGCCACGGTGCGTAACCCGCGAGCGGAGCGCCCACCTGGCTGTAGCCGAGGTCGAGCCACGGGAAGCCGGTGAGGAGCCAGCCGCGCAGCCATTCGAACAGCACCCACAGCGCCGGCAGTATCAGCAAAAGGTGACGGCGCGCGCGCGTACGGAAAAACCGCGCCTGACACCATCCGAACAACGCGAAATACGCCGACAGCCCGGCGACGAACAGCGCTGTGGCGAATGCCGCCAGCGGCGCCGGCATGTTGCCGAAATTATGCATGCTGACATACACCCACGAGACGCCGAGACCGAACATCCCCAGACCGAAGACAAAACCGCGGAACGCTGCGCGCCCGGGAGAGGCATCGCGCCACAGCAGAAACAGCAGCGCGGGCGAGACGACGGCAAGCGGGAACAGATCGAACGGCGAGAATGCCAGCGGCAGCAGCAGACCGGCCGCGAACGCCGCGACATCGGCCGCGACCGGCGGAAGGGAACGGAAATTACTTCTTGGTTTTTTGCCGGCCTTGTTGTCCAACCGGGCTCACTTTCAGGAGGTAGACGCGGCGGCTGTCGGCGCGCAACACCTCGAACCGCAGGCCTTCCAGTTCGATCTTCTCGCCGCGGCGCGGCACATGCCCCAGGCGGTTCATGACCAGCCCGCCGATGGTTTCGATCTCGTCATGCGTGAGATTGACGTTCAGGCGCGCGTTGAAATCGGCGATCGTGACCAGTGCCTTGACCACGTACTCGCCGCCGTCGCGCGGCATGATCATGACGTCGTCGTCGATGTCGTATTCGTCCGAGATTTCACCGACGATCTGTTCGAGGACGTCCTCGATGGTCACCAGGCCCGCGACCCCGCCGTATTCATCGACCACGATCGCCATGTGATTGCGGCTGGTGCGGAACTCGCGCAACAGCACGTTCAGGCGCTTGCTTTCGGGCACGAACACCGCCGGGCGCAGCATGTCATGGATGTTGAAATGCGCGCGTTTTTTCTTGTCGAGAAACAGGTAACGCAGCAGGTCCTTGGCCAGCAGGATGCCGACGATCTTGTCCTTGTCGCCGTCCACCATTGGGAAGCGCGAGTGCCCGGATTCCATCACCATCGGCAGATAGCCCTCGGGCGGACTGTTCTTGTCCACCACGTCCATCTGCGAGCGCGGCACCATGATATCGCGCACCTTCATTTCCGAGACCTGGAGCACGCCCTCGATCATGTCGAGGGAATCGCGGTCGAGCACGTTGCGGCTCGCGGCAGCACGCAGAATCTCGATCAGGTCGTCGCGCGTGCCCGGCTCGCCGAGCAGCGCCTGGCTCAGACGGTCCAGCAGCGAGCGCGGAGCGACGGCTGGCTCGTCGGGGCTATCCGGCCTTTCTTCGTTCTGCGTATTCATGAAATGTAGGGGTTGGCGAAACCGAGCTCCTTGAGAATGCGAATCTCCATGTTCTCCATCACCGCGGCGTCCCGCCGTTTCCGGTGATCGTAACCGCGCAGGTGCAGTATACCGTGAACCACCATGTGCGCCCAATGCGCGCGCGCAGGCTTGTTCTGTTCGCGCGCCTCGCTCCGCACCACCGGCGCGCAAATGACAAGGTCGCCCAGATGGTCGCTGCGCGTCCCCGGCGGCGCCTCGAACGCGAACGACAGCACGTTGGTCGCATGGTTGCGCCGGCGGAAACGGGAATTGAGCGCCGCGGATTCACGGCTGCCGACGATGCGCACGCCCACGGAAGCGCGTTGCCGCCGCCAGCCCCGAAACGCCGCCCGTGCCCAGCGCGCCAGCGCGGGTTTCGCGGGCACGCCTTCAGGAGCCACCGCGTACTGCACGCTCAACGTCAGTTTCATCTCGCGCGCGAATGCGGCTCTTCGCCGGCCTTCTCGTGTTCCTCGTAGGCCTCGACGATCTTCTGTACCAGCGCATGCCGCACCACGTCCTGCGGCGTGAAGTGCGTGAAGGTGATGCCCTCGACATCGCGCAGGATTTCCATGGCCTGCTTCAGGCCCGAGAGCTGGGTGCGGCGCAGGTCGATCTGGGTGATGTCGCCGGTGATGACGGCGGTGGTGCCGAAACCGATGCGCGTCAGAAACATCTTCATCTGTTCGGCGGTGGTGTTCTGCGCCTCATCGAGGATGATGAAGGACTCGTTGAGCGTGCGCCCGCGCATGTAAGCGAGCGGCGCCAGTTCGATGATGTGTCGTTCCAGGAGTCGCGCGACCTTCTCGAAACCGAGCATCTCATGCAGCGCGTCGTACAGCGGCCGCAGGTACGGGTCGATCTTCTGTTCCAGGTCGCCAGGCAGGAACCCGAGTCGCTCGCCGGCTTCGACCACCGGCCGCACCAGCAGCAGACGCTGCACGCGATTGGTTTCGAGCGCTTCGACGGCGCAAGCCACCGCCAGGTAGGTCTTGCCGGTGCCGGCCGGGCCGATGCCGAAATTGATGTCGTGCGTCAGGATATTGCGGACGTACTCGCGCTGGCGCGGACCGCGGCCACGCACGATGCGCTTGGGCGTGCGCAGCGTGGTTTCGCGGTCGTCCTCTCCGCCTGCCGGTACGCGCAGCGCCAGCTTCTGCAGCGCGACGTGCACGCCCGCGAGCGTGAGCTCCGCGTCGCCCGCGGTCGCGTCGTAGAGTTCCTTCAGCAGCTGCGTGGCAGCCTGGCTTTCCTCCGCCAGGCCGATGACACGAAAGACGTTGCCGCGGTTGGCGATCTCGACGCCGAGGTATTCTTCGATCTGCTTGAGGTGCTCGTCGTGGCTGCCACACAGGCTGGCGAGGCGCCGGTTGTCGGCGGGGGTGAGACTGAATTCGGTGTGCTTGGCTTTAGGTTTCAATCGCGGGGTGAGCTCCGGCTCGGGACATAATCGTAATTAATAAGGATAATCGGGCGTAAATCAAGCACGGCGGGCAATTTTCCCGGCAACCAGCCGCCCGCGCAGGGAATTTGTCAGCGCTTCAGTGATTTCCACTTCGACAAAACGTCCGACCAGGCCCGGATCCGCGGCATCAAAATTGACCACGCGGTTGTTCTCCGTGCGCCCGCACATCTGCTGCGGGGATTTACGCGACGGGCCCTCGACCAGAATGCGTTCCGTCGCGCCCACCATGCGACGGCTGATCGCGGCGGCCATCTCGATATTGCGGCTTTGCAGGCGCGCCAGGCGCGCTTCTTTCATCTCCCGTGGCGTGGCGTCATGCAGTTCCGCCGCCGGCGTGCCGGGTCGCGCGCTGTATAGGAAACTGAACGAGGTGTCGAACCCCACCTCTTCCATGAGATTCATGCTGGCCGCGAAATCGGTTTCGGTCTCGCCGGGAAAACCGATGATAAAGTCGGTGGTGACGCTGATGTCCGGCCGCGCCGCGCGCAAGTTCCGGATCTTGGATTTGTATTCGAGGGCGGTGTGCCCGCGTTTCATGAGCGCGAGGATGCGGTCGGAACCGCTTTGCACCGGCAGGTGCAGATGGCCGGCGAGTTTGGGCACCTCGGCGAAGGCGGCGATCAGCCGGTCACCGAATACCTGCGGGTGCGAGGTGGTGAAACGGATGCGCCCGATGCCATCGATCTCGGCGAGGTAGCGGATGAGCAGCGCCAGATCGGCGTATTCCCCTCCGTGCATGGCGCCGCGGTAGGCGTTCACGTTCTGCCCGAGCAGGGTCACTTCACGCACGCCGTTTTCGGAGAGATGCACCACTTCCGCCAGCACGTCGTCGAACGGCCGGCTGAATTCCTCGCCGCGCGTGTAAGGCACCACGCAGAAACTGCAGTACTTGCTGCAACCTTCCATGATCGAGACGAAGGCGCGCACGCCGTCCGCGCGCGGTTCGGGCAGGCGGTCGAATTTCTCGATCTCGGGAAAGGACACGTCCACCGCCGGCCGGCGCGTGGCCAGCACCCCGTCCAGCATCTGCGGCAGACGGTGCAACGTCTGCGGGCCGAACACCAGGTCGACCACGGGGGCGCGGCGGATGATCTGCGGACCCTCCTGGGCGGCGACACAGCCGCCGACACCTATAATAATGTCCGGCCGCCGCTCCTTGAGTTCGCGCCACATGCCGAGCTGCGAGAACACCTTCTCCTGCGCCTTCTCGCGAATCGAGCAGGTATTGAGCAGCAGGACATCGGCCTGGGCCGGGTCGTCGGTGGATTCCAGGCCATGGCTGGCCGCGAGTGCGTCCGCCATGCGGGCGGAGTCGTACTCGTTCATCTGGCAGCCGAAGGTCTTGATGTGCAGCTTACGGGGCATATCCGGCGTTTATCCGAATCAGCGGTAAATCTACCGTCGCCGTGGGAAAATTGCCAGCGTGATCGGGAAAACACAAAAAAACGCGGGCGGCTTGCGCCACCCGCGTCCGGAGGACTATCGATAACGCCTTACGGTTTGGCCTTTTCGCCGATTTGCGACAGGATCGCCACCAAAAGCGCGACGGCCGACAGCACAAAGATGTAAAAAATATTTTCCAGGAATTGCGAATACGTCGAGGCCAGATACGTGATCAGCGACGGCATACCAATCCAGAAGCTCAATTTCAGCATGGTGCATCACCCTCCTCAGGAAAATCGCCACGGGAGGGGCCTCCAGCCCGTCATTCCCTTCTACCCGCAGATCGTCCCTTAAGGACAAAGCCTTGGTCAGGGCAGAGAGATCCACAACCCGGGACCGATATGCGGCGCCAGGTCGGTGATGACCGGCGGCTGGCACGACAGGCGGTACGGCGGAGGATAACCTCCCTACGCGGAAGGATTAAGCGCTGGGAAATGCACATGAACCGCAAAATCCGGCCTTTTCAGCGATATAGCGCCTCACGGGAACGGTCCGTGGCAATGCTCGCCTCCTCCCGGTCGCCGATCGCCAGCAGTTGCTGTTTCGTGACTATGGTGCCGACGCGGCTTTCGAAATGGAACTCGTAGATGCGGGTAAGGACGATGGCGTCCACCGGACAGGCCTCCTCGCAGAAACCGCAGTAGATGCACTTGAATAAATCGATGTCATAGCGCGTTGGGCGCCGCGTGCCGTCGGCACGCGGTTCGGCTTCGATGGTGATGCAACAGGCGGGGCACACCGCCTCGCACAGCTTGCAGGCGATACAGCGCTCCTCGCCGTTCGGGTAGCGCCGCAACGCGTGCAGCCCCTTGAAGCGCGGCGATTGCGGGGTTTTCTCTTCGGGATACTGGATCGTGAATTTGCGCGCGAACAGGTGGCGCCCGGTCACGGCCAGGCCTTTCAGCAATTCCCACAGCAGGAGCGATCTGGCGTAGCGCCGAAAACCCAGCACAATTTTCATACTTTATCTCCGTGCCGACATGGGAGATAGAAGCTTTACCCCCAGCGGTCGTCGCGCACCTCGATCAGGCCCTCGCGCACGCGTACTGGAAACACGTGCACCGGCTCGTAGGCCGGTGGCGCGGTGACCGCGCCGGTCGTGATATGGAAACGCGCGGCATGGCGCGGACAGACGATTTCCTCGCCCTGCACCTCGCCGCCGGAAAGCGAACCGCCGTCGTGCGTGCACACGTCGTCGATGGCGTGGTACTCGCCGTTCAGGTTGAACAGCGCCACCATCGTGCCGTCCACGTTCACCACCTTGAAACCGCCGGACGGGATTTCCCCGTCCCGCGCCACCGCGATCCATTCCGCCATCGCCGGCTCGTTAAACCAGCCCGAGCGCGAGCCGGTGCGCCTCGGAGAGGCGATCCGGATTCCAGGGCGGCTCCCAGACCAGTTCGACTTTCACGTCGGAAACACCCGGGACCTGGCGCAGGACCGATTCGACCGTGGCCGGGAATTCCTGCGCCACCGGACAACCGGGCGTGGTGAGCGTCATCAGGATGCGCACGCGCCCGCCCTCGTAGACCTCAAGCGCGTAAATCAACCCCAGATCGTGGATATTGAGCGGCAGCTCGGGGTCACGGATCGTGCGCAGCGCGTCGACCAGCCGCGGCTTGAGTTCATCGGGAACCGCGAGCGCCTGATTTTCCGTCGGCATTGTCGATGTCACTTGCTTCCTCCTCCGCCGGCACCGCGCATCCGGGTGGCGCCACGTACGACGGGTTTTCGGTCGTGACTGTGTCCGGGCGGTTTTCCAGCGCGGCGTGCAGCACGCGCCACGCCAGGGTGGCGCACTTCACACGCATCGGATACTCGCGCACGCCGGCCAGGATCGAGACCTTGCCCAGGTTTTCGCCCGTACCGTCCCTGATCAGCATGTCCTGCACGCCGTGGAACAGGCGTTCGGCCTCTTCCACGCGTTTACCCTTCACCGCCTCGGTCATGATCGAGGCCGAGGCGGTCGAGATCGCGCACCCCGCGCCTTCGAAGCCGATGTCCCGGATCACACCGTCCTCGATCCTGAGGTGCACCTGAAACTCGTCGTTGCACACGGGATTGAAGCCGTGCCCGTGATGGTCCGCGCCCGGCGGATTTTTCTGGAAGTTGCGTGGGCGGCGATTGTGATCGAGGATCACTTCCTCGTAGAGCGAGCGGATGTCGTTCATGTCAGCAGCTCCTTGACCGATTCGCCGGCGAGCAGGCGGGCCGCGAGCTGTTGCTCCAGCGCCTGCCGCAGCGGCGCGAGGCGCATGCGCGCCAGCACGTCCGCCGCGAACGCGTAAACCAGCAGGCCGCGCGCGCGGGCCTCGTCCAGTCCGCGGCTGCGCAGGTAGAACAACGCGGTCTCGTCGAGCTGGCCCGCGGTTGCGCCATGCGCGCACTTGACGTCGTTGGCATAGATTTCGAGTTGCGGCCGGCTGTCGGCCTCGGCGTCACGCGACAACAGCAGATGATGGTTCGCCTGTTCGGCGTCCGTGCGCTGCGCCTGCGGGTGCACCACGATGCGCCCGCTGAACACGGCGCGCGAGTGATTGTCCAGCACACCCTTGTACCACTCGCGGCTGGTGCCGCGCGGTGCGCGATGCTCGATGCGCGTGTGGTTGTCCACGTGCTGCTGCCCGCGCGTGGCATAGAAACCGTTGAGCAGGCACTCGGCCCCCTCGGCGTCGAGCACGGCATCAAGCTCGTGCCGCGCCAAGCGCGCGCCGAGCGTCACGGCGTGCGAGGCATAGCGGCTGTCGCGCGCCAGGTGCACGCGCGTGCCACCGATGTGGTACGCCGTGTCGCTTTCGCGCCCGAGGCGATAGTGCTCGAGCGAGGCGTTCGACTCCAGCGTGACTTCGGTGATGGCATTGGTCAGATGCGCCGCGCCGTCGGGCGAGGCGTAGGTTTCGATCACGGTGGCCCGGCTCCCGGCCTCGGCCACGATCAGGTTGCGCCAGTACACCGCCGATTCGGGCGCGCCGCTGGCCAGGAACAACAAATGGATCGGCGCCTCGAGCGTCACGCCACGCCCGATACGCAGCACCGCCCCATCCTGCAGGAACGCGGCGTTGAGAGCTTCAAACCCATGACGTGCCGGAGCCGCCTCTCGCCCGAGCCAGGGTTCGAGCATCTGCGGTTCCTCGGCCAGAACCGTGGCCAGGTTCAGGAGACGTACGCCGCGCGGTAAACCGCCGGGCCGCGACAGCGCCGGCGCGTAGTGACCGTCGACAAAAACAATCTGATGCCCGCTCCAGGTGTAGGGCGCGATCTCCCGCGGATCGAGATGTACTCCGCCCATGGCCGGTGCGAAACGGCGCGTGGCGATCGGGCGCGCGTCGGTGTACTTCCAGTCCTCGTGCTTGGGCGTGGGGAAGCCCTGCTCCATGAAGCGATCGAACGCTTCGGCGCGCTGTTCACGCAGCCACGGCAATCCGGCGCCGGGCAGCGCGGCCCCGAGGCGGCGAAAATCCTCGTGGTATCCCAGGCGCACGTCGTTAGCGGGGATCATGCACTCGCTCCTGGCTGGTTTTCGATCCAGCCGTAACCACGTTCTTCGAGCTCGAGCGCCAGCTCGCGCCCGCCCGACTTCACGATGCGCCCGGCCGCGAGCACGTGCACGTAATCCGGGGTGATGTAGTCGAGCAGACGCTGATAGTGGGTCACGACGATGAAGGATCGCTCCGGCGAGCGCAGGCTGTTGACGCCGTTGGCCACGACCTTGAGCGCGTCGATGTCGAGGCCCGAATCGGTCTCGTCCAGGATCGCGAGGCGCGGCTCCAGCAACGCCAGTTGCAGGATCTCGTTGCGTTTTTTCTCGCCCCCGGAAAAACCCTCATTGACCGCGCGATACAGGAATTCCTCGGGCATCTCCATGAGCTTCATTTTGTCCTTGACGATGGCGAGGAAGTCCATGGCGTCCAGCTCGGGCTCGCCGCGCGCCAGACGTGCCGCGTTGAGCGCGCTTTTCAGCAGGTAAATGTTGCTCACCCCCGGAATTTCCACCGGATACTGGAACGCCAGAAAGATCCCGCGGCGCGCCCGCTCCTCGGGTTTCAGCGCCAGCAGGTCCTGATCGAGATAGCGCGCCTGGCCCGCCACCACCTCGAACTGCTCGCGGCCCGCCAATACCTGGGCCAGCGTGCTCTTGCCCGAGCCGTTGGGACCCATGATGGCGTGCACTTCGCCCGCCTTCACTTCGAGGTCGATCCCCTTGAGGATCGGCTTGCCTTCGACGTTGACCTTGAGATTCGTGATCGACAGCATATTGCCTCCGCTCGATTAACCGACCGCGCCTTCCAGACTCACGGCGAGCAGCTTCTGCGCCTCGACCGCGAACTCCATCGGCAGCTCCTTGAACACCTCCTTGCAGAAACCGTTGACGATCATGCTCACGGCGTCCTCCGCGGACAGTCCGCGCGCACGCAGATAGAACAGCTGATCGTCACCGATCCGGGAAGTCGTGGCCTCGTGTTCGACGATGGCCGTGGGATTCTTCACTTCGATATACGGAAAGGTGTGGGCCGCGCATTTGTCGCTCATCAGGAGCGAATCGCACTGGGTGTAGTTGCGCGCACTCTCGGCGCCTTTCAGTATCTTGACCAGGCCGCGATAGGCGTTGCTGCCGCGCCCGGCCGAGATACCCTTGGAGATGATGGTGCTCTTGGTGTTCCTGCCGATGTGGATCATCTTGGTGCCGGTATCGGCCTGCTGGAAGTGATTGGTCACCGCCACCGAATAGAAACGGCCGACCGAGTTGTCGCCCTGCAGGATTACGCTCGGGTACTTCCAGGTGATGGCCGAACCGGTCTCCACCTGGGTCCAGGAGATTTCCGAATTGTCGCCGCGGCAGGCGCCGCGCTTGGTGACGAAGTTGTAGATACCGCCGCGCCCCTGTTCGTCGCCCGGATACCAGTTCTGCACCGTCGAGTACTTGATCTTGGCGTTCTTGAGCGCGACCAGCTCGACGACCGCGGCATGCAGCTGGTTTTCGTCGCGCATCGGCGCCGAACAGCCTTCGAGGTAGCTGACGTAGGAACCTTCGTCGGCGATGATCAGCGTGCGTTCGAACTGGCCGCTCTTGGCGGTATTGATGCGGAAGTAGGTCGAGAGTTCCATCGGGCAGCGCACACCCGGCGGCACGTACACGAAGGTGCCGTCGCTGAACACCGCCGAGTTGAGCGTGGCGAAGAAATTGTCGCTGTACGGCACCACGCTGCCGAGATACTTGCGCACCAGATCCGGATGCTTTTCCACCGCTTCGGAAAACGCGCAGAAGATGATGCCGAGACTGGCGAGTTTTTCCTTGAAGGTGGTCGCAACCGACACACTGTCGAATACCGCGTCCACCGCCACCCCCGCGAGCGCCTCGCGCTCTTTCAGCGGAATGCCGAGTTTCTCGTAGGTTTCGAGCAGCTTGGGGTCGACCTCGGCCAGGCTCTTGGGACCGTCCTTCTGGGTCTTCGGCGCGGAGTAATAGACGATCGCCTGATAGTCGATCGGCGGGTAATGCACATGTGCCCAGTGCGGCGGCGTCATGGTGATCCACTGGCGATAAGCCTTGAGCCGCCACTCGAGCATGAACTCGGGCTCGTTCTTCTTGGCCGAGATCAGCCGGATGATATCCTCGCTCAGGCCCGGCGGGAGCGTGTCCGCCTCGAGGTCGGTGACGAAACCTTGCTTGTACTCCTGGCGGATCAGCGTATCGAGTCCATGTGCTGCAGCCATCGCGACCCTCGCTTCCTCAGGCTTGGTCCCGAGGATAATAGTTGACTGAAATACTAGGTTTATTTTATACATCCCTTAGTGATTTAGTCAACATTTTCCCGGATTTGTCTGGGTGCATGGCACGGCGGCGTCCCTTCGCCTGAAGACGATGCGCGGCCAATACGAAGCACGGCATGCAAACAACAGGCTGCGTACACCACAGGGAAAGAAGGGGGAACAACCGTCGCGACAGGAAATTAATGGTGGCTAGGGGCGGAATCGAACCGCCGACCTCAGC
>JBLMXN010000172.1:0-8557 GCA_050257795.1 Bacteroidota bacterium
GCGATGCGCGTGCCGGGGCGGATCCAGAGGCTGCCGTCGTCGGGCTGGGCCTCGCCGCTCAACAGGCGGATCAGCGATGACTTGCCCTCGCCGTTACGCCCGACCAGGCACACCCGCTCGCCGCGGCGGATTTCCAGCTGGGCGCGCTCCAGCAACGGCCGGTGGCCGTAGGCGAGGGAAACCTTGTCGAGACGCAGGAGGGGCATTGGGATTGATTCGGATCGATGCGGACGAGTTGATTGATGACGGGTCAGGCGGATTGAGGTGGATATTATATCGGGCGAGGGAAGTTAGCAGCGAAATATATGGTATTCCCGCTAAAGCGGGGATGATGTTCAAAACCTGGATTCCCGCCTTCGCGGGAATGACAGGCCTTTTTGGTTGTAATGCCCGCCCCGACAAAACATTCGAGGGCAGGCTTCGGCGGGCATCCAGGGAAGGCGAAGGAAAGGTTGTCATTCCCGCGAAGGCGGGAATCCAGGTTTTACATGAAGATTTTCACATTAAACAATCTCTTCATATAAATCCCGCCAATCGGGATTCATCTCCTCGATAAGCCGCAACTTCCAGCTGCGACTCCATTTCTTCAGTTGCTTTTCGCGCTGGATTGCCGATTCGGCGGATTCGCAGGTCTCGTAGTAAACGAGCTTGTCGACTCCATACCTAGCGGAATATCCGGCGAGTTCCTTCTGTTTGTGTTGCCAGATGCGGCGCGGCAAGTCGGAAGTTACACCAATGTATAAGGCACCGTTGCGTTTATTGGCAACGATGTAAACATAAAAAGTTTTATTCATTTTTCTTCATGTGACCTCTGTCTTCATTCAAGGTCACAATTTGTGACGTCAAACTTCAGGTGCCAATGCGGTGGCTCACACTTTACCGTGACAGGCACCGCGGTTGACCCTCGATGTAAAGACAGGTCCCGGCCTGCTCCCTGCCGGGATGGCAACCTTTTCCGCCACTTCAGGCCGGATTTGAAACTCCCCTCCCCGGCCCCCATTGGATTGTGGCTATGGACGACAAAACTGTCATGGAGCGTAAGGTTGTGCCGACAGCCGGCGAGGACGCGGGTAACGGCGGGCGTGCGAGCCAACCGGTGGCGCCAGCGGACGCGGAGCTGCTCGACGCCTACTCGCGCGCGGTGATCCACGTGGTCGAACATGTCGGCCCGGCGGTGGTGAATATTCGCGTCGGGCGTGCGTCGCGGGATGCCTTTCACCCCCACCCTGGCCCTCCCCCATCAAGGGGGAGGGGAAATGAGTATGCTCCCCCTTCAAGGGGCAATGAATTTTCTCCCCCTCGCAGCGGAAGAAGAAATGAATCTGCTCCTCCGCACGGCGCCGGCTCGGGCGTGGTGATCGCGCCGGACGGCTATCTGCTTACCAACCATCACGTGGTGCAGGCGGGTTCGCGCTTCGAGGTCACGTTCACCGACGGCGCGGCGGTGCCGGCCGAAGTCGTGGGCAGCGACGCGCCCACCGATCTCGCGGTGCTGCGCGCGCAGAACTCGGGCCTGCCGTATGCCGCGCTCGGGGATTCGGCGCGGCTGCGCGCGGGCCAGCTGGTGATCGCGATGGGCAACCCGCTGGGCTTCGAGTCGAGCGTGTCCACCGGCGTGGTGAGCGCGCTCGGGCGCAGCCTGCGCAGCCAGACCGGCCGGCTGATCGAGAACATCATCCAGCACACCGCGCCGCTCAACCCGGGCAACTCGGGCGGACCCTTGCTCGATTCGCGCGGCGAGGTCGTCGGCATCAACACCGCGATCATCGCGCGCGCCCAGGGCATCGGCTTCGCCATCCCGGCGCGCACCGCGCAGTGGGTGCTGTCGCAGATCCTCGCGCACGGGCGCGTGCGCCGCGGCTATCTCGGCATCGCCGGGCGCGACCGCCCGATCGAGCGGCGGCTGGTGCGCGCGCTCGATCTGCCGGCCGAACGCGCGGTGGAGGTGATGTCGGCCGAACCCGGCGGCCCGGCGTACCGCGCCGGCGTGCGCACGGGCGATCTGATTCTTTCGTTGAACGGCAATGCCGTGCAGTACGTCGACGATCTGCACCGCGGGTTGTCGGAGTCGCCGTTCGGCGCGCCGGTGCGACTGGAACTGCTACGGCGGACGCAGCGGATCGTGCTGGAAGTGGTGCCGGAGGAGATTAAGTAGTTGGGGTGAATGATTTATGTTGGGGTTCGCGATGCTCACCTTAACCTACAAGCATCGCCAGATCCGACCGTGCATTCGACGTAGGTTGGGGTGAACGAAGTGAACCCCAACGTCAGTGATGAATCCCCGCGCCGCGGGGATTCCAAAGCGGTTGGCAGCTTTGACCCAGCTCAAGATAAGATTCGCCTCGCTGTGTATAGTTTTCCGCTGACACGTGGGAGGTCCTATGCATATACACCTCAACCGCGGTAACGCTGTCTCTCCCCTGTTCCGTCCGCCAACGGCACGCGTTTCACCTGCGCGCATTCACCCGACGAATCGCGCCGGCCGTGAGTTGTCGGTCGCGTGGAAAATTCTGCTGTTCGCCTTGCTGCTCCTGTTCCCCGCCTCCGCGCTGCTGGCGCAGGAAGTCGGCGAGTCGGTCAGCCGTAGCGGGACGGTAAAAGAGGATATTTATCTCGCCGGCGGCAACGTCAATGTCGCCGCGACGGTTGACGGCGACGTCGTCGCCGCCGGCGGCCACGTGACGGTCGGCGACGACATAAAAGAAGATGCGCTGCTCGCTGGCGGCTCGGTGACCGTGCAAGGCAAGGTGCACGATGACGTGCGCGCCGCCGGCGGTTCGCTGACGCTCGATGCCGAGGTCGGCGACGACGCGTTGCTGGCGGGCGGCAACGTAACGCTCACGCCGACGTCGCGCGTCGGCGGGCGCGCCTGGCTCGCCGGCGGCGAACTCGACATCGCCGGTCGCATTGGCAAGGAACTCAAGGCCGCCGGCGGGCATGTCGTGATCGCCGGCGAAGTGATGGGCGACGCCACGCTCGCGGGCGAGAACATCGAAATCAAACCCGGGGCCGTGATTCACGGCAACCTGCGCTACGTGAGTCCGAAACCGGCGGTCATCGACAAGGCCGCGAAGATCGAGGGCACGATCACGCACCTGCCCGGGGCGCGGCACGAGCCCGGCGCGGCCGGCGCCGCGGCTGCGGGCATCGGCATGCTCGTGAGCCTCATAGTCACCGGCGTCGTGCTGCTGTTGCTGCTCCCGCGCGTGGCCGCGGCGGTCACGCAACAGATAGCGCAGTCACCCTGGAAGTCGCTCGGCCTGGGGTTGGCGGTGCTGACGGCGACGCCGCTGGTGATCATCCTGCTGTTCGTCAGCGTCATCGGCATCTGGCTCGGCTTGGTCCTGCTGGCCACGTACCTGATCGCGCTGCTGGTCGGTTTCCTCGCCGGCGCGCTCTGTGCCGGTGAAACCACGCTCAAACGGCTGCGCCGGCAGGCGGAGATCAGCCGCGGCTGGCGCGTGGCCGCGTTCGTCGTCACGCTGATCGTGGTCGGCGTGCTCGGCCTGGTGCCGGGGCTGGGTGGCCTGGTGATCCTCGGGATGCTGCTCTTCGGGCTGGGGGGATTGGCGCTGCAGCTTTACCGCGCCGTCACCGCGGGATAAGCCGCTCTCGCCGACACCGTCGATTGGGATGAATGAAATGATCCCCAACGACGGGCACCAATGGAGCCTTGTCGTGTTGGGGTGAGCGCAGCGAACCCCAACACCTGATAATTCAGCGAACCTTCTGCATCCGCCCCGGCGCCTGCTGCGCCTGTTCTTCCTGGCGGCGCAGATAGTCTTCGTAAGTGCCGCCAAAGTTCTCGATGCCCTGCGGCGTCATCTCGATGATGCGCGTCGCCAGCGACGACACGAACTCGCGGTCGTGACTGACGAAGATCAGCGTGCCCTCGTATTTTTCCAGGGCGTTGTTGAGCGACTCGATCGACTCCATGTCCAGGTGGTTGGTGGGTTCGTCCAGGATCAGGACGTTCGGTTGCTGCAGCATCAGCTTGCCGAACAGCATGCGCCCCTGCTCGCCGCCGGAGAGCGCCTTGGTCGATTTCTTGATTTCGTCCTGGGAAAACAGCAGCCGGCCCAGGACGGCGCGGATCGCCTGCTCGTCGTCATTCGGCTTTTTCCATTGGTTCATCCAGTCGAGCAGCGACATCTCCGTCGCGAAGTCGGCGGCGTGATCCTGCGCGTAGTACCCGAGGCTGGCGTTCTCCGGCCATTTGACCGTGCCGCTCGCGGGCGCCAGTTCGCCGACCAGGGTGCGCAGCAGCGTGGTCTTGCCGATGCCGTTCGGCCCGATCACGGCCACGCGCTCGCCGGCCTCGACCGACAGGTTGAGGTTCTTGAACAGCGGCGTCTCGCCATAGCCCTGACTCATCTTTTTGACTTCCAGCGCCAGGCGATACAGCCGCTTGGCCTGGTCGAAACGCAAAAATGGATTCTGCCGGCTCGACGGCTTGACCTCCGCCAGCTCGATCTTCTCGATCTGGCGCGCGCGCGAGGTCGCCTGCCGCGCCTTGGAGGCGTTGGCGGAGAAGCGGCTGACGAAGGTCTGCAGCTCGGCGATCTGCGCCTTCTTGCGCGCGTTGTCGGCCAGCAACTGGTTGCGCGCCAGCGTGGCGGCGCTCATGTATTCGTCATAGTTGCCGGGATAGACGCGCAGCTCGCCGTAATCGAGATCGGCCATGTGCGTGCACACGCGGTTCAGGAAGTGCCGGTCGTGCGAGATGATGATCATGGTGCTGGCGCGCGCGTTCAGCACGTCTTCCAGCCAGCGGATGGTGTTGATGTCGAGATGGTTCGTGGGTTCGTCCAGCAGCAGGATGTCCGGGTTGGCGAACAGCGCCTGCGCCAGCAGCACGCGCAGCTTCCAGCCCGGGGCCACGGCGCTCATTGGGCCGGCGTGCTGCTCCAGCGGGATGCCGACACCGAGCAGCAATTCGCCGGCGCGCGCCTCGGCGGTGTAGCCGTCGAGCTCGGCGAACTTGTGTTCGAGATCGGCCACCTGCATGCCGTCCTCCTCGCTCATTTCCGCCAGCCCGTAGATGCGGTCGCGCTCCTGTTTCACGCGCCACAATTCGGCATGACCCATGATCACGGTGTCGAGCACCGTATTATTCTCGAAGGCGAACTGGTCCTGGCGCAGCTTGCCGAGACGCTCGTTGGCGTCCACGGAAACGTTGCCCGAGGTCGGCTCCAGGTCGCCGCCGAGGATTTTCATCAGCGTCGACTTGCCGCAGCCGTTGGCGCCGATCAGGCCGTAACGGTTGCCGTTGCCGAACTTGACTGAGATGTTTTCGAACAGGGGCTTGGCCCCGAACTGCATCGTAATGTTGGCGGTCGTGATCACGACAGTGTTCCAATGAAAAAGTTAATCCTTCGAATTAAGATGTAGCCCGGATGCAGGCCCCAGGGCCGGAATCCGGGATTTTCCGCGGTTTCCCGGATTCCGCTGCGCTCCATCCGGGCTACGAGCCTTAATGGAATCCCCGCTGCGCGGGGATGACATGCAAGGCCTGTTGCTGCCCGGGGTGCAACCAAACCCGTTGCACCCGTTCGGCGGCGTGAACACACGTAAAGTGTGTTCACGAAGACTCCGCCTCACCCCGCCTGCGCGGGCATGACAATCAAACGAAGCACCACTCATTAAGAGACTGTCATTCCCGCGAAGGCGGGAATCCAGATTTTACATGTAGATTCCCACATTTTGGTCGGTGTGGTTCTGCAGCTCACCACGAACGCCGAATCGTGCCCTTGCCCGACGCCGGACGCGGGCGTCGCGCCGGCCGGTCGGTCTTGCTGAATGAACTGCGCACATGATCCTGGCTGCTCCGGCCTTCCGGCATGCGCCGGTTGCCGTCTACCTCGACATCGGTGCGCCGGTTGCCGTCCACCTCGCCGCGCGGGGCATGGCTCTTGGCATGATGCGGCGCGGCGGGTCGGGCGTGCGACGGCGCATGCGGGCGCTGGCCGCCGGAGCGGGCGGGCTGACTCGATTGCGGACGTTGGCCACCGTGACGGGCTTGCGGATTCGCGTGCGGACGCTCACCGCCGGAACGTGGGCGCGAGTCCGAGTGCGAACGCTGACCCTCGGCCCGAGCCGGCGCATGAGCATGCGAGCGCTGACCGCGATGCTGATCGCCACCGCGCCGCTGCTCGCCGCCCTGGCGCTGGCCTTGCGGCCTTCCGCCGCCGCGCTGGCCGCGCCGGCCAATGAGGATCGGCTCGGCCTTGATCGACGGATCGGGCTCGAAGCCCGGGATCACCAGCTTCGGAATGTCGCGCTTGAGCAGGCGCTCGATGTCGCGCAGGAAATCGCGCTCATCCACGCACACCAGCGACAACGCCTCGCCTTCCTTGCCGGCGCGGCCGGTGCGGCCGATGCGGTGCACGTAGTCCTCCGGCACGTTCGGCAGCTCGTAGTTCACCACGTGCGGCAGCTGGTCGATGTCGAGTCCGCGCGCGGCGATGTCGGTCGCCGCCAGTACCCGCACCGAACCTTTTTTGAAATCGGCGAGCGCCTTGGTGCGCGCGCCCTGGCTCTTGTTGCCGTGAATGGCGGTGGCGCTGATGCCGTCGTCCTCCAGCTGTTCCGCGAGGCGGTTGGCGCCGTGCTTGGTGCGGGTGAACACCAACACCTGCTTCCAGCCTTGCGAGTGAATGAGGTGCGCCAGCAGCTCGCGCTTGCGCGCGCGGTCAACCGGATGCACCACCTGGTTCACGAGCTCGGCGGCGGTGTTGCGGCGCGCGACTTCGATCAGCACCGGCGAATTCAGCAGGCCGTCGGCGAGCTGCTTGATCTCGTCGGAGAAGGTCGCGGAGAACAGCAGGTTCTGCCGCTGCTTCGGCAGCAGCGCGAGGATCTTGCGGATGTCACGGATGAAACCCATGTCGAGCATGCGGTCGGCCTCGTCCAGCACCAGGATTTCGACCTTGGACAGGTCCACCGTGCGCTGCTCGACGTGGTCGAGCAGACGGCCCGGCGTCGCCACCAGAATGTCGACGCCGTGGCGCAGCTTGTCGGCCTGCGGATTGAAGCCGACGCCGCCGAAGACCACGGTGGACTTCAGCGGCAGATGTTTGCCGTAGACGCGCACGCTCTCCTCCACCTGCGCGGCGAGCTCGCGCGTCGGGGTGAGAATGAGCGCGCGGATCGCGCGATGCGCGCCGCGCGGCTGGGCGTTCAGGCGTTGCAGCAGCGGCAGCGTGAAACCGGCGGTCTTGCCGGTGCCGGTCTGGGCGCCGGCCAGGATGTCGCGTCCCTCGAGAATGACGGGGATGGCCTGCAACTGGATGGGAGTGGCCTGGGTATAGCCTTTTTCGGATACAGCACGGACTAGTTCGGCCGACAGGCCGAGTTTGGAAAATGACATAACGAATGGTTGCTCCTGGATGGCCTACCCGACATATCGCGGGCCGGTCTAGGCGCTACCTGATAGTAAGTTGATAATGTTCGAGGTAAACCGGGATGGATGACCGCGAAGGGATCGGCGCAGACCGGGGTGCGCCGATGTGACTAGTATATCAGAAGTCGCGGGAAAACGAGCGGATTTGCGATGTTGGCGTGGTCGCGAACCGGGCACGCCGCACCCGGCATAAATCTTCCGGTCATAACGTCCATAGTGACGGAGGGAACGATATGAGGCTGCTTTTCGCTGCATTTGCGCTGGCGCTCCTGGTCATCAGCGCTCCGGCCCCGGCCGAGACCGCACCCGGCAAGGTGACCGGCGGCCAGAAGTACGACATGCCGGACTGGTTCAAGATGAGCTTCCTCGAACTCAGGGACGACCTGAAAGAGGCCAATGCTCACGGCAAGCAGCTGATGCTGTTCATGCATCTCGAAGAGTGCCCCTACTGCGCGCGCACGCTGAATGAAAATTTCCGCGAGGGCGCGACCAGGGAATTCATCGAGCGTCACTTCGACGTGATCGGCGTCGACATCCGCGGCAGCCGCAGCGTGGACTGGTTCGACGGCCGGCAATACTCGGAACAGGAGCTGGCGCACAAGCTCAAGGTGTATGCCACTCCGACGATCATTTTCCTCGACCCCGAGGGCAAGATCGCGCTGCGGCTGAACGGCTTTCGCACGCGCCAGGCGTTCCGGCAGGCGGTCGATTACGTGCAGCAGAAGGCCTATCGCCACGAATCGCTGGCGGATTTCGCGGCAAGACAGAAACAAACCACCTACACGTTCCGCGCCGAGCCGATGTTCCGCGACATGTCGAATTTCAGGAACTTCCAGAAACCGCTGGCGGTTATATTCGAATCCAGGAACTGCGCCGACTGCGACGAGTTTCACGACAAGGTGTTGCACCACCCGGACGCGCAGGCCGAGATGTCACGTTACACCGTTGTGCGGCTCGACGCCGATTCGGTCCAACCGATCACCGACATCGCCGGCAAACGCACCACGCCGAAGCAATGGGCCGAGCGGCTCGGACTCACTTACCGGCCGGGGATCGTGCTGTTCAACGAGGGCAAGGAAAGAGCGCGCATGGACGGCATGCTGTACCATTTTCACTTCAAGGAACTGCTGCGTTACGTGAGCGGCGCGTATTACA
>JBLMXN010000173.1:0-44391 GCA_050257795.1 Bacteroidota bacterium
TTCCATTCCGCGGAATTGCATGCCGCGCAGAGCGCGTTCTTCAGCGTGCTGGAACGCGCCATCGACCGCGGCGTGTTCACGCCGTATCTCGACGACGCCGGGTTCGTCGCGAAGTTTCATTACCTGATGAGCGACATGAACACCCACCCGGAGCACAGCCGCCAGTATCTGCGCGCGATCCTGGTGGAGTTTTATCTGCGCCAAGAACGCAAGGCGCCGGCGCAGTCGCTGAGTCCGCCGGCGCAACGGGTGATCGCGGATCTGATGTGTGCCGTGCAGATACCCGCGCCGCTCGCCGTCTGCGCGTAAGGCGCCGCGGGGCGCGCCATCCCTGGCCGCGCCCCGCGTGGGTACTGCGACCCGGCGTTACGAACGGCTGTCGTCCGCGTCATCATCTTCGTGCCCGCCGTATCCGCGTGTAATCACGCTTGTCGTGGTCGCGATGGGCATCATGGTCCCTGGCCAGTCTGGGGCGGATGTGGCGCTGCCGGAGGCCGGCGTGGACGCGGGGAATACGTCCCGTCCGGTTTCGGCCTGCGCGACCGTGCCGCCGCGCCCCGACAGATCGACCCCGAGACCTTGCGACCATTCACGCAAGCGGCTCTGATGCTCCATCTGCCGGACTTGCGTGGCTGCCGGGGATTCGGCGCCGTCGGCGGGCGCCGCCAGCGTGATTGCGGTGAGGCTGAGAGTGATTAGGGTGCCGGCGACTGCCGCCAGCGGCAAGAGGTGGGATTTCATGGTGTGACTCCTTGTGTCGGGTTGAGATCATCGCCTGATCGGAGAGATCTCCTCAGGCTGCGGGCGAGCTTACGCCGGTAGTCTTAACCCTCGCTTAAAAATGCCGCGGCGGCGGTTTGAATCAATGCCCGATTACGCCGTGTGTCCGGTGGAACCAGGCAGCGGCGGCGTTGTCCCGCGTAAAACCGCCGGATTTCGGCATGGAACCATAGGCGCCCGCGACTGACTACAATTAGACATGGGAAGACGAGGAACCCCGCGTTCCTCCCATAGCGCAGTCAGGAAGACACGATGCCATCCGCACAAGACCGGGCCATGCGGCTCGCCCAGGAAATGAGAAAAGCCATCCGCGACGCGAAGGCGGCCGAGGCGCGCGCGCGACAGCTGGGCGAAGAGGTGATGCAGGCGCTGGCTGAAGCCAGGGCGGAGGCCGAGGCGGCCAGCGTCATCGTCGAGTACCCGATCGGGCGCTACGAGTGCAAGCGTTGCGGTCAGAGCACGATATTGTCGCGCACGTATCGCGAATTGCCGGCCTGCGACAATTGCGGCAGTCACGAATACGTCGGCGCCGAGCCCAAGGTCACGCGCATCGTGCCCCCGCCGCCCAAACGCTATTCCGCCGGCATGTATGAATGCGCCGCCTGCCGCACGCGCGTCGCCCTGCCAACGGATGCCGACGCGCTTCCCGCGTGCGATCTGTGCGGCGCCGACGAGCTCCGGCCGCTGTAACCATCCCCACTTCCGCGTTTCACGACGCGGCCCCTTTCATCCCGGATGTGTCGGGAATAAGATGATTCATCGGACGCAATTTCCGGCGGCGCCGGAAAAGCGCGCTGCCTGTCAACGTGGAGGAATCATGATGCGAATGAAATGGCTCGCGCCGTGGATGCTGGGAGCAATTTTGTCGTCGCCGCTGCAGGCGGCGGACGTGCTGAACGCCAAGCTGATGACGCTCGATCTGGCGCGCGACATCGCCAATCACACGCTCGACGCCTGCCGCAAGCAGGGCTATAACGTCTCGGTGGTCGTGGTGGACCGCGACGGCGCGCCGCAGGTGGTGTTGCGCGACAACTACGTTTCACGTTTTGCCACCGAGATCGCGCAGCGCAAAGCCGGCGCGGTGATGCTGTCCGGTGTCAGCTCCGGCGAGCTCCGCAAGAACCGCGCCGACATGCGCGCCGAGCTGAACGAGCTCCCGGGCGTGTTTTTGCTGGAGGGCGGCCTGCCGATCCGCGCCGGCGGCTCGCTGATAGGCGCGGTTGGTGTCTCCGGCGCGCCCGGCGGTGACAAGGATGAGGCCTGCGCCGCCGCCGGTATCAAGGCGGTGCAGGAGCGTCTGGATTTCGCCGAGTGACATGACGATGCGAGTTCGTGTGGCCGTCGTCTCGTTGGTACTGCTGGTTCTTGCCGGTTGCACCGGCGTGCCCGCGGGCGTGACGCCGGTGGGCGATTTCGACGCCGAGCGCTATCTCGGCCAGTGGTACGAAATCGCGCGTCTCGACCACCGGTTCGAGCGCGGGCTCACGCGCATCTCGGCCACGTACACGCGCCGCCGCGACGGCGGCATCAACGTGATAAACCGCGGCTTCAATGCCGCGGACGGGGAATGGCGCGAGGCCAGGGGGCGCGCGTATTTTCTCGGCGATCCGAAGGTCGCGAGCCTCAAGGTGACGTTCTTCTGGCCGTTCTACGGCGGCTATCACGTGATCGCGCTCGACCGCACGGGTTATCAGTATGCGCTGGTGTCCGGTCCGTCGCGTTCGTACCTGTGGATACTGGCGCGCGAGCCGCGCCTGCCGCAAGATACGCTGAACTCGCTGATCAAGATCGCCAGGGATGACGGATTCGATACCGACGCGCTGATTTTTGTGGATCAGGACGGCGGCGCGCCCCACTAGCGGCCGCGTTGCCGCTGTCGCGATTTATTCAGGAGGACAACATGCTGGATTTCACGAGAAAGCTGAGGATGCCCGCGCCGGACGAGGCGCTGCCGGGGCGCACCGAGAAAATGCGCGTGCCGGCGAAGCATTTCGTCAACGGTCATGCGCTCGAACCGCCGTATCCGGAGGGCATGGAACTCGCCCTGTTCGGGCTCGGCTGCTTCTGGGGCGCGGAGAAATATTTCTGGCAGCTGCCGGGCGTGTACGTGACCGCGGTCGGTTACGCCGGCGGTTACACGCCCAATCCAACGTACCAGGAAGTTTGCAGCGGCAGGACCGGCCACAACGAAGTGGTGCGCGTGGTGTTCGATCCGCAGCGCGTCAGCTACGCGCAACTGCTCAAGGCATTCTGGGAGGCGCACGATCCGACCCAGGGCATGCGCCAGGGCAACGACGTCGGCACCCAGTATCGCTCCGGTGTTTACGCCTATAACGAATCGCAGAAGCAGGCGGCGCAGGTTTCGCTGGCGCGCTACCAGGAAGAGCTCAGGAAGGCGGGTTATCCGCCGATCACCACCGAAATTCTCGATGCGCCCGAGTTCTACTATGCCGAGGATTATCACCAGCAGTATCTGGCGAAAAACCCGCACGGCTACTGCGGCCACGGCGGCACCGGCGTGACCTGTCCGCTTTAGCGAGTGACGCCGCTGACGCTCTACACCGTCGGGCACGGCACCCGCCAGCTCGATGAGCTGATCGCGCTGCTCAAGCAGGCAAGCGTGGTTACGCTCGTGGACGTGCGCGCGCAGCCGCGCTCGCAGCACAACCCGCAATTCAATGACGAGTCGCTGCGCGCCGCCTGCGAGCGCGCCGGCATCGTCTACCACTGGGCTGGACGGCAGCTCGGCGGGCTGCGCGCGCCGCGACCGGACTCGCCGCACGTGGCGCTCGAAGAGGGCCGGCGCGGTTTCGCCGATCACATGGACACGGAGGCGTTCAGGAAGGGCGCGTCGCAGCTGCAGCAACTGGCGGCGCGCGGCGCGTGCGCGATCCTCTGCGCCGAACGCGATCCGGCGCGCTGTCATCGCGCGCTGATCGCGGATTATCTGACGTTGCAGGGGCTGCGCGTGGTGCACCTGATCACGTCCGGCGAGTCGCGCGAGCACCTGCTCTCGCCCGAGGCGCGGCGCGAGTCGGCGGCGCTGGTCTATGACCGCCAGACGACGGGGCGGCTGGACCTGGGAGATTAACGCAGCTGGATCTTGCCGCCGCCGGGCAGACCGCCGGGACCGAAGCCGCCCGCACCCTTGTCCGGGATGACAATGGACGAGGCCGCCTCGCGCCGCATGTCCTGCAGCTCCTTCATGGCGCGGTCGAACGCCTGTTTCACCGCGGCGGCGTAATTCGTCACTGCCTCCTCGAGCGACTGTGCATTGATCTCGAAGGACAGCGGCAGCGCGCCGACGTTGGTGAGCAGCTGCGCCTCGCCGATGAATACGCTCTTGCGCGCGGCGTCGGGCGAACCGTCGGCCATGACCGGCGTGAGCCGGCGAATCGTGCCGACGCGGCGGTCGGTGAAGACTTCCTCGCGATACAGGCTGGCGCGATCCATCTGCGGGTCTTTGGTCGTGTTTTCGGGTCTGGTGTTCATGACATTTGGCCTCCGCACTGGTCCGGATTCTATCAAACGATCCGGCGGAATGCCGCTCCGCCATTGTGCCCATGATTTGATCGCTCGGGTATCATGGGAAGGTTTCGCATTACCCGTGGAGCGGGATCAAGATGAACGCGCCAAATCCGGGGGCGGGTTTCCCGGCGCCGGACAAAAGCAACGGTTATCGCGCCGATCACGCCGCACTGCTGATCGCGAGCTATCGCCATTGGACCGGCCACGATCTGATGGACACCGGCTTGCCTGCGCCCGAGCAGGCGCGGGTCCTGTACGAGGCGCCGTTCGTGGTGGCCTCGCACGGCACCGAACCGGATCCGGTCTTCAATTACGGCAACCGCGCCGCGCTCGCGCTGTTCGAGGCGACCTGGGACGCGTTCACCGCGCTGCCCTCGCGCCTCTCCGCCGAGCCCATGGCGCGCGCGGAGCGCGAGCGGCTGCTGGCGCGCGTGCATGCCCACGGTTTCATCGACGACTACAGCGGCGTGCGCGTCTCGACCCGCGGCCGGCGATTCCGCATCGCGCGCGCGACGGTGTGGGACGTGATTGACGCCGCCGGCGCGCCGCGCGGTCAGGCGGTGATGTTCCGCGACTGGGACTACCTTTGACCGGACAACCGGGTCGGGGTGATTTATAAATGCATCATTTGGCGGTAGGCTACGCCACCACATCAACGCGCGCCGAGCAGGGGCTGGTCAGGATGACGCCGCAACGAGTCCTGTGGTATTTCGCCGATCCGATGTGCTCCTGGTGCTGGGGGTTCGCGCCGGTGATGAGCACGATCAAGGAGATCTATGCGGACCGGTTCCGTGTCGCCCTGGTGCTCGGCGGTCTGCGGCCGGGCACGACCGAACCGGTGACGCCGCAATTCCGGGAGGAAACCCTGCACCACTGGCGCGACGTCCAGCGTATGAGCGGGCAGGCCTTCATGTTCGAGGGCGCGCTGCCGGACGGATTCGTGTACGACACCGAACCGCCGTCGCGCGCGGTGGTCACCGTCGCCGAGTTCAATCCGGAAGCGACGTTTGCCTATTTCAAATCGGTGCAGGCGGCGTTTTACGCGCAGGGGCAGGACGTCACGCAGGCAGACACGCTGGCCAGGCTGGCGGAACCCTGCGGTGTCACGGCCGCGCAGTTCCTCGAGCGGTTCCACTCCGAGGAGGCGCGAACCAGAACCCGTACGCATTTCGAGGTCACCCGCCAGAGCGGCGTGCGCGGCTTTCCCACCGCGGTGCTGCAAGGCAAAGCCGGGCACCAGCTCCTGACCAACGGCTATCGCGCGTTCGAGGAACTGCGGCCCCAAATCGACGCGTGGCTGGCGCAGGCGGATGCGCCGGGCACGCCATCCTGAGGTGAACATGCATCTCGTCACGTTTCTCGAAAACAGCACGCGCCGCATCGGCTTGCACGATACAGTGCGCCACGAAATCGTCGATCTGTCGCGGGCGGCGCCGGAACTGCCGCGCGACATGACCGCATTCATCGCACTGGGCGAAGCGGGCGTGGCGGCAGCGCGGCGCGCGCTGGCGGACAAGGCGGCACGGCTGCCGTTGGCGCAGGTGCGACTGCTGGCGCCGATCCCGCGACCGGCGCGCAATATTTTCTGCGTCGGGAAGAACTATCGCGAGCACGCGCAGGAATTGCAGAAGGAAGGCTCCACGATCGCGGGCAAGGACGCGATTCCGGAGGTGCCGATCTTTTTCACCAAGGCGACGACCGCGGTGACCGGCCCGGGCGAACCGATCCCGGCGTCGCTCGACCCGACGCATTCGACCGATTACGAAGGCGAGCTCGCGGTGGTGATCGGCCCCGGCGGCCGCGGCATCGCGCGGGCGGAGGCGATGCGCCACGTGTACGGCTACACCATTATTAATGACGCCACCGCGCGCGTGCTGCAGGGGCGTCACCAGCAGTGGTTCCTCGGCAAGAGCCTCGACGGCTTTTGCCCGATCGGCCCGGCGATCGTGACCGCCGACGCCGTGCCGGATGTCGGCCGGCTGCGGGTGCAGACGCGGGTGAACGGCGAGCAGCGCCAGAATGCCGCGGTCGCCGACCTGATCTTCGACATCCCGGTGCTGATCGAAATCCTGTCACGCACGCTCACGCTCGAGCCGGGCGACCTCATTGCCACCGGCACGCCCGCCGGCGTCGGCATGGGCTTCAAGCCGCCGAAATATCTGAAGCCGGGCGACGTGGTCACGATCACCATCGAGCCCATCGGCACGCTCGAGAATCCGGTGGCATGACCGAACGAACCCCCGCGGCCGGACCGTCGCCGCCGTCTTCGTTGCCCATGAAAAAATTCGGTCCGGTCTCTGCGCCTGGCGAGCCTTGCTCCTGAATGCGGTCAGTGGTTTGCGCGCGAAAGCGCAAGACGCGCGAGCACGATTTCGACCATGCGGTCGCAACGCGGGCCGGCAAAGTCGAAGGCGGTGGGGCCGGCCGTCTCGAGATAACGGCCGAGCGCCTGTTGCAAGAGGCCGCGGGCGCGGTGGAAGCGGGTTTTCACCGTGGGCGCGGGGATGTCGAGGCAGGCCGCGGTTTCCTCGACGCTCAGTTGTTCGATCGCGCGCAGGACGAAGACGGTGCGGAAGCTCTCCGGCAGGCGGTCGACCGCCGCCTCGATCAGGCGCCGTAATTCGCCATTGGCGGCCAAGTCCTCGGTGCCGACGCCGGTCGCCGGTTGTTCCGCCGGGGTGTCGTCCTCGTCGTGCGGTGGCGTCGCGTCACGCGGCGCGAATCGTTTGTCGCGGCGTTTTTTCATAAGGGCCTCGTTGACGGCGATGCGTGTGAGCCATGCTCCGAAGTTCCCCGGTGTACGGTAATCGCCGAGATTCGTGAACGCGCGCACGTAGGCTTCCTGCATGGCATCCTGGGCGTCGTCGTCATCGCGCAGGATGCTGCGGGTGACGCGATACAGGCGGCGATTGTAGCGGCGCAGAATGATTGCGTACGCGCTGGAATCTCCCGCGCGGATGCGGGCGATCAGCGCTTCGTCCGGCAGCTGCGCCGCGCTCTGGCGCGCGGTGTTTTCCTCCGGGGTTGGATTCATTTCGCCCATGTCTCGCATCGTCATCGATATCCTTCAATGGTAAGCGCCTCGCGCACCGCTCGCCAGCACGCGCGGCGATTGACGCGCGATGGCGTCAAGCGAAGAACGCGCCGGGCACCGGGTCGAGCCCGAGCACCTGCCGCAGCACCGCCCAATGCATCGCCTCGTCGGAGAGGATGCTCGCGGCCGCCTGCGCGAGATCGCGGTTCCCGAACTTCGGAATTGCGCCGGCGTAGGCCGTCACCGCGCCGCGCTCGAGCTTGGCCGCGAATTCCAGCACGTCCTTCTGGTTCCTGAGCTGGTGCACCGGGAAATCGTACTTGGCCGGCGGCTCGGCCGCGACGCCGCCCAGTTTCTTGATGGTGCCGGCGAGCACGTCGGCGTGGGCCTTGTGGTGGCCCTGGAACTGCACGGCCGTTTTCAGCGCCGGTTTCTTGAGCAGGCCGCTGTCGGCGCCGAGCTGGTAGGCGGCGATCGCCTGGCGCTCGGCGGCGAGCGCGGCGTTCAGGATCTGGATATCCGTCATCGCCGGTTCGTCCGCGTGGCTCGCGGCCCGCGCCAGGCGCGGGGCCCCGGCGAGCAGGGCGATGGCGGCGCCCGAGAGGCTGGCAGCGGTGGTTTCGAACAGGAAAAGCCGGCGCGCCGGCGAAATCAAAGCGAGTGTATCGGGGGTGGTCATGGTGCTGTCTCCGCGAACGAGGTTGAGTGGCCGGTATCGCCGCGTTGGCGGTTTCCCGGGCCGTTACCTACATAATGCGCGGGCGCGGGAAAAGGTTCCCGCTCATTTCCCCTGCTTTTCGACGGTGAATCCCCCGGTGTTTTTCCCGGCGGCCACGACTGTGCGTTCCCAGATGATCCGGCCGTCGCGCCAGACGCGGCGCACGCGGTGAAACGGGACGCGGTGGCGTTCGCCTTCATCGTCGTAGAACTCGAAAGTCAGCGCACCTGCGGCAGGGACTTCGACCGCTTCGAGCGGCACCACCAGAATGCGACGCTGCAGGCGGTCGTAATATCCGATCTCGAACTTGCCGACGCGAAACCGCGGGTCCCAGCGGATGCGTTGCAGCAGTTTATGGATGGGTATCATGTTTGTTGGCACCATGACACGGCCGGTATCGCCGCTCCGGGTCGGAGCTGTCTTTCGTGTCGCGGTTCGCGGCCTAAAACCATCGCGGAGTCACTGCGCGGCGATCACGCACGGTCTGGATCAGTCCCAGCGCCATCGCGAGATATCCCGGAACGAATATGCCCCACCCGAAAGTCTCCGGCCGGTAATCGCGAAAGCCTTCGACGCCCCGCGCGATCAATGGAAACCCCGGTGTCAGAAACGCGGCCAGCACCAGCGCGGCGCCGGCGCCGAACAGGATGCCGGAGATCAGTGTGATGCGGGGCCGCGCCGCGGTCGCCAGCGCCCATGCACCCCAGGCGACGAGAAGCAGGGCCACGGCCACGGGCGCGATCCACGGACCCAGCCACGCCCAGGGAATGAGAAACAGCACGTCCCACTCGAGCCAGCTCACCGGCCAGCCGAGCACGAGCTTGAGCCAGGCGTAGTAAAAAATGTCCCACAGGCCGAACACGAAAAGAAACGCCGCGAACACGCGCAGGAAACCTTTTTCCGCCAGCCAGGCCGCGCACAGAATCATAACCAGCGTGGCCAGCTCGCGCGCCAGTTCGACCCGCAGGGCGCTCGCGGGAAGCAGTCGCAGCGGAAATATCATGAGCGGATGATCCGGATAGTAGAGGGCACGCAGGTGCACCACGACCGCCGCTTCCAGATACGCCATGGCGATGGCGAAAACGAACAGCAGGGACAGGGATCGGAAGGCTTTGCGCATGGTCGTGGGTCAGCGCCGGACGGCGCTGGCCGGGTCAGGTTTCGATTTCTCTCTTTTCCGCATATGAGAACTCGAGCGGCTGCCGGCAGCGGCGGCAGTGGTAGCGCCGGCCGCGCATCGCGCTGCGGTGGCGGCGCGTGCCCAGCGTATGTCCGTCGGGGCAGCCGCAGCGGTAACGATACGCCGCCTTGATGCCGGGGCGGACGTCATAGTCGTGGCAACGCCGCGGTTCGAGCCCGAAGACCTCGCGCATGATCGTCGCCCACTCGACACCATGCGGCGCGATCCGCGGGCCGTGCAGGCGATGCGCGATAAGGTGGCTCACTTCGTGCGGGACGGTATTGCCGAGGAAATCCGCGATATTGCGTTCGAGCAACGGGCGGTTGATGCGTATCGCATTGCCGGTGGTGTGCGCCACCGCCGCCGCCATCCCGCGCAGGTTGAAACCGAGGCGCGGGCGTTCGAAGCGGCGGCCAAAATGAATTTCGGCGCGGCGGAAACATGCCTCGACCGCGGCGCGCAGACGCGACTCCAGCGACGCCGCGGATAGCGCATCCATCTCGGGGTCCGCGGGAACCAGTTCCAGACTCAATTGCAGATGTGCATCATCCATGGATCGTGCATCGCCTGATGGACGAATTATGCGGGTCCGGGTGTGTCCGGTCCAATCGGTGAGGTACGCGCGCGCCAACCGGCCCGGCAGGCGGCGCACTGGCGAACCTTTGGAAAATCCGCCTAGCGCTTGCGGAATTATTTTGCGGACGCGCGGGACCGATCGATTCGGCACGGAAGCCGCTGTTATTTCTTGACTTTTCGGTCCGGCTCCATAAAACTTCTCGGCGATTTGCGTCCCCGGAGGTTCAAAGGATTGGCCAGCACGGGCTTGCAAACTACGTTGTCCATGGCGCCGCCATCGAGGCGGGGAGGTGGCGCATTCACCGCCGCGTAGCCATTCCACTCATCCATTCCTGTTCCGAGAGCGGTGTTTTTCCCGCCGCGTTTGCGCATTTGCCTTTCCCTCCAATAAATCTGTTGTCGACCGCCCGGTCGTGCGTGTCCGTGTCTGTCCCTTGTTTCCGGAACCGCGAGGCTTTCGCATCAGGCGAACGCGCCGAGCCAGCGGATGGCGCGGCCACGAATCGGAAGGAAACACATCACTGCGCCCGATGATGCATCCAACTGAATTGTTTTTTGTTATAGCCCGACCGCGATTGTCGGGTGGAACGCGGAGCGCAAAACCCGGAAGGGGCGGATTGCCGCCCCTTTTTATTTCTCTCGACCGAAACCCGGAGGTGCTTTCCACATGAAGATCATAACGATTGCCAATCAGAAGGGTGGGTGCGGCAAGACCACCACCGCGATAAATCTCGCCGCCTGTCTCGGAAAGAAAGAACGGCGCGTGCTGCTGATCGATCTCGATCCCCAGGGCCACTCGTCGCTCGGTTTCGGGATCCATGACGAAAACGCGCGCGATTTGTACGACGTGTTCACCGGCGAGACGAAACTCGAGGATATCATTCTGCCGGACGTCTTTCAGGGCGTGGACGTGGTGCCGGCAACCATGACCCTGGCGGCGGCAGAGCATCTGCCGGTGCGCAGCGACGAGCGCGATCGCCTGCTCGAAAAGCACCTGACGCCTCTCCGCGCACGCTATGATTATGTCGTAATTGACTGTCCGCCGTCGCTCGGCCTGCTCTCGTTCAACGCGCTCGCGGTATCGGACCTGGTGTTGATCCCGATCGAGATGAGCCTGTTCGGCCTCAGCGGCATCGAACACATGTACGAGACCATCGCCTTGCTGCGTGAACGCCACGCGCGCGAGATTCCCATCCGCGTGTTACCGACGCTGATCGACAGCCGCACGCGCCTGTGCCGGCAATTCCTGCACGAGGTGGCGGAGCGCTTCGCCGACGACGTCTCGCCCGTGATGGTGCAGTTCACGGTGCGCCTGAAGGAAGCCGTGCGCCAGGGAAAGCCGATCGTCGCGTACGATCCCCACTCGGTCGCGGCGGTGCAATACGGCCGGCTGGCCGATGAGGTCATGTCCTGCCTGCAAGCCGGCGCCATGGCCGTTGAAGACGAGGCGGCCGCGGCGCGTCTCAGCGCCGTGAAGCGCGCCTTCGACCAGGCCCGCGCGCAGCTCGGCAAGCTGCGCGGCCAGCGGAAGGTGGTGCTGCGCCTGTTCGGTTATGAAGGCAGGAATGTGCAGCTCGCCGGCGATTTCAACGACTGGATACCGGACAACGGCGTCGTCACGCGTCACGTGGACGGCGTGCTCGAAAAGATCGTGACGTTGATGCCCGGGGCGTATCAATACCGTTATGTGGTCGACGGCGAGTGGCAGGAGGATCCGTCGAATCCCGAGGTGGTGGAAAATTTCTCGGGCGGGTACAACTCGATCCTGCACGTCGAAGAAGAGCACGAACCGGCCAGCGCCTGAAACGCTGAAAATCGCGCCGCATCCGGCGGGCGCGGGAGCAAGGGCCGCGGCCTTGACGTTGGTCAATACGCAAGCCTGTCCGAAGCGGGACAATTTTTGCGTGTGCGGGCAGAACCCCGCGCAAAAAGGAGCGGTTCATGTACCGGCGGATCCTGGTTCCCGTAGACGGCAGCGCCAGCGCCGACCGCGCCCTGGAGCACGCCATCGCCCTGGCCAAAGCGCACGCGGCCACGCTGAAGATCGTGTTTGTCGACGGGGCGGATGAGATCAGTCGCCAGATCATCGAGGTGGCGGCGGCGAAGGCGCGAAACGCCGGGCTGCAGCCGGAAAGCGGACTGCTGGTGAAACTGCCGACCGAGGAAATCGGCGGCGTCATCCTGCAGGAAGCCGGCAGCTGGACCGCCGATCTGATCGTGATCGGAACCCATGGACGCCGCGGCCTGGCGCATGCATTGCTCGGCAGTGTCGCGGAACGGGTGATCCGTGCCGCCACCGTTCCGGTCCTGGTCGTGCGCCGGCCGTGAGGCGGTCGTGGTTGGCCGGGGCGTATGTCGGACTCAGATGACTTCTTTCCTGGCCCGGGCCAATGACTGTTTCAGGTCATCGATGGCGCTGTCCATGCCGGATTTCAGCCTTTTCCAGACCTTGGCATTGGCCGCCTTCACGTCGCCCAGTTTCGCTTCCGCGACACCCCATTTTTTATCGAGCGCCATGATATCGGCGTCGAGTCGGGCCTTCACGTCGTCACGCGCGGCCTGCGCCTTGGCCCCCAGCCGGTCAATTCCGGTGCGGAGTTCATTAACTTCATTTTGCGCCTGGCGAATGTACTTGTCCCGCTCCTGTTCCGCGTAAGTCGCGGCGCTGTCGGCCGCCTGCGCGGTGTCGTGTTTCACGTCCTTCGCGGTGACTTCGGCGTGCGCGAACTGGCTGAAGCCGGCAAGGGACATCGTCAGCGCCAGCGTCATTGGCAATGAGAATTTAGGCATGTTGATCCTCCTGTGAACTGTGTTCCATCTGCACCGGAACGCTCAGTTTGATGAAAACGCCAAGCCCGATCAGCAGCAGCGATGCGCTCGCGATGATGGCGACCGGATAATAAAGAAAACCGGCCAGGTCCTGCTGGCTGTACTTGATCACCATGATCAGCGACTCCAGCACCAGGGCGACGAACACCACGCTCGCGAAACGCGTGACGCCGCGGCGGATGCGCTTGATCGCATCCGCCGCATGGCCGCTCTTGTCGTATTCCTGCTGCACCACCTGCGCCAGCTCGTACACGGCAAGAGCCACCACGCCCATGTGCAGCCCTTTGACCAGGCCCGCCGCCAGATCGCCATCGTTGAGCACGGGTTTGACGAACTCGATAATCGCCGAGGTGGCGTACAGCAGCGCGAAGGACAGAAAGAACAGCGAGAACGTCGGCACGAGCACGCGTGGCACCCATGCGATCAGGCCCGTCAACCCGTTGATCTTTTGATCCGCACTGGTTTCGAAGTTCCGGAGCGTTTCACTCTTCATTCGTGTTCCTCCTTGTTTCGTCGGGGTCGGATGCTAATTACCATCCTTATGTACGACAAGCGCGAATTGGATCAATTCGGCATATATCCGGACCGACGGCCGATTTGGAAAATCCCGCGCGTGACATGAGGCCATTGAGCGCATTGTCTCGTGGGGGCGGTTCCTAAAATTACTTGTGATTCCTACAATGACAGTTTCATGTGGGCCAAGTTTCCGGCGTCAACGTCGATAATTTTGGGAGGATTTCCGTACATGATCGAGCTTGCGGCGCTGAACGCGCGTCACGGTATCCCCGGTCAGGTGACCTTCATCGAGGGTCCCGGCGGGCTGGTGGTGGGTGAGGTATCCAACGCGCACGCCAGCGCAACACTGGTGCTGCAAGGCGCGCAGGTGTTGACGTGGGCGCCGCATGGACAGTCACCGGTGATCTGGCTCTCGCGTGCCGCGCGCTTTACGCCCGGCAAGTCGATACGCGGCGGGGCGCCGGTATGCTGGCCGTGGTTCGGGCCGCACGCGACCGATTCAAGCCTGCCGGCGCACGGCTTCGCCCGCACCGTGCCGTGGGAGATGATCGAAACGCGCGCGCTCGATGACGGTGCGACCGAACTGGCAATGACGCTGGTGGAAAACGATCAGACGCGCGCCATGTGGCCGTACCGTGCGCGGCTTTCCCTGCGCGCGACCGTCGGCCGCACGCTCACGCTCGAGCTCACCACGCTCAACGCCGGCAACGAAGACTTTGTCATTGGCGAGGCGCTGCACACTTATTTCGAGATCGGCGATATCGCCGATATCCGCATCACGGGTCTGGAAGGCGGTGAATATCTCGACAAGGTCGGCGGGGGCAGCGCGCGGCGGCGTCAGGACGGGCCTATAAGTTTCGCCGCCGAGACCGACCGGATTTACCTGAACACCGATGCCGAGTGCGTGATCGAAGACGCGCGTTTGACGCGGCGCATCCGCATCGCCAAGAGCGGCAGTCGTTCGACCGTGGTGTGGAATCCGTGGGTCGCGAAAGCGGACAAGATGGGCGACCTGGGGCAGGACGGCTGGCGCGGGATGGTGTGCGTGGAGAGCGCCAACGCCGCCGACAACGTGATCACGGTCAAGGCCGGCGCCAGTCACACACTCGCGGTAGAGTATCGGGTCGAGTCGCTGTGACGGGTATTGGAAGTTTCTTTGCCTGTTTATGAATAATGACCTTGTGCGCCCGGCGACGTCAGCGCGTCGTCCCAGGCGCGTTCAAGGGGAAAGAGACTGCGATAGCTGCAATAAAGACTGGTTGCCGTGAGCGGCAGGACGACACTGCCGGCGATAAGCCAGAGCAGATTCGCCATCCAGAACGAGACATACGAGGCAATGCCGCCGAGGAGCGCCGGCGCCACCAGCAATAGCGGCAGGATCACCAGCAGACCGCCGGCGTAGTGCATGCCGGTTTTGAAGCTGCGCAGGATCGCCGGAAACAGCGGCTCGTCGCGCAGGAACGTGAGCGGCAGGGCGTAGATCAGAGAGGCGGCGAGGCCGAAATAAAGCACGATCGCGAGCAACACGGTGGCGAACACACCGGGCAGCGCGCCGGGTTCGAGGTGGCTCCAGCGATTGACCCAGGCGTCGCCCGCCACGAGCTGCGCCAGGATGCCGATCATGAGCGCAATAGCCATGCTGTAAAGACCCGTGGCGATCACCGGCAGCAGGCGTTCCTCGTCGCGAAATATCTTCAGGAGCTCGCGCGGCGATTGTTCGACGGCGGCGCGCCGCAGTTCGGCCGGCAAGGCGATCTTGTGCCGGCTCACGGTGTCGATGCTGAGAGTGGCGCTTGCCAGCAGCATCGGCGCCAGCAGGGCGACCAGCAGATTGCCCGCCAATGGGATCAGCGTGAGCACACTGACCGTCAGCGCACAGAGGAACCCCATCGGCGCGAGCAGCCAGGGATTGAGCCGGAACAGCCGCCAGCCGCAGCGCAGCCAGCGGAATCCCAGCACCATGTGTTTCTTGAATCGCCTCAAGTAACCTCCTCGTTGGGCCAGCCGTCGCTTCCCCGATTCTGGTCCAGGCCCCGGACAGCCAATATCAAGGATGCGAACCAATAAATAAGTATAGGCACGGTCTGGCACACATTCGGCCCGTGGCATCGCGCGCGTCGCGCATCTCCTACCACCGGTCACCGGCCGTGCGTCATGGGTGCATCATGGTGCCACGGGATGATTTAGCGGCCGCAACGCAGCGAGTTTTCGAGCCGGGCAATCCGGTTGTTGTTGGACTGCCGCAACGTGCCGCAGTCGGCGCCGGGATTTTTGTTGATGCACTGGCGGATCTGTTCGAGCAGCCGGTCTATCTCCCGGTTGCAGCGGGCACTTCGGGTGTGTGGTCGACCGATCCCGAACTCATCGGGTGTGAAGTCGGTGCGGTGCTCGGTCTTGACCTCGGGCGCATCCTCCGGTGCGGGTTTGTGGCAGGCGGCGAGACTGAGCACCAGAACGGCGGTTGCGATATACGGGCGCGCGCTCATATTCTGCAAGTCTAGCCCAGACCTGCCGATATGCCGGAAAAAAGGCGGTTTTCTGGCCGCATGTACGCGCTGCGTCCGCCTGTGCATGTGCTAGGATTTCCCGATAACCCGATTATGCAAGCACGGGTTTTATTCGCACGGATAACCCACACCATGTCATCCGACGACAAAAATAATGACGATAAAAATAATAACGAGCGCCGCCGACACCCGCGCCGCGTTATCTCTCTCAAAGGGGAGCTGTTGGAACCCTCAATCGGGGTGGTTACGATTTACACCATCGATTTGAGCGAGGGCGGGGCGTTGGTGGCGCTGCCAGCCGAGCAATGCCCGCCGATCGGCACCACGGTCACGCTGCGCCTGCCAGGAGTTCTGTGGGGCGAGCCGATGTCGACCGTCTCCGGGCGGGTCGTGCGGGTCAGCGATCAGGGAATGGCGGTGCAGTTTTTCGATTTCGACATCGGGTAGCGTCGAACCGGGTGCCAGCAGGAAGAAGCAAAACTCCGCCGGGTTGCGGAGTTTTTGTATCTAGGTTGAGGAGGTTGAGGCGGGTTTACGGCCGCGGGGGCTCCAGATGGACTGTCCCGTCAGGCCGCGGGCATTGAGCTGGTCGGCGCACTGCGCGGCATAGGCCAGAACATCTTTGCGCGAGCCGCAGCGCTGCCCGGTAATCGTGGAGCGTCCGCTGTCGAGGACATAACGGTACCATTCCCGCCCATGCCCCCCCTCGGGGGCGTTGGTTTTTTCCACGCGCACGACCTTGAACGGGCGCAGCTTGGCGTTACCACCGTCCTTGGAGGTGGTGGCGGCGGGATTCTTGGTTTCGGACGTCTGTTGGGCCATGGGCAAATCTCCGTCTGGATAGCGGATAAATCAATTTACATCTGGAAAAACAGGCAATTACGGGCCGGCAGCACTTTGCGGGGACAACCCGAAGGCGCATTGTACCACATTGATTCCGCCGCGGGGGGATCCCGCGGCGTTTTCATGGCATAGCGCGTCCCGGAGCAGGCCAGAGCGAGGGTCGAACGCCGTGGCCGATGATCTATCATTTTTCCTTAAGATGCCGGACAACCCGTTCAAAAACGCCATTCTCGCGCTGATCCGGGAATTTCCCCTCGGTCTCACCGAGTACGACCTGATCCAGCGCTTGCAGGAACGCGAAGACGGTTTCGAGTTCGCGGGCGAAAGCCCGGATCTGGCACTGTTCCGCAAACATTTCCTGGTAATGAACGCGCTGTATCAGCTGCAATCGGAACTCTTCGATACCGGAATGTATCTTACGGTTTCACCGCTCGATATCCGTCTGGAGCCGGTGCAGAAGTCGAAACTGCGGTCACCGCCGACGGAGAATGCCGCGCCGCTGCGCGACTATTACCTGAACTGGGATATTTTCATGCAGACCGGCCACGCTGACGTCGCGGCGATGTTGCGCCGTTTTCACGAACGCTATCTCGCGCTCGATGAGCGCATACAGGCAATGCAGACGCTCGACCTGCCCGTCGGCGCGCCATGGGAGACCATCAAGCAGTCGTATCGGCGCCTGGCGGCGCAGCACCACCCGGACAAGGGTGGTGACCCGGCGCGCTTCCGGGCGATTCGCGCGGCCTATGAAATTCTTCAGCGGTGTTATTCGGCATGAGAGTCATAAGTTCATGGTCAGCCGACGCTATAATTGACTGTTTCACTCGGTTATTGCATGATGCCGATTCATTGTAATCAGTGCGAGGTTGTTTTATGGACATTCCACAACGCGACGGTGATGGTTATCTGCTCGACCGCGACGGGTGGACGCCGGAAATCGGACGCGCCATGGCGCAAGCCGATGGCGTCACGCTGGACGACGTCAAATGGTCGCATATCCTCAAAGCGCGCGAATTCTATGACGAGTTTGGCGTGGTGCCGCCGATTCGGAAATTCGCCAAGTATGTCGAGGTTGACCAGAAGGACATGTTCAAGCTCTGGATGACCGGACCGATGAAACCGATCACCAAGTATGGCGGCCTGCCCAAACCGACAGGCTGTGTTTGAGAAGACTGCGATCAAAAGTGCGAAACAAGAACCCCGCCATTTGGCGGGGTTTTTGTCTCTGTAGCGCCGGTTCGCTCGCCAGAGTGTGACGGGTTGCGGACGCGCAGGCGCGCGCACGAGCGTGCAGCGCGAAAGCGCGGCGGTTTTTTGCCCCGGCGCCAATTTCCGCAGGTGATTTGTGGCAAATTCCGCCAAACAAACTATAAAGGAAGTGTCATTGAACGCTTCTCAAAATCCACTACGGACGACATTTATGCGCAAAAGAATATTGGGGTTATTGTGTCTCGGTTTGGCCTGGCACGCCCTGCCCGCGGCAGCGGCAGGCGGACTGGAGGGGGTTTCCGTTAGCGGCTTTTTGACCGCGGGCGCGACCTATGGCGACAAGCAACTGCTACCCGATACCAAGGCCGTGTCGCAGGATGGAACGATTGAAAACACGCCCGGGTTCACCGCCGATTCGCGGCTGGGATTGCAGATTTCGGCCAAGGTGAATCCGGACATCTCCGTGACCGGCCAGCTGTTGGCGAAAGCACGCGAGGACAACTCCAACGTCAAGGCCGATTGGGCATTCGTCAGTTATCGCGTGAACGACCCGATCAGCATCCGTGCCGGCAAGATCAAGTTTCCGACATTCCTGATTTCGGACTATTACGAAGTCGGTTATGCCTATCCGTGGATTCGTCCGCCGCAGGAGGTGTACAGCTCCAACCCGATTACCACCCTGAACGGCGTGGATATGCTGGCGCGGTTTCGTCTCGGCGACATGTCGCTGCTGGTGCAGCCGTATTACGGCGTGAGCCGCGGCGCCCAGGCGCTGGTGCCGCAGGAAGTGATCAACATGGTGCCGGGTGCGGCGCAGTGTACGGGAGGACCGCCGGCGACGTGTACTATTTTCGGGTCCAGCCCGGGAACGATAGCGTACGTTGATTTTTCAGCCGATGCGCTGCATGGCATCAATTTGAGCCTGAGCTCGGACATCTTCACCGTCCGCGCCGGTGCGCTGAGAACCAAGGTTAATGCCCCTGCTTTCGGGGTTTTCCAGGACACGGCCAAGTTTTCCAGCGTGGGTGTGACCATGGATTGGCACAACGTGGTGCTTTATTCCGAGGCCTTCAAGCGCGAAATCGAGGGAGGGGCAAACGTCGCCTTCCCCAACCAGAAGGGCTCGTACGCGACGCTGGGATATCGCATCGGCAAGTGGTTGCCGCATTTCACCACGGCGCGCATCGGCGATAACAATAATCCGACAACCCCGCCTCCGGGATTTCCTTTCGCCGGGACTCCGCTTGAACAGACTTCCAAGACGTTGGGATTGCGCTACGAAGTCAGCAGTGGCGCCGCCCTCAAGTTCGAAGCGCAGAAAGTGACGCCCAAGGATGGCACGCGCGGATTGCTTATTGCCCCGCCAAGCAGTTCCGCGGCCAAGGATCCCGGCAGTAACGTCATGATTTACGGAATTTCGCTGGACGTCGTGTTCTAGGAGACCTCTCAATGAAATCATTAAAACAAATTTGGGCGGCGCTGCTCCTGCTGTTGCTCGGGTTGGGGTCCGTACCGGCCTACGCGGCGCTGGCGATCATCGTGCATCCAAGCAACAACATGGCGGGCATAACGGCCGAGGAAACGGCGAATATCTATCTTGCCAAGGTCGGCGTATTTTCCAACGGCAAACGCGCCGTGCCGGTGGATCAATCGGAGAACAGCCCGGTGCGCAAGAAGTTCTACAGCGCAGTGATCAAGAAGGACGATTCCGCGCTCAAGGTGTATTGGTCGAAGCTGCTTTTCACCGGCAAGGCCCAGCCGCCGGACGAGATCGGCGACGATGCCGCGGTGAAGAAGTGGGTCGCGACCAATCCCGACGCGATCGGCTACGTGGACGGAAAATTCGTCGACGGCAGCGTCAAGGTATTGCTCATTATTCCCTGAGCTGTGCGGCAAGGGCGATAAGAAACCCGGCCAGTGCCGGGTTTTTTATTTTTTGGCATGTCGGCGGTGCCAGATTGAAATTGTCTGGGCACGGAAACGGCCGTGTCCGGGGCGGATGTCCAAATCTGTTTAGAATTAACAAGTTGAGCCGGCGTCGCGGACCCGGCGATTGATTCGGCGTGGCGGCTCCAGCAGAATGAACGAAACAAATGAAATAACCGGATACTGATCCGGACCGGTGGATACCGAAGGTGCACGCAGAGGCACCGCGAATATCCGCCGCCAGAGGGTGAGGAGATCTGCCAATGTATGAGTCCTTCTACGGGCTCAAGGAAAAGCCGTTTTCCCTGCTGCCCGATCCGGCCTTTCTGTACCTGAGCCGGCAGCACGAGATGGCCATCACGCTGCTCGAGTACAGCCTGGAAAACCACGCCGGCTTCTGTGTCATCACCGGCAAGGCGGGCACGGGAAAAACCACCCTGTTACGCCGGTTGTTGAACCAGATCGGCGACGACGTTTCGATCGGCTTGATCACCAATACCCATCACTCCTTCGGCGAGTTGCTGCGCTGGATCCTGCATTCCTTCGGTCTCGAAAACGCCGGCGATAACCGCGCCGGGCTGCACCAGGTTTTCGTCGATTACCTGATCGGTCAGTATGCAAAAAAACGCAGAACGATGCTGATCATCGACGAAGCGCAGAACATGTCCTCCGAGTCGCTGGAGGAATTGCGCATGCTGTCCAACATTAATTCCGAGAAGGACCTGTTGTTGCAGGTGATTCTCGTCGGTCAGCCGCCTTTGCGTGACGTCCTGCGGAGGCCGGAAATGGAGCAGTTCGCGCAACGGGTGGCCGTGGATTATCACCTGGACGCCTTGAGCGGAGTCGAGACGCGCGGCTATATCCGGCATCGCCTCCGGGTGGCGGGCGGCGAGCCCGAGCTGTTTACCGACGATGCCTGCGAAGCCGTGTTCGTTCACAGCGGCGGGATTCCGAGATTGATCAATCTCCTGGCCGATCTGGCGCTGGTCTATGCCTACGCCGGACATGCCGCCGTTATCACCGGCGAGCTCATCGGGCAGATCGTAAGCGAGCGCGAGAAGCACGGCGCCTTGCCGATTTTCGCCGCTCACCGGGAGTCGTCGACGACGCCAGGTCAGTGGTTTCAGGATGTGCAAGCGCCCATGGCGGCGGATGTGCCGGACGCCGCGACGACTCGCGGCGTCCGGGACGCTGCCGCGCGCCAACGCGCCGGCGAAGCCGTCCTGACGCCCGCCGCGGAACGGAAAACCGCGACGTCGCGAATGTCGGCCGACATTTCCGGCAACGCCTCTCCTGTGCCCGTCGTCAGGAACGCCGCAGCCGGTGCGGCAAGTGAACCTCAGGCGACCTCCGGGTTGGCGACGAGGGTTCATGGTGCGGAGACCGTGGTTGTTGCCGATACGCCGTGCGGCGACGACGTCGTTCAGCGGGCGGAGCACATGCCGGCTGCGATCGGGCAAACCGGGAAGAGCGTGATTTCGGTTGTGCCGGTCGCGGCGATCCCGGTTGCGCTCCATGACGCGCCGCTGGATATGCCGCGCGATACGAGCGAGCCCGGCGGCGTCGCCACTTCCCCGCAGGACTTGCCCGGCAAGCCACGCGGTGCGAAACCTGTTGATGCAGGTTCGCCGCGCAGGGGTGCAAAGTCGGACTGGATAGCGGCGCACCGCGCGGCCAAGGACAGGATTACCCGCGCCGGTCGTTATGTCCCGGCCATCGCCGGCATTCTGCTGATATCGACCGTCTCGCTTGCCTGGTTTTTCCACGATCAGCGAAATCCGGCGACGGCTTTCCCTCAGGCGGTGTTACCGGCGCGCGTGGCCACGACGCGCCAGCCTGCCGAGCCGAAGGCGGCGGATGCAGAGTCAACGAGCAGCCCCGTTCCGGCCAGCCAGCCCGCGCGAGCCGCCGCGCCGATTCAACCGGCGATTGCCGAATCTCCCGGCCCCAAAAAAAAGGCAGTCGAGGAGGCCAGGCTGGGACAAATCGAACGTGATGCGGTCCTCGCGGTTGCCGAGGCGGCGGCGCATGAACGCGAGGCGTTGCGCAGCGCCGCACTGGCGCGCGAACGCGCCCGGGCGGCGGAGCAGGAGGCGGCGTTGGCGCGTGAACGGGAGCACGCTCTGGCGGCGGAGCAAGAAGCGGCACGGGCGCGCGAACGGGAGCGGGAGGAGCAGCTGGCGCAGGCCGCGGAAAAAGCGAAACAGCCGGCCGATGCGGTGGCAATGAAGGCGTCTGAACCCGCAACGCCCCTGTCGACGGCGACGGCGAAGACGGATGAGGTGCGGGTAACCGAGCCGGCAGAAGCGCTCGTGTCGCCTCGTAATCCTGTTGCTGAGCCCGCTGCCCAGGCAAGCACCGGCGAAACGGCGACGTTCACCACCAACCCCTGCAAGAGCCCTTCAGCGAGATTTCTGTCGACCTGCGAGTAAGCCTGTCTTACGGCTGCCGGAGTCAGGTTACTGACAGACTGAAGTGAATTTGGCAGTGGGTGTTTTGCACGGATCGGCTCTGAATTCCGCCGTGTCTTTCTCGGCACTTTTCGCTGCTGATTCTTTCAGATTGTCTTTCGGTCGTCCGGACGTGGTTTCCCTGGCCGTGAGAGGCGCCCCCTGCGCGGGAGCGGATTTGGCGGCCTGCTCACGCGTCGCCTTGGCCGCCGCGGCATCGGCTTCGGCCTGACGGCGTTTCTGTTCCTCGACGCGCTCGCGCTGTTGCGCTTGCAGTTTCGAGTCATCCCAATTGATCAGCTTCTTGACCGCCGGTTCATAGCCCTGGTTGGCCGATTTGAGATACCACAGGTGCGCCATCCGGAGATTTTGCGGAGTGCCTGAACCCTTTTCGTACATCTCCGCGACCCGGAACTGTGCTTCCGGCTCGTTGTTGAGCGCCGCGGTCATCGCGATGTTGAAGCGTTGTTCCGCGTCCTGGCTCTCCTTGGCATCGGACTGGCCGTATGCCGCGGGCAGCACACAAAGTGCCGCGACAAGTACCAGCACACCATGAATAGTTTTTTTCATAATTATTTACCTTGCCTTCCCGGTTTCCCTTGATCCCGTCCGACGGTTGTCCGGCATGTCCATGCGCGACAATTGAGGCGTTCAGCGTTGATGTGTTACTCGCGCACGAACTGGTAAGTCATTTTCCGATCGGCGCCGGTGCACGTCAGCGAATGCTCGTCGCGCAGATGACATTCCATGCTGATTCCCGGCTCCTGCCAGCCGGTTTTGGCGATGATGTCATTGCTTTCACCGGGCATGCCGCTGGGTTGCGGGTAGGGCCTGCCGGCGATGTCCACGACGTTATAAATGTAGCGCAGGTTAAACTTCGCATCCTTGTTGTTGATCCCTGAAATGACGGATTTCACGTTGTAAGTCAGGCCGGTATTGTCAACATTGCGCGTCAGCTCCTGGGAAAAGCAAACCACTTCCGCACTGCTGCTTTGCAGACAGGCGGCGCGGGACGAGGGCAGAAACTCCGCATCCTGTCGGTTGCGTTCCCATTTTCCGCCCAGCAGCGCCTGAATCACGTTGATGGCGGGTCGCGGGGGTTCCTCGGCGACCGTTGCCTTGGCGACAACCTCTGTGGCTGGGAACTTGGTATCTTGCGTCGCTGGAAACTTGGTTTCCTGTTTTGGTGCTTCGGCACGGATGATCGGTTCCGCCGGCGCCGGCTTGCTCGCTTTGACGGGCGGCAGCACATGCGTCGGCGCTACCGGCGCCTTGGTTGGTTTGGCTTTCGGCTTTGCCGCGACTTGCCGATGCGGTGGTTCAGGGTTTTTCTCCAACACGTGTTTCGCGGGGACGGCTTTTGCGGCCGGCTCGGGTTTCGCCGCTTCCGGCTTCTCCGATCTCGTGGTTTCTGCTTTCGCCTGTTCTTTATTATTGCGCTCCTCGATCTTCACCACCGCCAGGGGGTAGTTTTGTTTGGCCGCCATCTCGTACCAGTGATAGGCCTTCTCCAGGTTTTTCTCGGTGCCTCTGCCGTTCTCGTAACTCTGCGCCACGACGTACTGGGCGACCGCATCGCCATCGGCTGCCTGTTTGAGGTAGGAATTGAAAATGCCCTTCTGGATATCGTCATCGGCTGCGTGGCTGGCGCAAACCGCCGCGAAACTGAGAAACACGATAGCAACAATCTTGCGCATGGCAGCAAAGCCTCGTTTATTCGCTTGATCAGACATAATGATTAAATAATAGCCATCCTGGATTCGGGCAGGGGCGGTCCGTATTTACGAAAGAGAGACCCAGGCCCGGAGGAGCGATCATGGGTCCTTGGATTTATGTGCAATTTTGGTGCCGTTGCGGCCAAATCGAGCGGGCTTTATTTTTAGGGGGATTCTTGGAAATTGCGGCTCTGCCGCACTTTATTGGGGGGTTAAGGTCAAGGCGAGATGTACAATTCCAAGTCCGCGGCGACGGTGGGTGCCCGGCAAAGCGGTTGGGCTGACATTTTCTGCCCAGATGACGGGCCGGCCACTCCCGGGGCGCCGCACAAAAAAAGGCCGGCGCGTGCCCTGTGTGGTTCACAGGGACGCACCGGCCTTTGTCGCTTCGGTGATTACTTGCCGAGTTTTTTCTTGATCGCGTCGATGACGGCTTCGCTCGAGGTGGCGCTCACTGTGAGCAGCATGCCTTCCTTGTCGTAGAAGCCGATGAGCGGAGCGGTCTTCTTATTATAGGTATCGAGCCGGTGGCTGATGGCCGCCTCGGTCTCGTCCTCGCGCTGCACCACCGGGCTGCCGCACTTGTCGCAGATGCCTTCCTTCTTCGGCGGCATGCTCTTGACGTTGTAGATCGCCTGGCACTTGGGATTGGAGCAGGTGCGGCGGGTGGTCAGACGGTCGAGGATGACGTTGCGCGGCACGTCGATGTTGACCGCCATGTCGAGCTTGATGCCGAGCTTGGCGAGCAGCACCTTGAGCGCCTCGGCCTGGGGAATGGTGCGCGGGAAGCCGTCGAGCAGAAAGCCCTTTTGGCAATCGGGTTCCTGCAGGCGCTTTTCCATGATGCCCATGATGAGTTCATCCGGCACCAAGTCGCCGCGATCCATGTAGGCCTTGGCCTGTTTGCCGAGATCGGAGCCGGCCTGCACCGCGCCGCGCAGGATGTCGCCGGTGGAAATCTGCACCGAGCCGTCGAGCTGCGTCAGCTGCTTGGCGACCGTGCCCTTGCCGGCACCGGGTGCGCCCAAAAGAATCAGTTTCATGGATTTTTCCTCTTAGCGTTAAGTCAAATGAATGAACCGCGGCGTTCGGCCCCCGGGCAGGCGGGCGCGACCCGAATGAAAGGGGCGCATTTTGCCCGTCGCGGCCGGCGGGATCAACCGGAAAAAGCGCGGCTGCGCTTTCTGAGTTGGTAATAATGTACAAAGATTAACCGAGCCCGTTGTCCGGGGGAGAAATCGAAACCGCCACCGGGCGCATTCCATGGGAAAAATTGGCAAAATCATCTATCCGTTAGCGCTGGCCCTGTTGGCGCTCAGCCCATTGTGTTCCCTGGCCGAGGAGGTGGAGATGACTATAGGCAGCCCAGCCCCGGACTTTTCCTTGCCGGACCAGCAAGGCCGGACGCGCAGCCTGTCGGCCTTTCACGGCCAGTGGGTGGTGCTGTATTTCTACCCCAAAGACGACACCCCCGGGTGCACCAAGGAGGCCTGCCATTTCCGCGACGATTACCTGGCAGCAAAAAAGCTCGGCGTGGAAATCCTCGGAGTCAGCGTGGACAGCCCGGAAAGCCACGTGAAATTTTCCAATAAATACAGTCTGCCGTTTCCGCTGCTGGCGGATACCGACGGCAAGGTCGCCAGGCAGTATGGCGCGCTGTGGTCGCTCGGGCCGATCCGTTTCGCCCGCCGCCAGACCTTCCTGATTGATCCGCAGGGCCGCATCGCCGGAATTTACCGCAAGGTCGACCCCGACAGCCACAGCCGGGAGGTGATCGATACGCTCAAGGTGCTGCAACAGGCGGGCAAATAAGCCTGGAAACAGGGAATATATTGATGCCGGTCACGGGACGTGCGCCGGCATATCGATGTAGTTAAAATCAGCGTGTTCAGTGGAAAGACCGTGATCAGCCAGAAACAACCCGGAGGTGAACCATGGCCAGCTTGATTGAATCCATCGTGAAAGGCGGAAACGGCGTGGATCAGGATCCCAAGTTTCCCTATGCGCCGGAGGGCTGGACGAGCAAGCTCGCCCTCAAGGCGGCGCAGGATGAAGGCCTGAAAATCCAGGAAGAACATTGGGAGGCGCTGCGTGCGCTGCAGGAATATTTCGCCAAGCACAAGGATGGCGCCATCAACGTGCGCGAGCTGCACGACGCATTGGACGAAAGATTTCACGCCACGGGCGGCATCAAGCATCTCTACACGTTGTTCCCGGGCGGACCGGTAGCGCAAGGCTGTCGGCTGGCGGGTCTCAAGGCCCCGGCCGGTGTGATCGACAGGGGTTTCGGCAGCGCGGTCTAGCCGTCTCGCGATCGCCCAGCGAGAGTGCGAGCGGCGTGCCGGATCGCTCTTGCCTCAGGCTCCGCCCAGTTCCGCCACGAGGGCTTTTATTTCTTCCTCTTGCCGCTCGATATCGGCGACGAGCGCAAACTGCGCCCGCGCGCGGTGCAGATTCTGTCCCGGCCAATCCGTTTTGAAATAACGATCGCCTTCCAGAAAATCCGTGAGAAAGCGCAAACCGAGCTCGAAGGGTATGAGGTGGATCGCGCCGTACAGGTGGCGATAATCCTCGGCCGTGAGGAAGTGACGGGTTTCGGCGATATAGCCTTTCAGGATCGCGTGGCCAATATCGAGTTCGAAGCGAACCTCGGCGAGATCCGCGGGCGACTCGCCCGCGCGATTGGCGCAGGAGCGCAGGCAATCGCCGATGTCGTAGTGGATCAATCCCGGCTGTACGGTGTCGAGGTCGATCAGGCTGACCGCGCGCCCGCTGGCGGCATCGAACAGGAAGTTGTTGAGCTTGGTGTCGCCATGGATCACGCGCAGCGCCAGCCAGCCGTCGCGCCTGGCGGACTCGAGGATGCGCGTGAGATCCCAGCGCGCTTCGACGAACGCCAGGCAGTAAAGTATTTCCCGGCTCGCCACCACAGCTCGTGGCCGGGCGGAGGCACGCAGGAAGCGCGTGAAGTATCCCGGCGCGTTGTGAAATCCCGGCAGGGTCTGGTGCAGCCTTGCAGGGTCGAGGTCGTGCACCAGCGCGTGAAACCGGCCGAGCGCGAAACCCACCTCTTCGGCCTGCGCCGCGTTCGTCAGGGTTTCGAAGCTCCGGGTGTTTTCGATGAAACCAAGCGCGCGCCAGAAGCTGCCGTCGCGGTCGACCACGTAGTCCTTGCCGTCACGGGTGACGAGTATCCGGGGCAGGCGCAGTTCGCGCGCGCCAGGCGCAGGTTCGCATCGTTGCACATGATCGATCAGCGTGCGCAGGTTTTCCATGATCCATTCCGGCCGTGGAAACACATGGCGGTTGATGCGCTGCAGGATCGCGCGGCGACCCGAGGCGGTGGTCACGAGGAAACTGTCGTTGATCAGCCCGTGCCCAAAGGGCCGCACCTCGAGGTCGTTTCCGTCCAGCTCGAAGCGGGCGGCGATGTCGTGTTCAGGAGACATGTCAGAGAGAGCTTAGCCGATCCGGACGGAATAGCCGCTCCACGGGTGATCGGCGGCGCCAATGCGTTCGGTGAGTCCGCGGTCGTCGAACCGGCCGTAGACCTGGGAGTTGTCCCACAGCTCCAGCAATTTCGTTTCCGTGTTCACGCGGAACTTGCCGCCGCCGATGACGGCCAGATCCGGTGCTTTGATTTCCAGCACCTGAGCGCCGGACCAGCGGTGCGGAAGATTCCGTTCCGCGAGAAATTGACCCAGGATCTGGTTGTGAAAGCGATGCAGCTCGCGCGGGGCGAACACGAGATATTCCCGGCCGCGCAGGACGAGCTGCACGAACTTGCCTTCCCGTTCAGGCGCGACGGGCGCGTCGCGGGAGAGTGCATATTCGACGATGACTGTTGGTTTCATGAGCGCCGGTTGAGTTGACACGCATAGCATAACGGCGGCGCCAGGCGCCGCGTCAATCGATACATGTCAGCGCCGCGGCGTGCGCCATAGCCGTCGCAGCAGCGCCAGGAAGGCCGCGGACCACAGGGCCGCGGCGCTCCACAGTAGTGCGGTCTGCTGGTTTGGCGCCAGCGGCGCGACCAGCCGTAGCAGCGCAGCGGCGCTTGCCAGCAGGGCGCCGAATCCGATGTCGCCAAAATGTTCCAATGGCCGGCGTGCCTGCAGCACGGCGGTGCGCGCCATCATGGTCAGCGTCAGCGTGCCGAGCGCGCCGACGGTAACGCCGTGCAGGACCTGATTAACGGGCATGCCCATCCCGAGCGCCGCGAATCCCTTGAGCAGCAGCCCGGGCACGAGCCACAGGTAGCCGAGCGCGAGCGCCCACAGCTCCGGACGCGCGCGCGTATAGTGCAGTTGCCACGGCCGGATGCGCGCCAGTGTTACCAGCGCCGTGGCCACGTTGAGAACGCCCGCCGCGGCGCCCAAGCCGAAGGCATCGAGCAGGCACGCGCCTCCGGCGAGTCCCGCGATTGGCAATTCGTAACCGCGGCGGACGTAATCCCGGCGCCGGATGCCGCGGCGTTCGAGGTAACCGCCGACCGCGGCCGGCAACGCGCGTCCGCCCACGATTAGCATCAGCAGCGCGAACAGATCGACCCCCGCGATCAGCGCGCGCTGTTGCACGACCGCGCCGAACTGCAGCGCGCCGCTCCACCACATGGTGTCGAGCGCGAGAAGTGCCATGATCACGGCCGGAACGATGCGGTTTTCCCAGCGCTTGGCGCCACGCAGCAGCGGACGGACCGCGGGCACGAGCAGTGCGAGCGGGAAGGAAATTCCCAGGAGAAACGCCAGCCGCGCGTCCGGGACGAACGTCGCGACGCGGGCGGCGATCCAGGCGGCGAGCAGGATCCACGGCACGTAAGGCGCCGCGCGCGTCACGAGAAAACCCGCCGCCACCGCGGCCGCATAGCCGAAGAGCATTTCGTGACCGTGCCACAGGGGCGAGGCGAACGGCAGCGACCGGGCCTGCGCCGCCAGCCACAGCGGCACGGCGGTCGCGGCGAAGACCGCCGCCACGGGGAAAAGCACGCGGTGCGTGTCGGGCCGTTGCGTGCCGGAGTTTGGTTTTTTGTTGGGGTTGGCCACGATGCGCTAGTATACCGGCCAGATACATTTTTTCGCGCCCGGTGCCAGGGCTTGGCGCGGGCCGCACAGGAAAATATCGCCATGTCATCCGCGCTTGTCTGTTGGAAATGCGGCGCTTCGCTGGCGGACTTGCCGCTGCCGCTGTCGCGCCTGGCTGAATGCCCGAAGTGCCGCGCTTATCAGCACGCCTGCCGCCTGTGTGAGTTCTACGATCCGCGCCTGGCCGACAAATGCCGCGAGGAGCGGGCGGAGGATGTGCGCGACAAAGAGGGCGCGAATTTCTGTGACTGGTTCAAGCCGCGGCCGAACGCGCACCAGCCGCCGGACAACGCCAGGACGCAGGCGGCCAAGGCCAGGCTCGACGGCTTGTTCGGCGGTACCGTCGCGGCCGATGATCGATCCGGCGCGGCGCGCGACAAACTCGACGAGCTTTTCGGTCCGCGTGACAAAACGAAGAAGTAAGATCACGTGACGCGTTATGTCATCCATGAATGCGATTTCTGTCGCGTGTTGAACGCGAGCCTGAGCGCGCGGGTCACGCGACTCGGCATGCAGGATATTCTGCGCCAGAGTCATTTTCTCGGCGGGCGATACGAGAATCTCTACGTAACGCCGGAAGCGCTGCCGGGAATCGAGACGATACTCGATTCCACGCGCCTGGCCGCGTCGTTGTTTCTGGCGCGGACCGCGGAAACGCTGCGCGTCGGCTGGTGGCTCAACGTGATGCAGCCGGGAGAAATGACCTATGCGCATACGCATGACGATGCCGAAGAGCTGTTGTCGGGCGTTTATTACATTGAAGTTCCACCGAACTCGGGACGACTCGTCATGCATCGTGGCGAGCTTCGCGACGAGATCGAACCGCGCGCGGGAACGTTCGTGCTGTTCGCCCCCGACGTGTTGCATGAGGTGACGCGCAAAGAATCGAACCGTCCACGTATTTCCGTGGGATTGAATTTCGGGCCGGCCGAGCCGGCGGCGTAGTCCCGTGAAGAAACGAAGCGAGCGGCGATCCGCCCCGACGCCAAATCGCACGGCATCTCCCGGCGTCGCGAATCCCAAACTCGACGTCCACAGGCGCAAGGTTCTGCGCACGCATTACGCCGCCAAATATCGCACGCGCTGATTCATGCGGAACTTATGCCCCGGCAACTGGTATAATCCGATGCGGAGTTGGCCAGACAGCCGCTGCCCGAGCGCCTCGTGCGTTCGGGTGGAGGAAAGTCCGGGCTCCACAGGGCAGGGTGCCAGGTAACGCCTGGGCGGCGTGAGCCGATGGAAAGCGCCACAGAAAATACACCGCCTACGTCGCCTGATTCATTTCAGGGGACCGGTAAGGGTGAAATGGTGCGGTAAGAGCGCACCGCGCGGGTGGCAACATCCGTGGCAGGGCAAGCCCCACCCGGAGTAAGGCCGAATAGGGGAACCATGATGCGGCCCGCATCGTTCCCGGGTTGGCCGCTTGAGGCGCGTGGCGACGCGCGTCCCAGAAGAATGGCTGTCCACGACAGAACCCGGCTTACCGGCCGACTCCTTTTTTTACTTTAAGATAGGATTTTAATTTTCTGTTTTTATTACTGATTTAAGTCTAGTTATAGCCGACAAACGGTGTTGTATTCAGCTCAAATGACAGCGCCGTGTTGATTCAGGCGTCGATGTTTCATCTTCCCTTCCTAACTTCCTGTCCTGCAAAGAAGAAATTTTGCGGGACGATCAGTTTTTTCTTGACACCCCTTGGGCCCGCTATCTATAGTGTCGTTAAGTGGAGAAATGTGGTTTTTTGTGGTTTAGAGCGGGAAGAAAAGGGAAAAAATGTTCCGCGGTGTCAACGCCATATCACTCGACAGCAAGGGCCGCATGGCGGTCCCGACGCGCTATCGCGAGCAACTCGCGCGCCAGTGCAACGGGCAGATGGTGCTTACCGTCGATCGCGACCATTGCCTGCTGCTTTATCCGCAGCCGGAATGGGAGGAGATCGAGCGCAAGATCATGAAGCTGTCGAGCTTCAACAAACAAACGCGCAAGCTGCAACGTCTGCTCGTCGGGCACGCCACCGAATGCGAGCTCGATGGCAACGGCCGCATTCTGCTGGCGCCGCCGTTGCGCGAGTTCGCGGGACTGAACAAGGACGTGGTGCTGATCGGTCAGGGAAACAAATTCGAAATCTGGGACGAGGGCGCGTGGAACGCGCGTCGCGCGGAATGGCTCGAGGCGGAAGGCGCGGAAGACGGCAAGCTGCCGCCTGATCTCGAATCGCTTTCGCTCTAGTTAAAGACGCGTGAATGAACCCCGCCACGTCCCGGTGTTGCTGGAGGAGGCCTTGCAAGCACTGCAGGTGAAGACAGACGGCGTATATGTCGATGCCACCTACGGACGGGGCGGGCACGCGCGGGAAATTTTGCAGAGATTGGAGGAGCGGGGGCGGTTGCTGTTGTTCGATCGCGATCCGCAAGCCTGCGAGGATGCGCGCCGCCGTTACGGCACCGACGCGCGCGTGCACGTGACCCAGGGATCGTTCTCCCTGCTGGGGCGCACCGTCGACCAGCTCGGCTTCACCGGGAAGATCGACGGGATTCTTTTCGATCTCGGCGTGTCGTCGCCGCAGCTCGATGAGGCCGCTCGCGGTTTCAGTTTCCGCCTCGAAGGTCCGCTCGACATGCGCATGGACCCGCGCGCGGGCGAATCCGCCGCGGAGTGGATCAACCGCGCCCGCGAAGATGAAATCGCGCGCGTCGTCCGCGAGTACGGTGAGGAACGTTTCGCCAAACGCATCGCGCGCGCCATCGTGCGCGAACGTTCCGTCGAACCCATCACGACGACGCAGCGGCTGGCGGAGATCGTCAAGCGCGCCGTGCCCACGCGCGAGACCGGCAAGGACCCGGCAACGCGCACCTTCCAGGCGATCCGCATACACATCAATCGCGAGCTCGACGAGCTCAGAGACGTGCTGCCGCAGGCGGTGCGCGCGCTGGCACCGGGCGGACGGCTCGCGGTGATCAGTTTTCATTCGCTCGAGGATCGCATCGTGAAGCATTTCATGCGCGCCGAGGCGAAGGGCGAGGAACTGCCGCCCGATCTGCCGGTCCGGCACGAGACATTCCGTGGCCGGTTGAAAGTCATCGGCAAGGCGATGCAGGCGGGCGAAGCCGAAGCGCGGCGCAATCCGCGCGCGCGCAGCGCCGTGCTGCGCGTCGCCGAGCGCACCGAGGCGCAAAAGGAGACCCATGCCTAAGCGCCTGATCCTGTTGCTCGCGGCGGTGATGGTGGTCTCCATCGCCGTGGTGCAGACCCGGCAGGAAAGCCGCGAGTTGTTCGCCGAACTGCAGGCGCGCCAGGCCGAACGCGACGCCCTCAATGTCGAATGGGGCAAGCTGCTGCTGGAGGAAGCCACGTGGTCGCAGCATCGCCGCGTTGAAGCCCTGGCGCGCAGCCGCCTGAACATGGGCACGCCCGATGCCGCGCATATCCGGGTGGTGCGGCTCGCCGGCGAGGCCAAACCATGAGCCGTCGCGCCAAGACCCATCATCCGGTGCGCAACGCGATCGTGCTGCTGTTTTACCTGGGCGGCATGGTGTCGCTCGCGATGCGTGCCGTGTATCTGCAGGTTTTCAACTCCGACTTCCTGCAGGCGCAGGGGAATTCCCGGCACTCCCGCCTGGTCACGGACAACTCGCATCGCGGCATGATTCTCGATCGCAATGGCGCGCCGCTCGCGGTCAGCACGCCGGTGGATTCGGTGTGGGCCAACCCCGAGACGCTGGCGCAAGAGCGTCGTAGCTGGCCGCGGCTCGCGGCGTTGCTCGACATCAACCCGCGCGATATCGGTCAGCTGGCGCGGAAATTCGACGGTCGCGAGTTCATGTACCTCAAGCGGCACGTGCCGCCGGCGTTGGCCGAACGCGTGATGGCGCTCAAGGTTTCCGGCGTGGCGCTACAGCGCGAATACCGCCGCTACTATCCGCTCGGTCCGGTGGCCGGGCACGTGATCGGTTTCACCAACGTCGACGATCAGGGGCAGGAAGGCGCGGAGCTTTCCTTCAATTCCTGGCTGCGCGCGGTGCCGGGCGCCAAGCGCGTGCTGCGCGACCTGCAGGGCAACGCGGTGGAGGTGGCCGAGAGCGTGGCGCTGCCGCAGCCCGGCAAGGATCTGGTGCTCTCGATCGACCGCCGCATCCAGTATCTTGCCTACCGCGAGCTCAAGAACGCGGTGATGGAACACGGCGCGCGCGCCGGCAGCGCCGTGGTGGTCGACGCGCATACCGGCGAGGTGCTGGCGCTGGTGAACGAACCGGACTTCAATCCGAACAACCGCGCCGGCCTGCACAGCCGCATCTTCCGCAACCGTGCGGTGACCGACCTGTTCGAGCCGGGCTCGACCCTCAAGCCCTTTACCATCGCTTGCGCGCTCGAGAGCGGCAAGTACAAGCCCGGAACCGTGATCGACACCACGCCGGGCCTGCTCCACATCGGCGACCGCACCATCCGCGACGTTCACGACTACGGGGTATTGACGGTCGCGGGCGTGATCGAGAAATCGAGCAACGTCGGCGCTTCCAAGATCGCGCTTTCGCTCGACAAGAACAGCATGTGGCAGATGCTGCGCAGCGTCGGCTTCGGCCAGCCGACCGGCGCGCAGCTGCCGGGCGAGGTCGATGGCGTGCTTAATCCGCCGTCGCGCTGGGTCCCGGTGGAGCAGGCGACCATCTCCTACGGTTACGGCATTTCAGTGACCCCGCTGCAACTCGCGCGCGCCTACGTGGCGCTGGCCAACGACGGTGAGGAACTGCCGCTCACCCTGCGGGCGGTGGACGCGCCGCCGCCGGGGCAGCGCGTGATGTCCGTAACCACCGCGCGCCGCATCCAGTCGATGCTCGAGCTCGCGGTGAGCGACGCCGGCACCGGCGCGCGCGCCCAGGTCGCGGATTATCGCGTGGCCGGCAAGACCGGCACCGTGCGCAAGCTGACCGCGAGCGGTTATTCCGAGGAAAAATATGTCTCGTGGTTCGCCGGTTTCGCGCCGGTGTCCGCGCCGCGGCTGGTGATGGTGGTCGTGGTGGACGAGTCCACGCGCGGTGGTTATTTCGGCGGCGCGGTCGCGGCGCCGGTGTTTGGACGGGTGATGACCGGCGCGCTGCGCCTGCTCGATGTCCCGCCCGATGCCCCGCGTCTGGCGCCGCGCATCCTGACCGTGAAGAACGAACGGGTGGGCGAATGAGCCCGGCAACGGCAACCCGCCAACTGCGTGAACTCCTCGAAGGCATCGCGCGCGTGCCCGGCATCGCCAACCGCGAGATCGGCAGCCTGCAGACGGACAGCCGCCGCGTGCGGCCGGGTGATCTGTTCCTGGCGTTGCCGGGCATGGTCGCGGATGGCCGCGATTACATCGGCGACGCCGTGGCCGGGGGCGCGGCGGCGGTCGTGTACGAATCCAATGATGGTTTTGTCGTGCGCGGCGCGCCGGTGCCGGCGTTTGCGGTCGCCGAACTGCGGCGTCAAATCGGCTTCATCGCCGACCGTTTTTACGGATCGCCCTCGCGCCGCCTGGTCGTCGTCGGCGTCACCGGCACCAACGGCAAAACCACGTGCACGCAGTTGCTGGCGCAGGCGCTGGACCAGCCGCCGCGGCGCTGCGCCGTGATCGGCACCCTCGGTTCCGGTTTTCCCGGCGCGCTCAACGCCTCGTTGCACACCACGCCGGATGCGGTGACGGTGCAGCGCCTGATGGCGGAATTTATCGAGCGGGACGCGACGCACGTGTCGATGGAGGTGTCGTCGCATGCGCTCGAGCAGGGACGCGTGAACGGTGTCGCGTTTCACGTCGCGGTATTCACCAACCTCACGCGCGATCACCTCGATTACCACGGCGACATGGAATCCTACGGCGCGGCCAAGGCCGGGCTGTTCGCAATGGAAGGTTTGCAGCACGCGGTGATCAATCATGACGACGCCTTCGGACGCAATCTCCTGGCCGGCATGGGTTCGCGGATCGAGACGCTGAGTTACGGCATCGAAGGCGGCGACGTGCGGACGCGCGAGCTGCGACTGTCGCCGGAAGGCATGCACCTGCGCATCGCCACGCCGGCCGGCGACACCGAACTGCGCAGCCCGTTGATCGGTCGCTTCAACGCCTACAACCTGCTCGCGGTGCTGGCGACGTTGTTGGCCCTTGGTCTGGAGCCGGAAGAGGCCGCGGCGCGGTTGGCGGGAGCGCACGCGCCGTCCGGGCGCGCCGAGCGTTTCGGCGGCATGCAGGGCCTGCCGCTGGTGGTGATCGATTACGCCCACACCCCTGACGCGCTGGAAAAAATCCTGCTGGCGCTGCGCGAGCACGCGCGCGGCAAGCTCTGGTGCGTTTTCGGCTGCGGCGGCGATCGCGATCGCGGCAAGCGCCCGGTCATGGGCGGGATCGCCGAGCGGCTCTCCGACGTGGTGGTGCTGACCGACGACAATCCGCGGCACGAGTCGGGCGACGCGATCATCCGCGACATCGTCGCCGGCATGACCGCCACACCCAGAATCATCCGTGATCGCCGCCGTGCGATCGTCGAGGCCATCGGCCGCGCCGGCGAGGGCGACATCGTGCTGGTGGCCGGCAAGGGCCACGAGGATTATCAGCAGGTGGGCGATACGCGCCTGCCGTACAGCGATCGCGACGCCGTGCGCGACATACTGGGTGCAGCCGCGTGATGTCACTCGCCATTCTCGCCGACGTCCTGAAATCCCCGCTCGTCGGCCGCGACGCGGTTTTCACCGGCGTCGGTCACGACACCCGTACCTTGCAGCGCGGCGATCTGTACGTCGCGATCAAGGGCGAGCATTTCGACGGGCATAATTTTCTCGCCGAGGCGATCGCCGCCGGCGCCGCCGGCGCGCTGCTGGCGCGCGACATGGAGACGCCGTTGCCGTACGTGCGGGTGCCGAACACGCGCCTGGCGCTCGGCAACCTCGCGGCGTTCTGGCGCAACCAGTTTCGGGACATTCCCGTGATCGCGGTGACCGGCAGCAACGGCAAGACTACGGTCAAGGAAATGATCGGCGCGATCCTGGGCGAAACCGGGCCCGGTTGCGTCACGCGCGGCAACCTCAACAATGACATCGGCGTGCCGCTCACGCTCGCGCGCCTGCGCGCGGAGCATCGCTACGCCGTGATTGAAATGGGCATGAACCATCCCGGCGAGATCGAATACCTGTCGCGCCTGACTCATCCGACCATCGCGCTCATCACCAACGCCGGCGAGGCGCACCTCGCGGGCGTGGGCACGGTCGAGGACGTCGCGCGCGCCAAGGGCGAAATCTTCATCGGGCTGGCGCGCGACGGCACCGCCGTGCTCAACGCCGACGACGCGCATTTCGCCTTATGGAGGACCCTGACCGGGCTGAAGAGGAGCATCACCTTCGGTCTCGACCATCCGGCGGACGTGAGCGCGGAGTACAAGCTCACCGGCGCCGGCAGCGCCATTCATCTCAAAACCACCACACACGGGACTATCGACATGCGCGTACCACTCCTGGGCCGGCACAATGTCATGAACACGCTCGCGGCCACCGGCGCCGCCATCGCCGCCGGCGCCTCGCTCGAGCAAGTGCGAACCGGCCTCGAAAAACTCAGGGCCGTTTCCGGCCGGCTCGAGGTGAAGCCGGGCATCAGCGGCGCGCGCGTCATCGACGACACCTATAACGCCAACCCCGCCTCGCTGGCGGCCGGCATCCAGGTACTCAAGGAATTCAGCGGCGAGCGCGTGCTGGTAATGGGCGACATGGCCGAGCTCGGCGCGACCGCCGCCGACATCCACCGCCGCGTCGGCGAGCTCGCGAATCGCATCGGCATCCAGCGGCTGTTCGCCATCGGCGAGCTGAGCCGGCTGGCGGTCGCCGGTTTCGGCAAGGGCGCGCGCCACTTCGAAAGCCCGGAGGCGCTGATTGAGGCGCTGCAGGACTGCATGCACGCGGACATGACGGTGCTGGTGAAGGGATCACGGGTGATGCGCATGGAGCGCGTCGTCACCGGCATCACCAGACCGGCCGCGACGACAACCGGGAGGGCCGGTTAAATGCTGTTTTATCTTTTCGAGACGTTGACCCGGGATCTCTCCTTTTTCAACGTCTTTCGCTATCTCACGCTGCGCGGCATTCTCGGCGTGTTGACGGCCCTCGTCATCAGCTTCTGGATCGGTCCGGCCGTGATCCGCCGTCTCGGCGACCGCCAGCTCGGCCAGACCGTGCGCAAGGACGGACCGCAAAGCCACCTGTCCAAGGCCGGCACGCCGACCATGGGCGGGGCCATGATTCTCATCGCGGTTTTCATTGCCACGCTGCTGTGGTCGGACCTGTCCAATCGCTTCGTGTGGGTGGTGCTGTTCACCACCGCGGCGTTCGGCGCCATCGGCTGGGTCGACGATTACAGGAAGATCATCAACAAGGATCCGCGCGGCATCGGCGCCAGGGCCAAGTTCTTCTGGCAGACCGTGGCGGGACTGGCGGCGGCGCTGTTCCTTTATTACACCGCCAAGAGTCCGGCCGAGACTGCGCTGATCCTGCCGGTGTTCAAGAATATCGTCATCCCGCTGGGGCCGGTGTTCATCCTGCTCGCCTATTTCGTGATCGTGGGTTCGAGCAATGCGGTCAATCTCACCGACGGCCTCGACGGGCTCGCGATCATGCCGACGGTGATGGTCGCGGGCGCGCTCGGCATTTTCGCCTACGTCATGGGGCACGCGAAATTCTCCGTCTACCTCGGCTTCCCCTACATCGCCGGCGCGGGCGAGGTGCTCATTTTCTGCGGCGCCATCGTCGGCGCCGGCCTCGGTTTCCTGTGGTTCAACACCTATCCGGCGATGGTGTTCATGGGCGACATCGGCGCGCTCGCGCTCGGCGCGGCGCTCGGGACGGTGGCGGTCGCGGTGCGCCAGGAAATCGTGCTTTTCGTCATGGGTGGCATCTTCGTCATGGAAACGCTGTCGGTGATGCTGCAGGTGGCGTCATTCAAGCTCACCGGCAAGCGCATCTTCCGGATGGCGCCGTTGCATCACCATTTCGAACTGAAAGGCTGGCCGGAACCGCGGGTAATCGTGCGCTTCTGGATTATCACGCTGATTCTGGTGTTGATCGGACTCGCAACGTTGAAGATACGTTGAACATGAGCGCAGTGTTAATGGCCAAGACAGAGACAAAACGCGCGCTGGTGGTGGGCCTCGGGCTGACCGGACTTTCGTGCGTGCGTCACCTCGTCGGGCGCGGCTACGCCGTCACGGTCGTGGACACGCGCGCGCAGCCGCCCAAGCTCGACGAGCTCACGCGCGAGTTCCCGCGCGTCACCGCGCACACCGGCGGCCTGCCGGCGGCGTTGTTCGACGACCCGGGGTTGCTCGTGGTGAGCCCCGGCGTTTCGGTGAAGCAAGCGCCGATCGCGCGCGCCATCGAACGCGGCACCCAGGCCATCGGCGACATCGAGCTGTTTGCGCGCGAGGCGACCGCGCCGGTCATCGCCATCACCGGCGCCAACGGCAAGAGCACGGTGACGGCACTGACCGGCGAGATGTGCCGGCAGTCCGGCCTGCGCACCGCGGTCGGTGGCAACATCGGCGTGCCGGCGCTGGAACTGCTCGCCGATTCCGAGCCGCAAGTGTACGTGCTCGAACTGTCGAGCTTCCAGCTCGAGACCACCTGGAGCCTTAACGCGCGCGCGGCCACCGTGCTCAACATCACGCCCGACCACATGGATCGCTACGCGAGTCTCGACGACTACGCCGCGGCCAAGGCGCGCATTTTCCGCGGCAACGGCACGATGGTGCTGAATGCCGACGATTCGCTGGTGATGCGCATGCGCGACTCGGGACGGCGCACGGTCAGTTTCAGTCTGAGCCGGCCGCTCGCGGCGCAGGATTACGGCCTCGATGAGCGCAACGGTGAAACCTGGCTGATGCGCGGCAAGCAGCCGCTGATGGCGGCGCGCGAAGTGCCGCTGGCCGGCCGACACAATCTGGCGAACGTACTGGCGGCGATGGCGCTTGCCGAAGCCGCGGGTGTCACGGCGGACGCCGCCTGCGCCGCGGCGCGCGCCTTCGCGGGGCTGAGCCATCGCACCGAGCTGGTGGTCGAGCGCAACAACGTGCGCTGGTACGACGATTCCAAGGGCACCAATGTCGGCGCCACGGTGGCGGCGCTGAACGGCATGACCATGCCGGTGATTCTCATCGCCGGCGGCGACGGCAAAGGGCAGGATTTCAGCGAGCTGCGGCCGGCGTGCGCGCAGCATGCGCGCGCCGTGGTGCTCATCGGACGCGACGCGCCGCTTATTGAAGCCGCGCTCGGCGGCGCGGTCCCGCTGCATCATGCGCGTGACATGCACGACGCGGTGCGGCTTGCCGCCGGGCTCGCGCAGACGGGCGACGTGGTGCTGCTGTCGCCGGCCTGCGCCAGCTTCGACATGTTCCGTAATTACGAGCATCGCGCCGAAGTTTTCCGCGCCGCAGTGGAGGAACTCGCATGAGCGCGGTGCTGACTACAGGGACGACGCGTGTTGCCGGTCGATCGCGCCCCGCGTGGGATCCGTGGCTGCTCGGGAGCACCGTGGCGCTGCTCGCCCTCGGCGTGATCATGGTCTATTCGGCCTCGGTGGCGTACGCCGAACGCGAGATGCACAACGACGCCTATTTCCTCATCCGGCACGCGGTCGCGACCGCGGTCGGCCTGGTCCTGATGGCCTTCGTGGCGCGCACGCGCGTGCGCTGGTGGCAGGCGGCCGGGCCGTATCTGCTGCTGATCGGCATCGCCTCGCTGTTCGTGGTGCTGGTGCCGGGTATCAGCGCGCACGTCAACGGAAGCTCGCGCTGGATCAAGCTCGGCGTCTTCAACCTGCAGCCGTCCGAGTTCATGAAGCTGTTCACGGTGGTGTACGTGGCGGGCTACCTGGTGCGAAAACAGGAGGAACTCCGGAATTTCACCCAGGGCATCGTGATGGTGAGCCTGGTGGTGGCGGCGATCGGCGTGCTGCTGATCCTCGAGCCGGACATGGGCACGCTGGTCGTGATCACCGTGACGGTGTTCACCATGCTGTTTCTCGGTGGCGTGCGCTTCTGGCACTTCATGGTGGTGCTGGGGGCGGGCGTGGGCAGCATGGTGCTGCTGACGCTCGTCTCGCCGTACCGCATGGCGCGCGCCACGAGCTTCCTCAATCCCTGGGCCGATCCGTTCAACACCGGCTTCCAGCTGGTGCAAGCGCTGATCGCCTTCGGGCGCGGCGAGTGGTTCGGCGCGGGCTTGGGCGCGAGCGTGCAGAAGCTTTTCTATCTGCCGGCGGCGCACACCGATTTCGTGTTCGCGGTGATGGCCGAGGAGCTCGGGCTGGTGTTCGTGCTCGGCGTGATGGTGCTGTTCGGCATCATCATCGTGCGCGCCTTCGCCATCGCGCGCCAGGCCGAGGCCGCCGGCATGATCTACGGCGCGCGCCTGGCACAGGGTCTCGGGATACTCGTCGGCAGCCAGGCCATGATCAACATGGGCGTGAACATGGGCCTGTTGCCGACCAAGGGCCTGACGCTGCCGTTCCTGAGTTATGGCGGCTCGAGCATGCTCGTGAGCTGCATCGCGGTCGGCCTGTTGCTGCTCATCGGGCGCGAGTCGCGCGGCCGCAATTGGGAGAAGGAATGAGCCGCGTGCTGATCATGGCGGGCGGCACCGGCGGGCACGTGTTCCCGGGGCTCGCGGTCGCGCGTCGCCTGCTGCAGAAGCGGGTGCAGGTGGTGTGGCTCGGCACGCGTCGCGGCCTCGAGGCGCGCGTGGTTCCGGCCTCCGGGCTCGCCATCGACATGGAGTGGATCACCATCCGGGGCGTGCGGCGCAAGGGCTGGCTCGGCTGGCTGCTGCTGCCGTTCACACTTATATATGCGATGGCACAGGCGTTCCGCGTGCTGCGCCGGCGCAAGCCCGACGCGGTGCTGTCGATGGGCGGCTTTGTCGCCGGCCCCGGGGGCCTGATGGCGTGGATTATGCGCCGGCCGCTGCTGATTCACGAGCAGAACGCCATTCCGGGCATGACCAACAAGTGGCTGGCGCTCATCGCGGATCAGGTCCTGAGCGGCTTTCCCGACGCGTTCGGCAGCCACATCGCGGCGCGGCCGGTGGGCAACCCGGTGCGCGATGAAATCGCCCAGCTGCCTCCGCCGGAGCAACGGCTCGCCGGTCGCAGCGGCCGCCTGCGCCTGCTCGTCGTCGGTGGCAGTCAGGGCGCGAGAATTTTCAACGAAGTCGTCCCCGGAGCCGTGAAGGCGTTGGCTGCCGGCCACTGTCCGGAAGTGTGGCACCAGTGCGGGCGCGACGCCGCGGCCCCGGTGGCCAAGGCTTACGACAAGGCACCGGCCAAGGTCACTGAATTCATCGACGACATGGCCGCCGCCTACGCCTGGGCCGACGTGATTCTCTGCCGCGCCGGCGCCATGACCATCGCGGAACTGGCGGCCTCCGGTTCGGCCGCGATCCTGGTTCCGTATCCGCAGGCCGTGGACGACCATCAGACGGCCAACGCGCGTTTTCTTGCCGACCGCGATGCCGCCGTGCTGGTGCCGCAGCCGGAGTTCGACGTGGCGCGGGTGCGCGAATTGTTGGAAGGTTTTGCCGCAAATCGCGATCTGTTGCTGAAGATGGCGCGCGCGGCGCGCCATCTCGCCGTCACCGATGCCGCCGAGACTGTCGCGGGTCTGTGCCTGGGGGCAATCAATGCGTGACCGCCCACACATTCTTATGGTCGCGTGCCTCGCACGCGCGTTAGCGGGCTGGGGCTTCGGCGGCTGGGCTGCACGAACGCATGGGGGTGCTCGGTGCGTGATCGGGTAAAGCGCGTCCATTTCGTCGGCATCGGCGGCGTCGGCATGTGCGGCATCGCGGAAGTGCTGCACAACCTTCAGTTCGAAGTGTCGGGCTCGGATGTGCGCGAATCGGCCAACACCAGGCGCCTGGCATCGCTCGGGGTGAAAATCGCCATCGGTCACGACCCGCAGCTGGTCAGGGGCGTGGACGTGGTGGTGGTGTCGTCGGCGGTCGATGAAACCAATCCCGAGGTCCGCGCCGCGCGCGCGGCGAAGATTCCGGTCATTCCGCGCGCGGAAATGCTGGGCGAGCTGATGCGGCTGCAGCGCGGCATTGCCATCGCGGGCACGCACGGCAAGACCACCACGACCAGCCTCGTGGCGAGCTGCCTGGCCGAAGGCGGCCTCGATCCGACCTTTGTCATCGGCGGACGCCTGAACAGCGCCGGCACCAATGCACGCCTGGGTCGCGGCCAGTATCTGGTGGCGGAAGCCGATGAGAGCGATGCTTCGTTCCTGCACCTGGCGCCGTTCATGGCGGTGGTGACCAACATCGACGCCGATCACATGAGTACCTACGGTGGAGACTTCAATCGCCTGAAGCAGGCGTTCGTGGATTTCCTGCAACAGCTGCCGTTTTACGGATTGGCGCTGCTGTGTCTCGACGATCCGGCGGTGCGCGAGATCATCCCGCGCGTGCATCGCCCGGTGCTGACCTATGGCACGACGCCTGAAGCCGATCTGCGCGCGGTCGATATCCGCCAGGACGAACTCAAGATGCATTTTACCGTCGAGCGGCATGACCAGAAGAACTGGCTGCCGGTCACGCTCAACCAGCCTGGGCGCCACAACGTGCTGAACGCGCTCGCCGCCATCGGCATCGCGCACGAGCTCGGGGTGAAGGAAGCCGCGATCACGCGCGCGCTTGCCGGATTTTCCGGCATTGGGCGGCGCTTCCAGATCAACGGCCGCGTCGCGCGCGACGGCGGCGACGTGATTCTGGTGGACGATTATGCGCATCACCCGCGCGAAATAGCGGCTACGGTCGAGGCGGCACGCGCGAGCTGGCCGCAGCGCCGGCTGGTGGTGGTGTTCCAGCCGCATCGTTACACGCGCACCCGTGACCTGCTGGATGACTTCAGCACCGTGCTTTCGGGCATCGATGCGCTGCTCGTCACCGAGGTGTATGCGGCCGGCGAGGCGCCGATCAGCGGCGCCGACGGGCGCGCGCTGTGTCGCGCGATCCGCGCGCGCGGCAAGACCGATCCGGTCTTCATCGAGGACGTCGCCACGCTCCCGCAGGCGCTGGCCGACGTGCTGCGTGGAAACGACGTGCTGCTGACGATGGGCGCGGGTTCGATCGGCGCGGTCGCGGCGTCGCTGTCCCAGGCGTTGGCGCAGAGGAGAACCGGATGATGCCGGCGAAATCGAACCAGAGCCTGCGCGGCGAGCTGCTTTTGAACGAGCCGATGTCGCGCCATACCAGCTGGCGCGTCGGCGGCCCGGCCGACCGTCTCTATACTCCGGCCGATCTCGACGATCTGACGGCGTTCCTGAAGTCGCTGCCGCCGCAGGAGCCGGTGCACTGGGTCGGGCTCGGCAGCAATCTGCTGGTGCGCGATGGCGGCGTGCGCGGCACGGTCATCATGACCAGCGGTGCGCTCAACGGACTCGACCTGCTGCGCGAGGGCGTGGTGCGCGCCGAGGCCGGTGTGGCCGGCGCCAAGGTCGCGCGTTTCTGCGCCGAGCACGGCCTGACCGGCGGCGAATTCCTGGCCGGGATTCCCGGCACGATCGGCGGGGCGCTGGCCATGAACGCCGGCGCCTTCGGCGGAGAGACCTGGAACATCGTCGAAGCGGTCGAGACGATCGACCATCGCGGCGAACGCCGCACGCGCCAGCCCGCGGATTACCGGATCGGTTACCGCCATGTCAGCGGACCGACGGGCGAATGGTTCGTGGCGGCGCATTTCCGGCTCAACGCCGGGGATGCGGCCCAGGGCAAAACCCTCATCAAGACGCTGCTGGCCAAACGCGGCGCGACCCAGCCGACGCAACTGCCGAACGCGGGTTCGGTGTTCAAGAACCCGCCGGGGAATTTCGCCGCGCGCCTGATCGAAGTCTGCGGGCTCAAGGGTGCGTGCGAGGGCAAGGCCTGCGTGTCCGAACTGCACGCCAACTTCATCGTCAACACCGGCGGCGCGACTGCCGCCGATATCGAGCGGCTGATCCTGCGCGTGCAAGCCGAGGTGGAAAGACAGCAGGGCGTCATACTGGAACCCGAGGTGCGGGTGATGGGCGAGGCCAAATGACGCGACGTGACTTCGGAAAAGTTGCCGTGCTGATGGGTGGACCGTCCGCCGAGCGCGAGGTTTCGCTCAAGAGCGGCAATGCCGTGCTCGCGGCCCTGAAACGACAGGGCATTGATACGCATGGCATCGATGCCGACAGGTCGGCTTTACGCCTGCTCGAGGATGGCCGGTTCGACCGCGCGTTCATTGCGCTGCACGGACGCTGGGGCGAAGACGGCGTGATTCAGGGCGCGCTCGAAGTGCTGGACATTCCTTACACCGGCAGCGGCGTGCTCGGTTCGGCGCTGGGCATGGACAAAATGAAAACCAAATTCATCTGGACCGCGGCCGGGATTCCCACGCCGGAGTATGCCGTGCTCGAGCCGACAACCGATCTTGGTGAGGTGGCGTCCAGAATAGGTCTGCCGCTATTCGTCAAGCCGG
>JBLMXN010000174.1:0-2893 GCA_050257795.1 Bacteroidota bacterium
AGCGAGCTCGAGGCGATGGCGCTGCCGCAACCGTAGGTCTTGAACTTGGCGTCTTCGATCACGCCCTGTTCGTTCACCTTGATCTGCAGCTTCATGACGTCGCCGCACGCGGGCGCGCCGACCATGCCGGTACCGACGTCCGGGTCATTCTTGTCGAACGATCCCACGTTGCGCGGGTGCTCGTAATGTTCCAATACCTTGTCGCTGTATGCCATCGTCGTGTCTCCTGATAAACGCTTTGATCTTTACCGTTATTTGTTAAGAATCAGTGCGCCGCCCATTGTACCTTACTGAGGTCGACGCCTTCCTGGTGCATTTCCCACAGCGGTGAAAGCTCGCGCAGCTTGGCGACTTTTTCCCGTACCAGCGCGGCGGCGTAGTCGATTTCCTCCTGCGTGGTGAAGCGCCCGATGGTGAAGCGGATCGAGCTGTGCGCCAGTTCGTCGTTGCGACCCAGCGCGCGCAACACGTAGGAGGGCTCCAGGCTCGCCGAGGTGCAGGCCGAGCCCGAGGACACGGCGATGTCCTTGAGCGCCATGATGAGCGATTCGCCCTCGACGAAATTGAAACTCATGTTGAGGTTGCCGGCCGTGCGGTGATCGAGATCGCCGTTCACGTACACCTCGGGCATGTCCTTGAGCGCGTTCAGCAGGCGGTCACGCAGCCCGCGGATGCGCGCGATCTCACCGGCCATCTCGGCCTTGGCGAGGCGGAAGGCTTCGCCCATGCCCACGCATTGATGCGTCGGCAACGTGCCGGAACGCATGCCGCGCTCGTGGCCGCCGCCGTGCATCTGTGCCTCCAGCCGCACCCGCGGCTTGCGCCGCACGTAGAGGGCACCGATGCCCTTGGGGCCGTAAATCTTGTGCGCCGACAGCGACATCAGGTCCACGTTCATGGCGTTGACGTCGATCGGCACCTTACCGGCGCTCTGCGCCGCGTCGGTGTGGAACAGCACGCCGCGTTCGCGCGTGAGCTTGCCGATCGCGGCGATATCCTGGATCACGCCGATCTCGTTGTTCACGTGCATGACCGAAACCAGAATCGTGTCGGGACGGATCGCGCCCTTCAGTTTTTCCAGATCGAGCAGGCCGTCGGGCTCCGGGTCGAGATAGGTCACTTCGTAACCGTCGCGCTCGAGCTGGCGGCAGGTGTCGAGCACCGCCTTGTGTTCGGTCTTGCAGGTGACGATGTGCTTGCCCTTCTTGCCGTAGAAACTCGCCACGCCCTTGATCGCCAGGTTGTCGGACTCGGTCGCGCCCGAGGTCCACACGATTTCCTTGGGGTCGGCGCCGATCAGGGCCGCCACCTGCGCGCGCGCCTCCTCGACCGCCTCTTCCGCGTGCCAGCCGAAGGGATGCGAGCGCGACGCCGGGTTGCCGAAGTTTCCGTCCAGCGTGAGGTACTGACACATCTTTTCCGCGACGCGCGGGTCAACCGGCGTGGTCGCGGAATAATCCAGATAAATCGGTTTTTTCATTTTCCTGTCCTGTCTCTCCGTTTACCGCTCATGCATTGTTGGTTCAGCCGACGGCGCGTCCCGCCACGCGCCGCAATTGGCGCAGTTGCGTCGCCAGCGCCGCGACGAAAGTCTCAATGTCCTGCTCGGCGCTGTCGTGCCCCAGGCTCACCCGGATCGCGCTCAACGCCAGGTCCGCTTCGATCCCCATCGCCCGCAATACCGGGCTCGGTTCACGATGCTGGCTGGCACACGCCGAACCGCTCGACACCGCGATGCCGTGGCGGTCGAGATTGAGCAGCAGCGTTTCACCATCGACGCCGGCGGTGCCGAAGCACACGGTGTTCGGCAACCGTTCCGCGCGCGCGCCGAAAATCTCGATGCCGCCGAGCGCGGCCAATTTCGACTCCAGCCGCGCGCGCAGTTCCCGCACGCGCGATGCGTATTCCGCCACGCGCGCCCCGGCCAATTCCGCCGCGGCGCCAAATCCCACGATGCCGGTCACGTTCTCGGTCCCGGAACGCTTGTCCTTCTCCTGCCCGCCGCCGTGCAGCAGCGGTTTCAAATCCACTGTGCCGTCGATGATCAGCGCGCCGACGCCCTTGGGGCCGTTGATCTTGTGCGCCGACAGGGTCATCAGATGCGCCCCGCTCGCGGCGAAATCAACTTCGATCTTGCCTGCCGCCTGCACCGCATCGGTATGCAACAACGCGCCGCAGGCACGCGCTTCCGCGCCTAACCCGGCGATGTCCTGAATGACGCCGGTTTCATTATTCGCCCACATCACCGACACCAGCGTCGGACGCAGACTCCGGACCGACTCAGCGGCAGACGCCCCCAAACGACCGTCATGATCCACCGGCAGTACCGTCACCTGCCAGCCAGCTGCTTGCAGGCTGGCGGCCGGTTCCGCCACCGAGGGATGCTCGGTGGCGCCGATCGCCACACTGCCCTTGCCGCTGACCGACGCGATCCCTTTGATCGCCTGGTTGTTGGCTTCGGTGCCACCACTGGTGAAAACCACCTGACTCGGATGGGCATTGACCAGCGCGGCGACTTGTTCGCGCGCCCGATCGATCGCCGCGCGCGCCACGCGTCCAATGCGGTGGGTACTGGAAGGATTGCCATGGTGTACCGTCAGGTACGGCAGCATCGCTTCCAGCACCCGCGGGTCGAGCGGCGTGGTGGCGTTATGGTCGAGATAAACCGGCATGCCGGAAATCCGCGATTTCCTTTATGCGTGATTAATGCGCTGCCACCCGCATCCGTCCTTCCAGACGCGAGGCCACTTCCTGCACATGCGGCTTGGTGACCAGATCACCCAGAGTGATTCCGTTCAGGAACTCGTGGATACGCGTGCTCAGATCTTCCCACAATTGGTGTGTCAGGCAGGCTTCGTCACCGTGACAGTTTTTCTCGCCACCACAACGCGTT
>JBLMXN010000175.1:0-21066 GCA_050257795.1 Bacteroidota bacterium
TCCTGCAATTCGTACATGCAGGCGAGGAAGCCCTGGCCGGTGGACTCGGGCGCGTGCGGGTGGCGCCCGAGCAGGTTCGGCAGCATCGCCAGCTTGTTGCACGCCCGTGGGTTGTACTTCATGGTGCAGGACCCGAGCGGGTAGAAATGCGTGTCGATCGAGAAGTTCAGCTGCGACAGCCGGGTGTAATGCCGCACCGCCTGCATCTCCGAGACTTCCGGCAACAACGGACGTTTCTTCCGGAGGAATTTTTCCGGGATGTCCTTGATCGCGGCCTTCGTGAGCGGGGCTTGCGAGGGGTTGCGGCGGTTCGTCTGCGACTGTTCGAATATCAGCATGTCGTTAACTCGGTCGGTACATAAATCATCAAGTCTGTCGAGCGGCCTTCGGCCGGCCGCGTTTTACTTGTGGGTCAGCCACCCACAAGTTTGCGTCGCCGCAGGCGACACAAAACCAATTTGAGATCGCGCGCACAGCGCGCGATCCATGCAAGGCCTGAATCCCCGCTTTGCATCCTTTGCTCCGTAACCGGCGCATCCCTGCGCCACTCCTCGCGGGGATGACGCGCAAACTGCGCGCGTCACTTGAGTGCCGCCAGCGCGGCCTCGTAATTCGGTTCCTGCCGGATCTCCGGCACCAGCTCGGTGTACGCGACCTTGTCGTTCTCGTCGATTACCACAACGGCACGGGCGGTGATGCCGCGGAACGATCCGTCGAGCAACAGTACCCCGTAATCCTCGGCGAATTTCCGGTCGCGCATCATCGACAGCGTCTTCACGTTGTGCGTGTTCTCGACGCTGCAGAAGTGCTGCTGCGCGAACGGCAGATCGGCCGACACCATGATGATCACGGCCTCCGGGTGCCTGGCCGCGTACTCGTTGAACTTCCGGGTCGACATGGCGCAGGTCGGCGTGTCGATGCTCGGGAAGATGTTGAGCAGTTTCTTCCGGCCCCGGAAATCGGCCAGCGACACGTCGTTCAGGTTCGCGTCCGTGAGCCGGAAATCCGGCGCCCGGCTGCCGACCGCAGGCAGCTCGCCGACGGTGTGGACCGGGTTTCCGCGATGGGTGATGTTGGCCATGGCAAACCTCCTGCGACGCGACTATTTCAGCGCGGCAAAGGCCTTGTCGTAGTCCGGCTCAACGGTGAGCTCGGGCCCGAGCTGGGTGTACAGGACCTTGTCGTTCTCGTCGAGCACCAGCGTGGAGCGCGCGGTGAGACCGGCGATCGGGCTGTCGGTCAGCAGCACGCCATAGTCCTTGGCGAAGTGCCGGTCGCGCATCATCGACAGCGTTACCACGTTCTTGAGTCCCGCGCCGGTGCAGAAACGGCTCTGGGCGAAAGGCAGATCGGCGGTCACCACGAGCACCACCACATCCGGGTGCGCCTTCGCGAACTCGTTGAAGCGCTTTGTGGCGTCGGCGCAGGTGCCGGTGTCGAGCGAATGCGCGATGCTGAGCAGCTTTTTCTTGCCCTTGAAATTCGCGAGCGTGACATCCGACAAATCTCCGGCGGTGAGCTTGAAATCCGGGGCCTTGCTTCCAACCTTCGGCAGCTCGCCGCTGGTGTGGGCAGGGGTTCCTTTGAACAGGACTTGGGCCATGACTGTGTCTCCTCGTTGTGTTCAGGCAGTTGGGGTAACCTTCACGGCGCACGGCGGGTCGAGCCGGCGCTTGCTGACGATGCGTTCCAGATGGAACGCATATTGTTCGATGTCTTCCGGCGTGCGCGTCTCGGTGGCGCACACCAGCAGCGACTGGCCAAGGTGCGGATAGTGCTCGGTGAGATTGTAACCGCCGAGGATGCCCTGGGCCTCGAGTGCGCGCAGTGTCTCGGACACCGGTACCTCGAGCTGCAATACCGCCTCGTGGAACACCGGGCGATTGAACACGCGCTTCACGCCGGGAATCGCCGTGAGCTTCTCGACCAATGCCAGGGTGTTCGCGTGGCATGCGGCGGCCACGCGCTCGAGCCCGTCCGGACCGAGCAGCGCCATATATATGGTGGCGGCGGTGACGATCAGGCCCTGGTTGGTGCAGATGTTCGAGGTCGCTTTCGACCGGCGGATGTGCTGTTCGCGCGCCTGCAACGTGAGGGTAAATCCGCGCCTGCCGTCCTTGTCGAGGGTGGCGCCGATGATGCGCCCCGGCATCTGCCGCACCAGCGCCTCCTTGCAGCACATGAATCCGAAATACGGCCCGCCCGAGGACAGCGGCGCGCCGAGCGGCTGGCCTTCGCCGACCGCGATGTCCGCGCCCTGCGCACCCCATTCGCCGGGCGGCTTGAGGATCGCGAGCGCGGTCGGGTTGACCAGGCCGATGACGAACATGTGGTGCGCGTGCGCCCAGTCGGTGAGCGCGTCCACCTCTTCCAGCACGCCGAAGAAGTTCGGTTGCGGGATCACCAGCGCGGCGAACTCGCCGCCTTCGTACATCTTCAGCGACTCCGGGGCGATATGGCCGCCTTCCGCGCCATGCGGGATCTCGATCAGCTCGATGTGCTGGTTGCGCACGATTGCCTGCACCACGCGCCGGTAGATCGGGTGCACCGTGGCCGGCATCAGGATCTTGCGCGCCTTCTTGTGCGCCCGCACCGCCATCAGCACCGCTTCGGCGAGGCCCGAGGCGCCCTCGTAGAGCGAGGCGTTCGACACGTCCATGCCGGTGAGCGAGGCCATCATGGTCTGATATTCGTACAGCAATTGGAGGGTGCCCTGGCTGGCTTCAGCCTGGTACGGCGTGTAGGCCGAGTAGAACTCGCCGCGCGTGACGATCTCCCACACCGCCGCCGGGATGTGATGCTCGTAGGCGCCGGCGCCGATGAAGCTGGTGTAGGCGCCGTCCTGGTTCGCCCGCTGGCTCATCAGGCGCGTCACTTCCATCTCGCTCAGGCCTTCGGGCACCTGCGTGAGTTTGCCGGCACGCAGCGCCGCGGGGATTTCGCTGAACAGATCGTCGATCGAGTTGACGCCGATGCTTTTCAGCATCGCTTTCACGTCGGCGTCGGTATGCGGTATGAACGGCATGATTAAATCCTATGAGTTTTCACCGCCAGGATCGCCAGGAAAAACTTTCGGTTCTTTATCCTCTTGGCGTTCCTGGCGTCCTGGCGGTTCCATCAATGCTTTTCCGATGCCACCAGTGTCTCGTAGGCCTTGGCGTCGAGCAGGCCGTCGAGGTCGGCCGGGTTCGCCGGCTTCATCCGGAACATCCAGCCGGAGCCGTAAGGTTCCTTGTTCACCGTCTCGGGCGCATCCGCCAGCACGGTGTTGGCCTCGACGATCTCGCCCGCGACCGGCGCGTAAACGTCGGAAGCCGCCTTCACCGATTCCACCACGCCGCACTCCTTGCCGGCCGCCACCTTGGCGCCGGCCTGCGGCAGCTCGACGTACACCATGTCGCCCATCAGATCCTGGGCGTGGTGGGTGATGCCGACGCGGACCGTGCCGTCGGCTTCCGGCTTCAGCCATTCATGCGACTTGGTGTATTTAAGGTCTTTCGGAATATTGCTCATGGTTTTTTCTCGCTCAAAGGCAACTCTTGCCGTTACGGACAAAGGGGTACTTCACGACGCGCACGGTCGCGGGCTTGCCGCGCAAATCGACTGTGCAGCGATCTCCTATCTTCACTGCCGCCGGCACGCGCGCCAGCGCGATCGAGTGCTCGAGCGTCGGCGAAAAACTCCCGCTCGTGATCTCACCGACACCGGCGCCGTCGCAAGTGACCTTCTGGTGATTGCGCAGCACGCCCCTGTCTTCCAGCACCAACCCGACCAGCTGGCGCGGCACGCCCTTGGCCTTTTGCTTGTCCAGCGTTTCGCGCCCGATGAATTTCCGCTCGGCCGGCTCCAGCGCCACGGTCCAGGCCAGCCCGGATTCCAGCGGTGTCGTGGTCTCGTCCATGTCGGAGCCGTACAGGTTCATGCCGGCCTCGAGCCGCAAGGTGTCGCGCGCGCCCAGCCCGATCGGCGGCACCCCGGCTTCGTGCAGCATCTGCCAGGTGAACGGCGCGGCCTTCGCCGGCAGGATGATTTCGAAACCGTCCTCGCCGGTGTAGCCGGTGGTGGCGATGAAAAGCTCGCCCACGGTCACTGCGTGAAACGGCTTGAGCGCCCCGGTCGGCGCGCGCAGCGCCTCGCCCAGGGCCTGATAAACCTTATCTTTCGCGTTCGGCCCCTGCACCGCGATCATCGCCACGTCGTGGCGCGGCGTCACCGTGAGCCCGCCGAACTCCTTCGCGGCGGCGTTGACCCAGGCCATGTCCTTGTCGCGGGTGGCGGCGTTCATGACCACGCGGAACCAGCTGTCGTCCATGTAATACACGATGAGATCGTCGATCACCCCGCCCTGGCGGTTGAGCATGCAGCTGTAAAGGGCTTTGCCTTTGGTCTTGAGCCTGGCGACGTCGTTGGCCAGCAGCAGGCGGAAGAAGTCGCGCACGCGCTCGCCTTTGACGTCGACCACGTTCATGTGCGAAACGTCGAACATGCCGCAGTCGCGGCGCACCTTGTGGTGTTCCTCGATCTGGGAGCCGTAGTGCAGCGGCATGTCCCAGCCGCCGAAGTCCACGATCTTGGCGCCCATCTTGAGATGGTTGTCGTATAACGGTGTGCGATGTCCCATGAGATTTCTAACCGCCAAGAACGCCAAGGACGCAAAGAAAACTTTCAAAGGAGCCAAGAAATACGTGGCGATCTTGGCGTCCTTGGCGGTTCACATTCATTAAACGAAAAAGGGCGATGGCATAAAAGCCATCGCCCCTCTGTCCGGTAACCTGAGAGCTTGAGCCCCTTCGGTGTCCTCCTGCCGTGTTGTTGCGCGCCGTCGAATAGTACAGCCGGCGCGTCATGCAGCAGCGCGCCCGACAACGATAACCAACGAGCGTTCGGATCTCTCCAGAGTCGACCCCAGGCCGCTTGCGCAGCCGTGGATGAAATCCCGCGGTCCTTTTGCCTGAGCGATTCCGGGCGGGTTGCGCCTTCGGCGCCGCGCGCTGACGCGATGACACTGCGCGCGGACTCTCCCACGGGATTTGTCGTGAGGCGCGACTATATCCCACACCTATTCACAAGCCAAGCCGCGGACGAATACCCATGCTTACAACAGCTTGGCGACAGCGCGAAACGGTCATCGCGCCAAGTCACCAGACAGAAAACTGCAGGCCCCAGGCGAGCGGCACCAGCGACATCCCCAGGAGAACGGCGGCGCCCGCCGGCAGGCGCCGCCACCGCGATACCGGCACTGTGCCGATCAGGCGCGCCGCCAGCTGGAGGCTCCAGGCCGGCGCCAACGCCAGCAAACCGACACGCAGCGGCGTCACCCATACGAGCGCCATCCCCTCGGCTTTCAGCATCATCACCGTCAACATGCTCAGCCCCAGGAACACGCTGGCGCCGGCGAGCGGAATCAGGCTGTAGGCGAGTCGCCACATCAGTGCTTTCCGTTTGAGCAACCGCTGTGCGACGAACAGCCACGCTAGGATCCAGCTTCCCAGCATCAGCGCGGTGGCGCCGATATAGAAGATAATGAGCAGTCCGTCGAGCCAGGTGAAAACGTCATTCGCCTCGGGGTAGTGCGTCAACAACCACCACGGGGCATTGTCCTGCAACAACCACAAGGAATTGTGCCCGACCAGCCAGCCGGCGACGGCCTGTTTCAGGGCGACGAACCACGGGCTCGCGCTCCACTGAAACGCGCCAACGGCGATGCCCAGCACGCCGTAGACCAGGATCATGACCTCCCAGCGCGAAACCTCCGATGTCTTCAGCGCGAGCACTTCCTGGTTCGGTGAACGCGCGGCGAGGCGCACGGCGTCGCGGTGACCGCTGCAACGGCCGCAGGCGTGACATGCGGATGCCGACGAAAGATGCCGGACATCTACAAGCGGGGCGCAATCCACCGCGGGCGTGTGGCGCGGCGCCTGACGCCAGGCATCGGCGTCGGCGCGGAAATGAATTGGAGCAAGGCGCGCGAGCAGGGCAAACACCCCGTTGGCCGGACACAGATAGCGGCACCAGACGCGCTTGCCGCGCCCATATACCAGCCCTATCCCGACCGCCATCACGGTCGAACCGCCCAGCACCAGCAGCGTGGCTTTGGGATATTCGTATACGCTCACCAGCTGGCCAAAGATTGTGGTCATGACGAACGCGACGAAGGGCCAACCGCCCCAGCGCATCCATTTCGGAATGGCGCGCCCCAGGCCATGACTGCTGGCAAATTCGGTGAGTGCGCCCTCGGGACAGAAGACGCCGCACCATACCCGGCCCATGAGCACCATGGACAACATCACGAACGGCCACCAGATGCCCCAGAACACGAATTGGGCGACCAACGTGACGTTGTCATAAATATGCGCGTCCTGCGGCGGCAGCGGCCGGAACGCCGGGTAGATCACCAAGGCAAGATAAAGCACCACCACGGTCCATTGGATGCGCTGGATGACGGAACGGTGGCGCTGCATGGCATCGCCGAAGGACTGGAGCAGCGCGTTACGCCGTCCGACAAACGTTACGGGTTTTACGATATTGATGTCGGTATCCATGCCTGTCGGCTCAGCGTCAGATCCGGACCGCTGTTTTCAGATCATTTGACGACAATCCGGCCCTTCGCGGTTTCGGGATGAAACTCGCCGAAGAACGGATAAACGCCCGGCTCCAGCGCGGGAAACACCAAAAACGAAGTCGACCCCGCCGCCAGCACTTTCTCCCGCCGCGGGTTCGCCGATTCAAATTCCTCCGGACCGGGGCCCTCATTTTTGATGACGATTTTGAACTTGCGACCGGCGGGGACTTCGACGGTCTCCGGATGGAAGCGGCCATTCCTGGCGGTGAGTTGCACGAGAAATAACTCCTCGTTCGCAACCGACAACGACGGTGCGGCACTCAGCACCGCGACCATCCATATCGTCGCGCTAACGGTGCAAAAACCCCGGGCCAATCCTGACTTCATAATGCCTCCTGTTTTCGTCAAAGCTCAAATCCGGTGCGGCGCGCCATCAGAAGGTCAGCTGCGCGCGTACGCCAATAATTTTCACGTCCGAGACGGCATCGTTCCCGCCGGGCTGTCCGATCAGCTGGAAATCCGGTGTCAGCTCGAACTGCTTGTTCAGGTGGTAGCGGTAATAGAGTTCCGCCACCTTCTCCGCGCCGCTAGCGACGTAACCGAAATCCGGTGCCCCGTCGCCGTCCGCATCCACGGTTGCGGAATCATGGTGGAAATCGGCGCTAACGCGATTGATTCCGAGGGCGACACCCAGCGCGTCGGCGCCGCGCGCCCAGTAACTGCCGCCGAGTTCGGCGCCGACGCTGAGCGTCTGGTCAAACGGCAACCCTGCCCCCCGGGCTTTTCCGAACCGGCCGAACAACGTGGTCGCATCGCCCACGCGCTGATCCAGACTGATGCCGAAACCGGAGTGACGCTCCATGCCGCCGGCGTAAGACGGCGCCTGACCGTTGCGCCAGAAGTACAGGCGGTAATTTCCCTCAAGCCCGGAGAAGAGGCGTTTCCTGGTCTCGATCTGGCCGATCGCGAAAGGGGAACTGAAGGAGCGGCCGAAATTGGCGGCCGGTCCCGCGCCGAAAACGCCCAATGACAGCCGATAGCTTTCCGGCCTGGCCTGCTCGTTGTGATAGGCCAACCGCAGCCCGGGGGTGAAGCCATAGGCATCGGCGCCGACATTGGCGGCAATCGGGTTATCCAGCAAGGCGTTATGCACGAACATGCTGGCCAGAAACTGCCGGGTCTCGTCATTGGCGGCGTTGTTCTGGTCAAAGAACACAAACGGATCCATTTTGCCGAAGTTGATTTCCAGATGCTGCCGCGATTGCGGCGCGAATCCACCGAGCGGCAGCGGGACGTCCAGCTGATACCATGCCTGCGCCAGCATTACCGCGCTGTCGGAAGGTTCGCTCACGCCGCCCAGCTGGAAGGCCGTGGTATTGGGACCGCTGAACGTGGTCAGCGAGTCGCCCAGCCCCTTGCCCTGACCGATGCGGAATTGGCCGAACAACTTGCCTTGGGCGCTTCCGATCTCGCCGCCCGGCAGACTGACGGCGATATCGGCCCGGTAATTGAGCTGGCTCCCGCCGTCGCCGCGGACCGCCGAAGCGCCGCTCTCGCGCTGCGCCACGGTGGTAAAGCTGAGACCCGCGGTAATGCCCTCCAACGCCTCGATCGTACGCGCCTGCTTTTGCATGCCAAGCGCCTGGAATTCCACCGCCTTGAGCCGCGTGGCCAGCTCCGGTTCGGACTCGCGCATGTCGTCGGCCGACAGCGCTTGCTCCAGTTCGGCATTGCGCTGCTCCAGTTTCTGCACGCGCGCGGCCAAGCGCTTCATCTGCTCCTGGAGTTCCGCCGTCGTTGGGTCCGCGGCATGAACACCCGTGGTAAGCGCGACCGCGCTCCCCCATGCCGCCGTCCAGCGGATTGTGCGTGCCAGGACGGCCTGGGCCATCAGTAACCGCCCTTCTTTCCGATGCCGGCAAAGATGAATTCATACTCCACTTCAAACGGCTTGAACCACGGACGCACGCCGGTGAGACGGTCGGTGTGCCGGCCGAAATGCGCGCCCGGATTGGACGACGGCGGGAAAATCGTGTACTTGACGTGGTATTTCCCCGGCCCCATCAGCTTGATGTTGTCACCGTAATGCGGGCCGTCATTGGCCACCATCGGCATGAAATCGCCGCTGATTTTCCTGTCGCTTCCTGACTTGGCGATCTCATATTTCACCAACAAATACGGAACCCACTCGCCTTCGGCGAAACCGTTTGGATTGTTCGCCAGCGCATGGATATCAGCCTCCATGTGGACGTCGCTCTCCCCGGGGTTTTTCATCATGCCTTCCGGCTCCATCAGGACCGGTTGCAGATACACGGCGCCGATCTCCATTCCGCTGCGTTGTTGCGGTTGACCGATCGGGTATTCCACCGCGGCGGACATGCCGGGCAGACCGATCAATCCGAGCGCGGCGCCCGCCGCCAATATTCGATTAAAGCTACGCATGACTTCTCTCCTCGTATCTGAATACAGTGCCGATCCGAATGTGCAGGTCTCCAAACCGTTGTCAAAATTCCCATTCGATACGAGCGCGCACGAGCTGCTGTTCACTGGCCCGGGTTTGCCCGAACGCGACACCCAGGCTCGCGGACACGCCATGACCGAACAGGATATCCACCGCGGGCGAGATCAGATGTGTCTGCTCGTCACGGTCTTCGAAATGACGCAGCGGTCCGAAGTCGCCGAAAAAGTCGAGGCGCGGATGCCAGTGCTCGTTCAGGCGATAAATCGCGCCGGCGGCATAATGCAGCTCCGTGCCTTCCGCCTTCTCAGCGCCTTTCAGGGTTTTCTCCAAAATGGGATTGATATCGAAGGTCCACTTGTTTACGTCTTTTTCGATGATGCCGCGCAGCTCGAACTCGATGTCGTTCTGGTCGTGGCGGGGGAACTCGGCTTCGGCGTAAAGCCCGAGATCGACCGGCCACTCTCCTTTCTCGGCAAAGCGCGTGCGCACATGTGCGCGGCTGCCATTGAGGTCCCAGTCGGCGTCGCCGCGCGCGCGCGAATAATCCACGTAACCGGCGACCTCGGTTTTGTCGGTCACGCCGTAGGTCATCTCGATGGAGTTGCGGACCAGTCCTTGATTGTTCTCCGGCACCGGCGCGTCCTGCGTCCCGCGGCGGGTATAGGCAGTGAGATTTTCCAGCTCGACTTCCCCGCGCGACGCGGTCTGGTACGGATAAACCTCAAGCTCGAAGTAGTTCATCGCCTGCGCCGAACTACTCGCCAGCATGACGACGCCCCCCACCAGACCGATCACGAAATTAGGCTGTTTCATCTTGACCCTTATTTGGTAAATAAGAATTATTTACATTTAATATTCAAAAAAATCCCCGTTCTGGGTGCGACCCGGAACGGGGAATACTCAGGTGATTACGCTACACAGGCGGTCTTGGTCTTGCGCGCGGGAACCCCGCCGTAGACCCGCATCAGCCAGGCGATGCTGACCAGCGTGACGACATAGAACAATACCTGGATGCCGGCCGGATGATCGGTGTAGCCGATCAGCGTCTGCAGCAAGCGGCCGAGTATGCTGTCCTGCGACAGGATCGCCGAGGTATTCCACAACGTCGGCACGATCGCCGGCAGCAGGTCCGCCTGTACCAGAAAGCCGGCCGCCTGCGCCGCCATGCCGGCGGCGAGCAGCGTGATCAGCCAGCTGGTGACGCGGAACAGATATTTGCTGGAGATGCGCAGCAATCCGCGATACATCATCAATCCCACGACCGCGCCCGACAACAGACCGAGCGCGCCGCCGGCCAGCATCTGACCTGCCTGATCCTGCTGCGCGGTGGCGATGCCGTAAAGGAACAGAACGACTTCGGAACCTTCGCGCAAGACGGCAAGACCGACTACCACGGCCAGCATGTGCATGGGGCGTTCGCCCTCCTTCACCGCCTGACCCATGGCGTTCATCTGTTGCGCCAGCTCGCGCCCATGACGTCCCATCCAGACGTTGTGCCAGCCGAGCATGATGACGGCGAAGAACAGGATCGACGCGTTGAAAACTTCCTGCCCGGAACCCGCGATCGCGGCCGAGATCACGTCGGCAAATACCGCCACCAGACCGGCGCCAACAAGACCGCCGATAACCCCGGCACTCACCCAGGCGCCGCGTTTGACGACACCGCGCGTTGCGGCGAGCACGATGCCGATGATCAGCGCGGCTTCCAGGACTTCACGAAATACGATAATTGCTGTCGCTAGCATGGTCCTCTACCCTTTCATTCACTTGGCGACGATCCGGCCGCGCGCCGTTTGCGGGTGGAACTCGCCGTAGAATCCGTAGCTGCCGGCCTTGAGCGGACCGATGAAGATGACGACGCTCTGGCCGGGCGTAATCAGTTTTTCGCGGTTCAGGTCCGAGCTTTCGAATTCCTCCGTGCCCGGACCTTCGTTCTTCACGACCAGCTTGAATTTCTGGCCCGCCGGGACTTCCACTTTTTCCGGAGAGAATTTCCCGTCCTTGACGGAGAGGTTATAGGTCGGCAGATCCTCGGCCTGCAGCGGGTAAGCCGCCGTCGCCAGAAACATCGCCACGATCACGCCAAGATATTTGCTGTTCACGATCTCTGTCCGCTGTCGGTTGTTAGCTGTGGCCAGAAGTTTCCCATAATCATAATCTAAATGCAAATCGTTCTCATCCCGATTACTATCCATATGCTACGGGCGCGCTCTGGCCCGCGAAATTCCCTGAAAAATCCAGAAAATCGGCGGGTTTCCCCTTGGTAACAGGTCCCGATTGCAAGCACGAACCGTGCCTGTGGCCAGCCCGATTCCTCCTCGAACTGCCGTGACCGGCCGCATGACCCTCATGACCGTCACTCGGCCGGGAATAGATCCTGGCGTCCGGCGTCAGGTTCTTGCAGACCACTCCGCCTTGCCGAAACACAGGAACGAGCTATAGCTTCATTAATGGCTCCGCGTCCGCGTTCGGCCACCTACGAATAGAAAGCCCAAACCATGCTGACCCGAAAACAACGCTGCTGTTTGTCCCTGCTCTGCCTGGCCGTTGTCGCTCCGGTGAAAGCGGAGCTCATCTTCACCTCGCCTCCGCGCGAATCGCGCGCCAAGGGTATCGAGGTCTACCAGCCGATCACGGACTATTTGTCGAAGGTCACCGGCCAAAAGGTCGTCTACCAGTATCCGGACAACTGGCTGACCTACCAGCGCGACATGCGCAAGAACGTGTACGACATTGTCTTCGACGGACCGGCGTTCATCGGCTGGCGCGAAGCCAAGCTGAATCATGTCCCGCTGGTGAAGGTGCCCGGCAAACTGACGTTCGTGGTGATCGTCAAGCCGGACCAGACTAAGGCGCAGCAGCTCAAGGACCTGGCCGGCCATATGATCTGTGCCTTTCCGCCGCCGAATCTGGCGACGCTGACGGTGCTATACGAATTCGACAACCCGGTGCGCCAGCCTTTGATCGTGCCGATCCAGAGCATTGCCGGTGCCTACCAGGGCGTGGCGAGCGGCAAATGCGTGGCGGGTATCCTGCAGACGAAGGTTTACGAAAAATTGGCCGCGGAACACGGTCCCATGAAAATCCTCTTCACCAGCAAGCCGATTTCGAACCAGGCATTCACCGCCGGCCCGCGGATTTCGCCGGACATGCAGGAAAAAATAGCCCGGGCCTTGCTGTCGGAAGATGGAAAGGCGGCAACCCAGAAATTGCGCGCCGAGTTCAAGGCGAAGAATTTCGAGCCGGCCACGAAGGAAGAATACGCCGGCTTGGGCAAGCTGTTGCGCGACGTCTGGGGTTTCGAGCCGGACGCTTCGCCGTAGCCGGCGCCGATTTCCGTACTACTGCGCACCGTCGAACTCGGCCACCACCGGGGCGTGATCAGAGGGTCGTTCATGCTTTCGCGGTTCGCCGTCGATGCGGCAATGCCGACAGACTGAAGCCAGTGCGTGGCTGCACAGGATATGATCGATCCGCAGCCCGAGGTTGCGTCGGAAGGCGTTCATCCGGTAATCCCACCAGCTGAAACTCTTTTCCGGTTGTTCGAAGCGCCGAAACACGTCCACCAGTCCGCGATCAATCAATTGCTGAAATGCCGCGCGCTCCGGATCGCTGAAAAGCACGCGCCCGGTCCACAGCCTGGGATCGTGCACGTCACGCTCTTCCGGCGCGATATTGTAATCACCCAGGACTGCCAGTCGCGGGTGGGTTTTCAGCTCGGCGGCCAGGAATTTTTCGAGCGCCTCGAGCCAGGACAGCTTATAAGAATATTTTTCCGAACCGACTTCCTCGCCGTTCGGGATGTATACATTGACGAGGCGCACGTCACCGATACTCGCCGCCAGCAGGCGCTTCTGCGCGCCGTCCACGCCGGGCAGGGAGGCGACGATTTCTTCCGGCACCGCACGACTTAAGGTCGCCACGCCGTTATAGGTTTTCTGACCGGCGTAAACGGCGTGGTAGCCTGCGTCGCGAAAGGCCGCCGCGGGGAATTCCTCGTCGGTAATCTTGGTTTCCTGCAGACACAACACATCGGGGTTTTCCTGTTTCAGCCATTCCAGCACTTGCGGGAGGCGCACACGGATGGAATTGACATTCCAGGTGGCGATTTTCATGCGCGCATGAAGACTTGCCAAAGTAAATGCAGACGGAATTCAGGGACAGCGTGCGTAGCTTGCCACGCTTGTGTCACTCGGAAGCGGGGGTGGTATCCGAGTCCTGCTTCTCGCCGGTAGTCACCTCGGGAGACGGTGCCTTGGGGTATCCGACATCATCGAGCTCGCCCGCGAGCAGGGATTCCACGTAACCCTTCATCACCTTCGTGCCGATCGTGATCGTAGGTGCGGAAAGCGTACCGATTTTCTTCTTGATCTCCTGCTGTGCCTCGGGAGTGGTATTGAGATTCTGTTCGGTGAACGGAATCTTGCGTTTTTGCAGGTAGGCGCGCGCGATATCACACGATGCGCAGTCGGCGGCGGAGTACAGTACCACGGGATATTTCTCTATTACCTTGGAGAGCGACTCATCGTCCGTTGACTGCCGGCTGCGACCGAGGTTCTTTTCCTCCACGCGATAACCGGCGTCGGCGGGCGGCCGATCGTGATAGGAAACGTTGCCGTCCTTGTCGACCCATTTGTACATTTTCTCAGCCGATGCCGTGGATACACCGAGCACGGCAAACAACACGATGGCAAAGATTTTCCTCGAATCCATGATCAAACCCTCAGATACATGCCGCCCGATCTGCGACGAATGGACTCGCGCAACCAAAAAATGCCGGCGGCGAATCCAATTCCAAGCATAGCAAAGGAAATCGCGAGCCATGCAAAGCTGAACTGAAAATACTGCTCGGCGGCCGTTTTAGCACCCGGCTTCGCCAGTACCACCGGTGCCGGCGCGGGTGCCGGGGCGACGGGCGGCGGTGCCGCCGCTTTTTCCGCGGTGCTTTTCTCGAGCTCGGTAATTTTGGCCGACTGTTCCGCCACCGTGGCCTGGGCCTTTTTGAGCTGCGCCTGGGCATCCGTGGCCTGCGCCCGGCTCTTGGTCAATTCCTGCTGTAACGTCGCCAGCTGCAGCCGCGCCGGCGGGTCGGTGGTGAGATAGCGCGCCTCAACCCAGCCGTCCGTGCCCTGCTTGTCGCGCACGTGCACGAACCGGTCCTGCCGCTCCAGCACCTCGAGCGGGGCACCGGTCTCGACGGTCTTCACGGTCGGCGCGGTATCGCTGGCCTCGGCGCGCAACGCGACCTGCATGCGCTCGGCCACGTACAGGGTTTCAGCGTGGGCAACGGACACGAACGTGATCATCGCCAGCGCCGCCAGAATTCGAAGTCGGTTCATCTCCTCACCTCGTCAGGCCGTCAATCCTGAATGCCGCAGCAGAGCATCGATCCGCGGTGCGCGTCCGCGGAAACCGACGAACAACTCCATCGGCTCGCGCGAACCGCCCTGCTCCAGAATATTCTGGAGGAATTCGAGGCCGGTGTCGCGATCGAACACGCCGCGTTCCTCGAACTTGCTGAAGGCATCGGCCGACAACACCTCGGCCCATTTGTAGCTGTAGTAACCGGCGGCGTAACCGCCGGCGAAAATATGCGTAAAACCGTGCTGGAAACGGTTGAACGCCGGCGGAATCACCACCGCGACTGCGGCACGCACTTCATCGAGCAACTGTTGCACGGCTTGCGGCCCGTGCGGATCGTAGTCGCCATGCAGCCGCATGTCGAACAGCGCGAACTCCAGTTGCCGCACGAACTGCATGCCGGACTGGAAGTTCTTCGCCGCGATCATCCTTTGGTACAGGTCGTCCGGGATCTTCTCGCCAGTCTGATAATGCGCCGAGATCAGATCGAGCGCTTCGCGCTCCCAGCACCAGTTCTCCATGAACTGGCTCGGCAGCTCGACCGCATCCCAGGCCACGCCGTTGATGCCGGCCACGCCAACGTAATCGACCTTGGTCAGCATGTGATGCAGGCCGTGGCCGAATTCGTGGAACAGCGTGGTCACTTCGTCGTGCGTGAACAGCGCCGGACGATCTCCGACCGGCGGCGAGAAATTGCACACCAGATACGCGACCGGCACCTGCACGCCGGCGGCCAGGCGCTTGCGGTTGACGCACTCGTCCATCCAGGCGCCGCCGCGCTTGTTCGCACGCGCGTACAGGTCGACGTAGAACCGTCCGCGCACCTCGCCCGTGCTGTCTCGGATTTCATAGAAGCGTACGTCCGGATGCCACACCTCGACGTCCCGGACCTGAACGATTTTCAGGCCGTAGAGCCGTTCGACGACGCCGAACATCCCGGGCACGACTCGGGTCTCGGGTAAATAAGGCCGCAAGTCCTCCTGGGAAATCTTGTAACGCGCCTGTTGCAGCTTTTCCGAGTAGTACGCAATGTCCCAGGCCTCGAGCCGCTCGACCCCATGCGCCTCGCGCGCGAAACCCCGGAGCTCGTCGAAATCGTGCTGCGCATGCGGTCGGACGCGCGCCGCCAGGTCGTTCAGGAATCCCATGACCTCGGGCACGGTCCTGGCCATGCGCGTCTGCAGCGCATATTCCGCGTAATTGGCGAAGCCGAGCAACGTCGCCGCTTCGCGGCGCCGCTCGATAATGTGCACAATCAGTTCGCTGTTATCCCACTTTCCCGCCGTCGGTCCCTGGTCGCTCGCGCGCGTCACGAAGGCCCCGTACATTTTCCGGCGCAACTCGCGGTTGTCGGCATAGGTCATGAAAGCGATATACGACGGCCCATCGAGCGTGAAGCGCCAGCCCTCGAGATTCTTCTCCTGCGCCGCCTGGCGCGCCATGGCGCGCGCGGTTTCCGGCAGACCGGAGAGATCCTGCTCGTCGGTGAGACGCAGGTCCCATGCCTGGGTCGCGTCCAGCACGTTCTCGGAGAACTTGCTGGCGAGCTCGGCCAGTTCCTTTTGCAGTTCCTTGAAACGCGCCTTCTCTGGCGGCGGCAATTCCGCGCCGGCCAGACGGAAATCGCGCAGGGTGTTTTCGACGATCTTTTTCTGCGCCTGGCTGAGCCGGGCGAACTCCGGGCTGGCGGCGATGGCCTTGTAACCGGCATACAGCCGCTCGTCCTGAGCGAGTTCGGTGAAGTAATCAGTGAGGCGCGGCAACCCGGCGTTGTAGGCCGCGCGCAGCGGCTCGCTGTCCATGACGGCGTGCAGGTGCGACACCGGCGACCACATCCGGACGAGCCGTTCGCGCATGTCCTCGATCGGCTGCGCGAAGCTGTCCCAGGTATATGGGCCGCTGGTGGCGATCAGTTGTTCGAGCTCGCGGCGATTCTCGGCCAGCACGTGATCCAGCGCCGGACCGATATGTTCCGGAAGAATCGCGCCGAAACGCGGGAGCTGTGTGAAATTCAGTAACGGGTTGTTGTTCATGGCAGGCAAGTCGGGTAAAAGCATCATGTTTATATCATACCGAAACTAACCGACGTCCGGGCTGCCATCCATGGCGAAACGTAATCGTTCATCCGATACCCCAGCCCGACCATCCGTGGTCGGGCGTTCGCCGGGCGACGCCACGTTAAGTGTCGGCGCTACTTCTCCGGCTCACCCTTACGATACCCTCACGCCCGAGGTCATTCTCGAAGCGGTGGAGACCTATAACGTGCGCTGCACCGGGGCGCTGCTGGCGCTCAACAGTTACGAAAACCGCGTCTATCGTGTGGAAACCGAGGAGGACGGGCCGCGGGTGGCCAAGTTCTATCGCCCGGGCCGCTGGGAGGATGCCGCGATTCTGGAAGAACACGCGTTCGCGCGTGAGCTGGCGGAACATGAAATTCCCGCGGTCGCGCCATTGGCCAAGCCTGACGGCAGCACGCTCAACCGCCACACCGGTTTCCGTTTCGCGGTCTTCCCCTGGCAGCCGGGCCGGGCGCCGGAACTCAATACGCGCGAGGACCGCGCCCTGCTCGGGCGCTATCTCGGCCGGCTGCACCGGCTCGGCGCGGTCGCGCCGTTCCGGCACCGGCCGCGCATCGGCCCGCGGGAATTCGGATATGACTCGATCGCCTTTCTGGAACAGAGCGGCTTTGTGCCGGAAGAACTGCGCGAGTCATTCTTCGCGATCGCGCGCTACCTGCTGCCGCCGATCGAAGACGCCTTCCGCGCCGCAGGCGATGCAACGTGGATACGCCTGCACGGCGACTGTCATCTGGGTAACATCCTTTGGACCGGCACCGGGCCGCATCTCGTGGATTTCGACGACTGCCTCGCGGGGCCCGCGATCCAGGATCTGTGGATGATGCTGTCCGGCAGCCGCGAGGAAATGGAGATGGATCTCGCCGACATGCTCGCCGGCTATATCCCGTTCATGGAATTCAATCCGGCCGAGCTGCGCCTGATCGAGCCCTTGCGCACGTTGCGCATGCTGCACTATACGGCCTGGCTCGCGCAGCGCTGGGACGACCCGGCGTTTCCGCGCGCGTTCCCGTGGTTCAACACGCGGCGCTACTGGGAGGAGCAGATCCTCACGCTCAAGCAACAGGCGGCGACGCTCGACGAGCCGCCGCTGTCGTGGATGGCATAGCCGCGCGATTTATTCCTATAATTGCCGTCATGGCGCTTCGTCCCTACAAGAACATCCTGCCCACCGTCGGACCCCGGGTTTACATCGACGAAGCCGCGACCGTCATCGGCGACGTCGTGATCGGCGAAGACACTTCCATCTGGCCCATGTGTTCGGTCCGCGGCGACGTGAATTACATACGCATCGGCGCACGCACCAACATACAGGATGGCAGCATTCTGCACGGCACGCACGATTACGAGGACGTGCCCGGAGGCTGGGCCGTGGTGGTCGGCGACGATGTCACTATCGGCCATCAGTGCATCATTCACGGCTGCACCGTCGAATCGCGCTGCCTGATCGGCATGGGTTCGGCGATACTCGACGGCGCGGTGCTGCGCAGCGGCGTGTTTCTCGGCGCCGGATCGCTCGTCACCGAGGGCAAGGAACTCGAGGGCGGATACCTGTGGATGGGCCGGCCGGCGAAGCGGGTGCGGGAGCTGACGGAAAAAGAAAAGGCCTGGTTCGATTACTCCGCCAATCACTACGTAAAGCTCAAGAACGGCTATCTGTAGGTTGGGGTGAGCGAAGCGAACCCCAACATATATCGGCATTGTTGTCGGGGTTCGGCGCTATGCGCCTCACCCCAACCTGCAGCTACCGTTTGCCGCGCCGCGGTTTGCGCGCCGGTTTTTTTACAGCCCCCTTGTCCGCCGAAATCAGGGCATCCACGATTGCCTGCGCGTGGGTGCGCTGGCGCGGCTTGAGCCGGCGGTATTTCTCCAACAGCTGTTGTTCGCCGCTCGAAAGCGAGCTGGTTTCCTTGCGTTCCACCTCATAGGTTCCGGCCTCCTCCGCCACCCGATGCAGGTTGGCCGAGGGCACGCCGGTCACAATGTACTGCACGTCCATCCCGAGCCGGGCGCAGGCCGAAAGCAGATTGGCCGGAATCGGCGTGCCGCGGCCGCCGGTCCGCTCGTAATTGATGACCGTCCACTTGGTGACCCCCAGGGCCTTGGCCAGTGCCGTCTGGCTCAGACCCAGCCGCTGGCGTTCTTCTTTCAGGCGCATGGAGGATGAATATTTTGCACCATCATTGTTGACAGGTGTAATTTTGCTCACCATACTCCGGAAAAGAAATCGCGTGGGTAATAGCTGAATTAATTCAGCTGAATGCTAACACAGGGAATAACAAGAATGGATTACTTGGACCTCAAGTACGCGCTCGCCAAAAAGGGCTACACCTTGACGCGGGTCGCCGCGGAACTCGGGCTGTTCGGCCCCCAATCGGTACAACAGGTGCTGACCCGAAAATACATCAGCGCCCGCGTCGAAAAACGCGTGTCCGAAATCACCGGCATTCCACTGGAGAAGCTGTTTCCGGATCGCTACCACCCCGAGAAACGCCGGCGCCGCACTGACGGTGCCACCAATGTCGAACAAACGCGCGATGGCGGTCACAGCTGACAGACTTTGATACCGTGGGGGACAACGTGTGCAACAACAAGAAATGCTGACAAAGGCTTTCCGCAAGCTCGATCCGATGAAAGTGTTGAAACTCAAGCGCCAGGGATTATCCAATTCCCAGATCGCGCAGCGCCTCGGGGTCACGCAGGGGGCGATATACCATGTGTTACGCAAGCTGAACCCGTGCTAAGGGACGTCAACGTCAGTTAACCGCCCTTGCGCAGCGCCGCGATCACATGCTTCGTCTCCGGCCGCACGCCGTGCCAGAGAAAATACGATTCGGCCGCTTGCTCCACCAGCATGCCGAGACCATCGGCGGCCTTGTCCGCCCCGTGCAGCAAGGACCAGTCGAGAAAGGCCGTGGGCTTGTCGCCGTACATCATGTCATAGGCCAGCGCCCCGCGCGTGAAAAGCGTCTCCGGCAGCGGCGGCACTTCGCCCTTGAGGCTGGCCGACGTCGCATTGATCACGATGTCGAAGTGCTTGCCCTTGAGTTCCGGGTAGCCGCAGGCCTCGACTGGTCCGTGTTCGCGGAACTGTTCCGCAAGTTCTTTCGCCTTCGAAACGGTGCGATTGGCGATCACGACCTTCACGGGATGATGCTTGAGCACGGGCCCGAGCACGCCGCGCGCCGCGCCGCCCGCGCCCAGGATCAGAATCTGCCGCCCGCGCAGATGGATATCAAGATTGATTTCGATATCGTGCACCAGTCCCGCGCCGTCGGTGTTGTCGCCGAAAATTTTTCCATCGGGCTCGAACCGGAGGGTGTTGACCGCGCCCGCCAACCTGGCGCGGTCGCTCAGCTGATCCGCCAGCCGAAAGGCCTCGAGCTTGAACGGGACCGTGACGTTCAGCCCACGACCGCCTTCGGCGCGGAACTGCTCTACCGCCTGCGCGAAGCCGTCGGTGTCGACCCAAATCGCGGTGTATTCGATCTGGTGACCGAGCTGGTGCGCGAACATCTGATGAATGCGCGGCGACTTGCTGTGGGCCACAGGGTTGCCCATCACCGCATAGCGCCCCGGGATTGTGACGTGTTCCGCCATGGTTGCGCACCGCTCCGATACGAGGCGCTATTCTAGGCGATTCGGCCGCGCGAAGGCACGCGCGCCTAGCGCCCAGTGCCCGAGGCGAATGCTCTTTCGGCAATAGGCGCAGTAGCCGAAATGAACCCTGTTTCCATGAGCGCTACTGCCGCGGTCTCCGAAGGGGTCGCCACCGCCCGAGGCGAATGCTCTTTCGGCGGTGGCGGCCGGGCGACTCAATGAACGAAGTGTTTTGTGGCGGCCCGGCGTACTCCCTTCGAAGGAGCTTCGCCTCGGAAGGGAGTCGCCGTGCGCCTCGGGATCCGGCAGCTACAGCAGCACGGTCAGCAGGTAGGCAAGATAGCACAAGCCGTTGAAGAAAAGATGCACCGCGCGCAGATGCCCGCGCTGCAGCATGAACATCAAATAAGCGCTCGCCACGATCGTAAGAAACAGGCCCGACATGACCTCGGGACGCGGCTCCCAGGGAGTGAGCAGGATGCCGAGCGCGGGCAGGAGCGAGCCCTGGAACACCATGGCGCCGGTGACGTTGCCGAAAGCGAGTGTGTCCTTGCGCCGGCGTATCCACAGGATGCTGTTGACCTTCTCCGGCAGCTCGGTCGCGATCGGCACTATCAGCAGCGCCAGCACCAGGGGCGGGATGCCGAGCAACTTCGACAGCTGCTCGACGCCCTGCACGAAACCATGCGCCCCGAAGACAATCAGCACCAATCCCACTCCGAGCTGCGCCAGCACCGTGAGCATGCTTTCCGGCACGCCGATCCGTCCCAGCAGCCGCACCAGAAACAGCGGTTCCTCCGCCTTGGTGCCGTGCCCGTCGGCGACGAGCCGGGCCGAGGCGCGGATGGTGAGCATGAGATAGATGAAGTAGATGAGCACGAGCGCGATGGCGAACAGGGCGCGTACCCAGACCAGGGTGTGCGGCACGAAAATCGCCACCGTGCTCAGGCCGAAGGCCAGCAGGAACCAGGACAGATCGCGCTTGAGCCCGCTGCGCTCGGGATGCA
>JBLMXN010000176.1:0-44156 GCA_050257795.1 Bacteroidota bacterium
CAGCCGGTGATCAGTACGCTTTTCTGTTCCACGCGGTAGATTGGATATTCTTTAGAGAATCTGCCCGGAAAGATCGGAACCTGGCGGACGTGACTGTAGGGGGTTTGTTCTGATCGCGCAATAACGCCATCGGAACCACGCCGGCCGGAACTGCGCGTATGCTCGACATCGCGTTCGCGCATCACCGTACCATGACCTCGGCGCTCAACCGCGCCCTGCTCGCGACCGAGCGAGGCCGGGTGGCCGCCAGGAACGACGGCGCCCTGTTTCAGTCTGCGTCGAATCGGGGCCCGACGGCTCAAGCGCCGGATTCCTTAAACCCCGCGGTTCGTGGCGTCTTTGCCGAATTCCGGTATAATTTGCCGGCTGACATGACAACGTCTCTTTTCGCATTCCATCCGGCGGACGGATTCCGCCGACCGAGTCTTCCATGACTTCAACCGCCACCGGAACCGCCGGCCGGCTGCGCGTGGGCGTGGCCGGCGTCGGCTATCTCGGCCGCTTTCACGCGCGCATCTACGCCGCGATGCCGGACGTCGAGCTGGTGGGCGTGGCCGACGTCGACAAAAAAGCGGCCGAGGCCGTGGCCGAGCAGCACGGCTGCCGAGCCTACACCGACGCGCGCGAGCTGCTCGGCAACGTCGACGCCGTGAGTATCGTGGTGCCGACCATCTATCACAGCGACGTGGCGCGCCCGTTCCTCGAAAAGGGCGTGCATATGCTGATGGAAAAACCGATCGCGCCGACCTATGAAGAGTCGCGCGCGCTGGTGGAGCTGGCCGAGCGCGCCGGGGTGATTTTCCAGGTCGGACATCTCGAGCGTTTCAACGCCGGCATCATGGCGCTGGCGGAGCGCGCGCGGAACCCGCGTTTCATCGAGGTGCACCGCCTCGGCCCGTTCGTCGAACGCGCCACCGACGTCGACGTCGTCACCGACCTCATGATCCATGACATCGACATCGTGCTGTCGCTGGTGAAGTCGGAAATCCGCTCCATCGCCGCCACCGGCACCCCCGTGCTCACCGAGCACGTGGACATCGCCAACGCCCGCATCGAATTCGAAAACGGCGCGGTCGCGAACGTCACCGCCAGCCGGGTCTCGAACAAGAAACTGCGCCGCATCCGCGTGTTCGGCGCGGAGCATTATTATGGTCTGGATTACATCGACCAGAAGCTCGAAATGGTGCGGTCCGAACCGGACCCGGAAGGCGGCAAGTGGCCGCGCATCGTCACCGAGCGACTCGACATCACGCCGCGGCCGCCGCTCGACGCGGAGCTGGAGTATTTTGTCCACTCCGTGCGCACCGGCACGCCGCCGCTCGTCAACGGAAGGGTGGGGCTGGAAGCGCTGCGCGTGGCCCTGCTCGTCAAGGAGAAAATCGCCGCATGCACGCCGTAACCAAGTCCCAACCGGTCCCGTTCCTCGATCTGTCCACGCAGTACAAGGCGCTCGAAACCGAATGGCTCGCCGCCATCCGCGACACAGGCGCGCGCGGCAGCTTCATCCTCGGCCCGCACACGCAGGCGTTCGAGAAGGAATTCGCCGAGTACGTCGGCGTGAAGCACGCGATCGCGGTGGCGAACGGCACCGATTCGCTGTTTCTGTCGCTGCGCGCGCTCGGCATCGGCAGGGGCGACGAAGTCATTACCACCCCGTTCACCTTTTTCGCCTCGGCCGAGACCATCGACATGGTCGGCGCCACGCCGGTGTTCGGCGATATCCTGCCGGACAGCTTTTGCCTCGATCCCGCGAGCGTGCGCGCGAAGATCACCGCCAAGACCAAGGCCATCGTGCCGGTGCATATTTTCGGCCATCCGTCCGAGATGGGCGAGATCATGGAGATCGCGAAAAAGCACAAGCTCGCCGTGATCGAGGACTGCGCCCAGTCCTTCGGCGCGCTGCACAACGGCAAGGTGGTCGGCGCGATCGGCGACACCGGCAGCTTCAGCTTCTATCCGACGAAAGTGCTCGGCTGCTACGGCGACGGCGGCATGGTCACGACCAACTCGGACGCGGTCAACGAGCACATCCGCCGGCTGCGCAACCACGGCGCGCTGAAGCCCTTTATTCATACCGAAATCGGCATGAACAGCCGCCTCGACGAGGTGCAGGCGGCGGTGTTGCGCATCAAGCTGCGGCATATCAAGGACGACATCGCCGGCCGCCAGAAAGTCGCGGCGGAATACACCCAACGGCTCGCGGGCTCGCCGGTGAAGACCCCGGCGCTGCCGAAGCACGGCACGCATGTGTTCAATCTCTATACGATTCGCACGCCGAAGCGCGACGCCGTGCGACAGGCGCTCACCGACGCGCAGATCGGCACCTCGCAGTGCTATCCGCAGGGCCTGCATCTGCAGGACGTCTACAAGCACCTCGGCTACAAAACCGGCAGCCTGCCGGTGTGCGAACACGCCAGCACCGAAACCCTCTCGCTTCCGATCTACCCCGGCATGCCGCTCGATCACGTCGAGCGCGTGTGCGAAGTTCTGCTCCAGGCCGTCAGGGGCTGAGCATCTTCCGTAACCTTTCCTCAAGAAATCCGGGGTAGCCCGGGCGCAACAGCCACGCCTGTTGCGCGCTGCGCAATTTCACGCGCTTTACACCTCCGTTCGATCCGGAGCATGATGGAAGCGCTTCTAGCCGTCATTCCGCTGTCTGTTTCTTGTTAGGTTCCTGTAATACACCGCGACAGGAACCCGGCGCCGCTCTTTCACTGCGGTGTACTGCAGGAGGCAAAGACCATGAGCAAAATCCTCGATGAAGTGCTGGCGGCGAACGCGAAGTACGCCGCAAACTTTGGCGACAAAAGCAGCCTGCCTCTTCCTCCCGGCCGGCATTTTGCGGTCCTCACCTGCATGGACGCGCGGCTCGACCCGGCAAAATACGCCGGCCTGGCCGAAGGCGACGCCCATGTGATCCGCAACGCCGGCGGTCGCGCCAGCGACGACGCCATCCGCTCGCTCGTCATCTCGTACAAGCTTCTCGGCACACGTGAATGGTTCGTGATCCATCACAGCGATTGCGGCATGCTGCTGTTCACCAATGACATCATGCGCGACCTGCTGGCGGGCAACCTGAAAACCGCGACCATCGACCAGAGTGGCTGGCACAACGTCGGACCGGGGCCCGGCTCGACCGAGGGCGCTTACATCAACTGGATGACGATCGCCGACAACCCCAAGAGCGTCACCGAAGACGTCACGCGCATCCGCAACCACCCGCTGGTTCCCGGCGACATCCCGATCTACGGCTATATCTACGACGTGAAAACCGGCAAGCTCGTCGAAATTCCGGAAGCCACGAAGGCGGGCAAGCCGAAGTAGCCAGCCGAAGTAGCCCGCAATCGACGGCAGCCTGCATCCGCGTGCACGCCGGTTCGGGCGCACGCGGATGAGGACGTCTGCCAGATGGATGATGGACTTCAGAAACGCCGCGCAATGCCTTGAAAGCCGGGTAATATCTCCCGGCAACTGCGGAAAACCGCTGGGGCCTCGGCAGGGGCAGTCCCCGATTCCTGGGCATGGTTCTTGCAAAAAATACCGGAAAATCTGCCAAACCCGGTATTTATTCAAGGATATCTGCGCCATGACTCCAGCACGGCTTACGCGGGCTTTCTGCGTTACGGTTTGTCTATCCATCCCGTTCTTTGCCGCCCCGGCGCCAGCTGCCGACGAGCCCGGCACCGATAAGGTCATCAGCGGCGACGGCGAAGCATTCTCCTGGATTATTCTCGATGAACTCAAACCGAACCTCGAGCGCAAATACCATCGCATCATCAAGCTCGCCGGTCGCGAGGCCATGCTGGGAGCGGGTTGCGGCAAGGGAATAAAGAAGGCCAGGGAGAACCGTCCCGGCCATGAAACCTTCGGATTCATCTGCTGTCCTCTCACCCGGGAGGAAATCGACAAGGAGGGTCTCACGGTGCATCCGCTGGCGCAGGAGGCGCTGATGATCCTGGTGAACAAGTCCAATCCAGTGGATGACATTCCGATCGAAAAGGTGCGCGCCATCTTTCGCGGCGAGATCAGGAACTGGAAGGAGGTCGGCGGCGAGGACCGGCCGATCGTCGTGGTGTTGCGTCCGCACTGCCCGGATCGTCCCGGGCACTGGAAGACCATCGTGCCGGCGCTCGAGCAGTTCCGAAAGGACCGGCTCGACGTGAAGAGCGAGGCCGAGGTGGTTCAGCGGGTCTCCGATTTCCGCGAGGGCATCGGCAATATCGGCGCCACATTCATATTCAGCCCGGACGAAAAGGTGAAAGTCGTGAAGGTCAGCGGTCTCGCGCCCACGGCGGAGAATCTCCGGTCGGGGAAGTATCCGTTCACCCAGGACCTGTCCATTGTGACCCACGGCGAGATCTCCGGCGATCTGGCCAGCATCATCAAGGATGTGCAGACGAGCCAGGAATTCAAGCAAGTCGCGAACAAGTACCAGCTGGTTCCGCGCAACTGACCAGCCTGTGTTCTATCCGCGCACATACCGGTTCCGCCTCGTCGGGTACATCGCCGTCCTGCTGGCGTTCCTGATGGCGGTGCTGGCGTTTTCGTATCACGACAGCCGCGTGCTCATCCTCCAACAGGACGAGAACAACATCAGTCGCGTGGCCCAGCAAATCGAAGGCCAGCTCGGGTATCAGGCGCGCGACCTGGGCGCGCGCGTCAAGATGATCCGCGACAACGTTCCATTGACGGAGTACCTGTTCATCGCCTCCTCGCTCGGTACCGACGCGTCCGCGGTGCGCGAATTGTATAAAAGACAGTTCGGCTGGCTGCCGGCGGACCGGGTGATTTTGCTCATGAAGAACGGCCGAGCCATGCTCGGCGCGGAGCATGCGGACGTCATCCAGGCATTGCGGGCGCATCACGCGCCGCAGAAGCGGCTTGAACAGCAGTTGTATCTTTATGGAAAAAACGGGCTGGAGCTGGTTTCCGCGGCGCCCGTGAATTACCGCTCGCAATATCTCGGCGTGGTCGCGATCACGGCGGTCATTGGCGACAAGTGGATGAACGCGACGCGCCAACTCAGCAACGGCCATCTCATCATGGTGAAGGATGGCAGGATTATCCTGACCACGCTCGGGAATGCATGGATGGGTCGCGCCTTCACGCCGGCGTCGAACGTGGTGCATGCCGGCAATGAAGAATATCTGGTGCGGCAGATTCAGCTGGCCGGCGCGGATGCCAACCTGCCTACGTTGTGGTTCGCGCTGTCGCGGGCGGAGCTGACGCAGCGGATTAATCATCAGCGCAACCAGATGCTGGTGCTGGCCGCCACGGGTGGCGTCGGTATTCTGTTGATCGGCTTCCTGGTGCTGCGCAATTTCAGCAGGCCCCTGGGAAGGCTGGTCGCCGTCATCAAAGAGGTCGGCGACGGCCGGTTTCCGGATTTCCAGGAAACGGAAAATCGGGACGAAATCGGCTACCTGTGGAACCAGTTCGCCTCCATGATGCGCCGCCTGCGCGACAAGCAGGAGGAGATCAACAAGGTCCACAAACAGCTGGAACTGCTCGCCACCACGGACGCGCTGACGGGCCTGTACAACCGTCATTATCTTTACGAGCTGTTCCCGAAACTGTTTTCCGAGGCGCAGCGCCAGGGCAAGACGCTCACCGTCATTCTTGCTGACACGGACAAGTTCAAGGAGATCAACGACCGCTACGGACATCACGCGGGCGACCAGGCGCTGGTGCATTTTTCCCGGATCCTGAAGGATTGCTCGCGCATCAGCGATTTTGTCTTTCGTACCGGCGGCGAGGAATTTCTGATATTGGTGTCGGGGGATATCCAGGGCGGGATGACGCTGGCGGAGAAAATCCGCGCCACCCTCGAATCCACGCCGTTCCGGTTCGATGACTCGCCGGTACATATGACCGCCAGTTTCGGCGTGGCCCAGACGGAGGCGGAGGACGAAAGGAAGGACAGCCGCAGCGTCCTCTATTCCGTGTCGTCGCGGGCCGACAAGATGCTCTACGCCGCGAAACGCGCGGGACGCAACCGCGTGGTGAGCGGGGACGCAGGACTGATGCGCGCAGGGCGTGCCTGATGGCCGCCGTCATCTGACATGAACATGAAGATCACGGCCGTGCCTGCGCGTAACGCGGCGCTCTGCGTCCTGATGCTGTTCGGCCTGTTGCTTTTGCCCATCGTGTTTCTGTTCGTGTTCGTCGGCGGCATGCCTGACCGGTTCGCGGCCCCGTTCGCGAACCAGTGGCCGCTGCTCACGACTCTGTGGGCGTCGAATCCGGGAGCGGCGCTGCAGGTTCTCATGCAACAGCCCTTGCTCGTGATCGCGCACAGCGATCCGTCCGGCGGGACGGCGGCATGGACGCTGTTCTACTATCCCGCGCCGGTGGCGCTGCAGCTGGCGCTCGCGATCCTCGCCGTCGTCATCCTGCGCACCGGCGCCCGCGACGCGATGCGCCGGCGTCTGATGGCATTACTGTCCGGCGTGGCGGTGCTGGTGTTCGTTACGACCTACGTGCAACTCGCGTCGTGTTGCACGGGCGGACCGCGGTGGGCGCTCGACGTCTGGCTGTTTGCGCTGGCGTACGACCCGGGCGGTACGTTGATCGACTGGCAAGCGCTTTACTCCGGAATCGAGGGGGCGCTGTCAATCGTGCAGATCGCGCTGGCGCTGTTCGGCGTGGCGCTGTTGTTGGCGGGGACCCGAAGTGCATGGAGCGGGGATACGGGAGCGAACCCGCTTCCCGGCCCATCGGGTTCGTCGGGGAATCCCCCGTAACCTCACGCGAGAATTCCAGCGAAGGCAAGCGGCAGCAAGCGTGACGACCCGGGTCGTCGGATCTTTTCCTATTTCTCCCTGATGAGCAGCACCGGCTTGGTGGCGATGCGCGCCACGCGCTCGGCGACGCTGCCCATCAGCAGATGATTGAACCCGCGCCGTCCATGGGTGCCGATCACGATCAGGTCGGCGCCCCGGGCGTCCGCTTCGTGGGCGATGACATCGGCAACGCGTTCGCCGAATCCCTTGGACTCGACCAGCGTGGTTTCGGCCTCTATCCCGGCTTTTTGCGCCGCGTCCGCGGCCTTCTTGAGCACGTCGCGTCCGTATCCGACGACGGCCTTGTGGATTTCATTGTAGTCAATGTATTGTTGCTCCCCTGCAAGCAGGATCGGCTCGACCACCACCAGAATCCTCAGCCTGGACTTGAACTCCCTGGCCAGCTTGACCGCCTCCTGAAGCGCGCGATCCGAAGCGCTGCTGCCGTCCACGGCCACCAAGATGTGCTGGTACATGACATGCTCCTGTCGAGGAAGAAACAGCTATTGAAGTTGATGTTAATGATAAATCCCCGGCGGTTTGCCGCTTTGACCGTTATCAAAAGGTGCCGCCGTCCCAGCCCCACATGGAATCTTTGGCGTCGGTGAATTCGATGTATATTCGTTCGGATGGAATCTGGAGTTCGTCGCCCAGGAACTGGCACAGCAGCCTGGATAGCGCCGCGGTCCGGTTTTCCGGCAAGCCGATCGACTTGAGTTCCAGGAACGCGCAGGGGTCGGCACTGCCGGCGAACAGCATCGGTTGCGCCGGATCGAAGCGCACCATCATGTACTTTTCCGGCTTGCCGAGGTTTTTGGCCAGCAGCACCGAGGCCTTTCGCAGGATTTCCTGCCTGGCGGCGGTTGTCACCTCGTGATTCGTCTGAATTTTGAGATAGGGCATGGCGGTTGTCCTCCGGCGTTGTCTCGGCTCAGATAATAATTCACCATAGGGGACCCCATGAAACAATTCTCTCCCGCCTGCGAACGCAACAAGGATCCGATTCTGGCGGTGCTGCGCGAGGTCCTGACGCGGCCCGGGCTGGTGCTTGAGATCGGCAGCGGCAGCGGCCAGCACGCGGTGTATTTTGCCGGCGCCCTGCCGCACCTGACGTGGCAGCCGAGCGACGTCGCCGAAGCCCTCCCCGGCATTTCCGCCTGGCGCGCCGAGGCCGGCCTGGCCAATCTGCGCGAGCCGTGCGTGCTCGATCTGTTCGCCGAAAACTGGCCGGTGACCGCGGCGCAGGCGGTGGTGTGCATCAATACGATCCACATCGTGTCGTGGCCTGGCGTGGAACGGCTGTTTGCCGGCGCCGGACGGCTGCTCGCGCCCGACGGGGTGATGTATGTTTATGGACCGTATCGCTATGCCGACCGTGCGCTCGAACCGAGCAATGAGGATTTCGACCAATGGCTCAAATTGCGCGATCCGGTTTCGGGCATACGCCTGTTTGAAGACGTCAATCGGCTTGCCGCACAAAACGGCCTGAGACTCGCGGGCGATCGCGCCATGCCGGCAAATAACCGCTCGATCTGGTGGATCAAGAACTAGGGACGTTCAGAACGAGGCATATTCCGGTATCGTGCATACATGCTGACTTCGCTCGCCAACATGCTGGTCATTCTCGGAACCGGCTTGCTTGTCGCCGCGCTCGTGCCGATCCAGAAACTGATCGCGCTGTTGCCGCCCGGGTCGCTGCGACACAGTTGGTACATTCTGACAGTTCTCATACTTTTATTCATCGTCGGCTACGTCGGTTACACCGTGACGTCCTGGAACGGCCGGGTGGCTCTGCCCGAGCTCGTCGTCCCGGGCATTTTCTTTCTCGGCGCCTGCTTCGTGGTGCTGGTCAACCTGCTGTCGCTGAAGACCGCGCGCGACGTGCGCCGCATGGTCGTGCTCGAGCAGGAAAGCATCACCGATCCCCTGACGGGGATTTACAACCGGCGCTACCTCGATCGACACCTGGCGGATGAGGTCGCGCGTGCCTCGCGCTACCACACGCCGCTCTCGGTGTTGCTGATGGATGTCGACCGCTTCAAGCGCATCAACGACACCCATGGGCATCCGGTTGGCGACGTTGTCCTGAAGGGGCTGGCGCGGGTGATCGCGAAGACCGTTCGGGGCACCGACATCGTGGCGCGTTATGGCGGCGAGGAAATCGTCGTGCTGGCGCCGAACACGCCCAGGAAAACCGCGCGGAGCCTGGCCGAACGCCTGCGGGCAAAAATAGAGACGGCGTCGTTCCCGATTCCGGAACAGGCCGGCAGGAAAATCGGGGCGCTGCGCGTCACCGTGAGTGTCGGCGTGGCCTGCTTCGGTCCGGACGTACGCGACACGCGCACACTCATTCGCCGGGCGGATGAAGCGTTGTACGAGGCCAAAGGGGCGGGCCGCAACCGCGTGGCGGTCAGCGACAACGCCGATGCGTCAGCGTGAACGCCGCCGCGGTGTGGCGCCCGCCACCCGCTTCATGGAGGCGTCATGGACGCGCCCCAGCAACAGTTGCGACACGATCACGCCGATCAGGGCGAGGAGCATGTCCCACTGCGTATCCCACGGATCGCCCTGGGTGGCGAGGAACGCGACGGCGTCGTCGCCGGACGTGAGCGCCACCCACCATTCGATCAGCTCGTAGAAGGCGCTGATCGCCAGCCCCACACAGGTCACGAGAAAGAACAGCCATCGGCCCGGTTTCAGCGGCGACAGCCGCAGCAGGATTTCGCGGATAACGATCGCGGGGAAGAAGCCCTGCGCCAGATGCCCGACGCGGTCGTAGTTGTTGCGGCTGAGTTCGAGCGTTTCGCGCACCCAGTTGAACAGCGGCACTTCGGCGTAGGTGTAGTGCCCGCCGACAAGCAGGACGATGGCGTGCAACCAGACCATCACATAGGCCAGGCGACTGAACCGGAAGCGCGTGTAGGTCGCTGCGAGCAGGAACACGCCGACGATGACCGGGAAGACCTCGAGAAACCAGGTCAACCGGTCGTAGGGGCGGATGGCGGACCACAGGAAAATCACCGCCAGGCCGGCCAGCAGGCCCAGATGCAAATTGCGCTCGCGCTCGGCGGCATGCATCCGCATCGTCAGCTCCGCCTTGGTCGTGCCTTCTGCACCGCTTCCGCGAGGCTCCGGCAGCCCGTTTGGTGCACGCGTTGCGCCAGGCCCCGCACGATCTCGCCGACGATGTCCGGTCCCTGGTAAATCAGCGCGGTGTAGATCTGGACCAGGTCGGCGCCGGCGACGAGTTTCTCCCAGGCGTCGTCCGGGGTTTCGATGCCACCGACGCCGATGATCGGAACTTTTCCTTGCAGATGCGCGTACAGCTTGCGGATGATCTCGGTCGCGAGCGGCTTGAGCGGCCGGCCGCTCAAGCCGCCGGTCTGGCGCGACAGTGGTTCCTGCTCCAGCCCGGGCCGGGTGGTGGTGGTGTTGGTGGCGATGACCGCGTCGAACTTGTGTTCCTGCACCAGCCGCGCGATCGCCGCGACCTGGATGTCGTCCAGGTCGGGCGCGATCTTGAGCGCGATCGGGACGTAACGCCCGTGTTTTTCCGCGAGCGCAGCCTGTTCGGTTTTCAGCGCACGCAACAGTTCTTCCAGGTTCTGCTCCGTCTGCAGGTCGCGCAGGCCGGGAGTGTTGGGCGAGGAGATGTTGACCGCGATGTAGTCAGCCAGGCGGTAGACCGAGTTCAGGACCGCCAGATAATCATCGGCGGCGCGTTCGATGGGAGTATCACGATTCTTGCCGATGTTGATGCCGATCGGGCAGGGTCTTTCCTGCGCCGCGAGATTCACGAGAAATTTGCCGGCGCCGACGTTGTTGAAGCCCATGCGATTGATGAGTGCGGCGTGGGCCACGAGACGGAACATGCGCGGCTGCGGGTTACCCGGCTGCGGACGCGGCGTGACGGTGCCGAGCTCGAGGAAACCGAAGCCGAAATCCGCCAGCGCCTGGACATGTTCGGCGTTTTTATCCAGCCCTGCGGCGAGCCCCACCGGATTGGGAAACGTCAGTCCCATGATGCGGACCGGCAGCTCCGGCGTGCGCCGGGCGCAGAGCGAGCGGGCGATCCGGGAGGCGCCGGGCAGGCGATAAAGCAGATCCAGGGCGGTAAAGGTGAGGCGATGGCTGGCTTCGGCATCCAGCCGGAACAGCAGTGCACGCAGCAGTTTGTACAATGGGCAGGCGCCTTGTTTGCCAGGCAGGCATGATAACCAAATGCCGCCCGGAAATGAACGACGACTCGCGCGCACCGGGCCGGACGATGCAGTCTTCACCGGTGCCGCTATGAGGCGGCGAGCTTGCGAGTCGAGATCGTTTCGTCGCCGGTCGTTCTCTCGGCGGCGAGCGCCGAGAGAAAGTTCGCCGCCCAGCGGTAGATGTTGTGTTCCTCGACCTGGCGGAAAAGGCGCTGCATGCGCGCGCGCCGCTCGTCCTCGGCCATCTCGAGGCCATAACGAAGGGCCTCGGCGAACTGCTCGGTGTCGTAAGGATTGACGATGAGCGCGTCGGCGAGCTCGCGCGCCGCGCCGGCGAACTCCGAGAGCACCAGCACGCCGTTGCCGCCGGACTGCGCCGCGACGTATTCCTTCGCCACCAGGTTCATGCCGTCGTGCAGGGAACTTACCACGCACATCGGCGCCATGCGCAGAAACGCGTGCACGGTTTTGGCGTCGTGGTGCGCGACCAGAAAGTGAATCGGCTTCCAGCCTTCGCTCTGGTACTTCCAGTTGATCTCGTCGGCCAGCGCCTCGATCATGTCCAGGTGCTCGCGGTAACGCGGGATGTGCGTGCGCGATGGCGCGCCGAGTTCCACGAACGTGAAACGCCCGCGGTACTGCGGATATTTTTCGAGCAGCCGCGCCACGGCCCGGAAACGCTCCGGCAGGCCCTTGGTGTAGTCGATGCGATCCACGCCGACCGCGATGAAGGCGTCGCCGAGCTGGTGGTGTGTCTTGAGTTCGGTGATCTGTCGCGCGAGCGCCTCGTCAGCGGGCACGTGGCGCTCGGACCACGGCTGCACGCTGATCGGGAACGGCCGCACGCGCGTGCGGCTGCCGCGCAGTTCCACGGCGAAGTGATCCCAATCGAGCTTTGATTCGAGCACGCGGTCCACCGTGTCGAGGAAGTTGTTGCAGTACTGTTGCAGATGAAAGCCCAGAAGATCGGCGCCGAGCATGCCATCGAGGATCTCCATATCCCATGGACAGATGCGGAACGCCTCCGGGTTGGGCCACGGAATATGCCAGAACATTCCGACACGGAGGTCGGGGCGCGCCTCCTTGAGCATCCGCGGCACGAGCGCGAGCTGGTAATCCTGCACCAGTACCACGGCCTTGCCCTTGCCCACTTCGTCCAGTACCGCGTCCGCGAAACGGTGGTTGGCGTGGCGGTAATGTTCCCAGTCCTCGACGCGGAAGACCGGGCGCTCGTGCGCCAGGTGGCACAGCGGCCACAGGCCCTCGTTCGAGAAACCATAGTAATAACCCTGTTCCTCCTCGCGCGTGAGCCACACGCGCTTGAGCGTGTAGCGCGCGTCGTCCGGCGGCACCGTGAGGCGGCCCTCGGCGTCGGCACTCGCGCGGTCGGCGTTGCCGGCGCCGTGCGCGATCCACACGCCGCCGCAGGCCTGCAGCACCGGATCGAGCGCGGTCACGAGTCCGCCGGCCGGGACCATCGCGTGCTGCCGGCCGTCGCGCCACTGGTGCATGTAGGGTTCGCGATTGCTTACCACGATGAGCTGATGCGCTTCGCCGAGAGACGCCAGCGCGTGCGCACGCAGCCGTTCCGGAGTCCACACCTGTTCGGCGTGCAGTGCCGCCTCCGATAGCGCGCGCCCCGTGGAGCGGGCCGCGCGGAACGACGCCGCGAGCCGGTCCGATTCGCTGCGCAAGCGTCCGGAGGGAAGTCCCGGCGGCGGCGACTCCGCGACGTTCTCTACCCGCAGGCGCCGCATCCAGTCGGCGAGCTTGGTGAGCGGGCGCTCGTACACGAACCAGGTGCTGCCCACGACCAGCGCGACTGCGAGCAGCGAAACGATCAGCACCCAGAAGGCGTACTGCGCGAGCCGGGCCAGCGCGCGATCGTCGAGGTAGGACACGTCGTGCACCACTACCAGGACGCCCGCCGGCGTCCCCTTTACCGGCAGCACCTGCGCGAAGACATAGATACGCATGCCGGCGGCGCGAGTGAGCTGAGTGGCCTCGCCTCCGGATTGCTGCGCCGCACGCGCCGCGCCGGCGAGTTTGTCGGCGAAGTCGGATACGGCCTTGCCGGCCGCGAGCAGCCGGCCGTCGGTGCGGAACACCGCGTAACCGAGCAGCCGCTGATAACCCTCGAGTCGCGGCTGCAGCAACGCGCGCGCCGGCGCGTCCGGCAGCGTCAACGCGTGCAACACCCGATCGGAGAGTTGTTGCGCCAGCGCGTGGGCGCGCCGTTGCACGTCCTCCAGGTCGATCGCGCGCTCGTTTCGCACCTGGTGCCAGGCGAACAGCCCGGTGACCAGTCCGATAACCGCAGCGATCAGCAGGCCGAGGCGAAGCGAACGCGTCGTGCGTGGACGGTTCTGGCTAGGCATGCGCATCTCCGGGCTCGCGCTGGAGATACAGCGTGCGCGTAGGATAGGCGAATTCGATGCGGTCCTGCTCGAAGTATCGAAAGATCGCCAGGTTGATTGCCTGCTGGATGTCCATGTACAGGTTGTAATCCGGATCCTGCACGAAGTAGACGACCTCGAAGTTCAGCGACGAATCGCCGTATTCCTTGAAATGCGCGCGATCGAATCGGGTTTTTTGCTGTGCCGTGACTATTTCTTTCACCTTCGGCGGAATGGCCTCGAGCTTCGCGAGCGGCGTCTGATAGGTGACGCCAAAGCCGAATACGACGCGCCGCTCGTACATGCGCTTGTAGTTGCGTATCCGGCTTTTCAGCAGGTCGGTATTGGAGAAGATGATCTGCTCGCCGCCCAGGCTGCGCAGGCGGGTCGTTTTCAATCCGATGTATTCCACCGTTCCCAGGATCTCATCCACGATGAGGAAATCGCCCAGCACAAATGGTTTGTCCATGGCGATGGACAGCGAAGCGAAGATATCGCCGAGAATGTTCTGCACCGCCAGCGCCACCGCCACGCCGCCGATGCCGAGGCTCGCCACCAGCGTGGTGATGTTGAATCCCAGATTGTCCAGGATCATCAGAACGAGGATCGACCACAGCACCACCCGCGCAATGAAACCGAGCACCGACACGGTGGTCGCGGCCGCGGCGTCGGTGTCGCGGTGCCGTTTCATATATTCATCGAGCCATATGGCGATACCGCGATTGCCCCAGAGCGCCGCCTGCACCAGCAGCGTCATGATCGCGACGTGCTCGATCAGCCGCGCCGGTTTCGTCGGCAGTTCCAGGTACTGCGATCCGAAATAGAACGAGACGATGAACAGGAACAGGAAGCGGGTACCGGAGAGAATCTCGACGACAAAATCATCGAGCCGGGTGGCGGTCCTGCCGGCCCAGGCCGAGAGGCGGCGGATCAGCAGGCGCTGGACGAAATACAGCGCCAGCGTCAGCGCAATGCCGATGGCGAGCGCGGCGATCCAGTCGTACAGCGGGTTGCCGTAAAAGTGACGTTCGAGAAAATTCATCGCGTCGCTCCGGCGGCCGCCCGCCATTGTCGCAGGAAATCGAGCAGCTCCCCGGGCGGCTTGAGCCAGAAGCCGGCGTGGCTGGCGCGGAATTCGGGGCGCACCAGCACGCCGATGCCGCGTCCGCGGATGGCCTCGAAGGCGTCCTCGTCGGTCATGTCGTCGCCGAGATAGGCGGCCGCGGTCTCCGCGGGCATTTCCGCGAGCACGGCGTCGACCGCGTAGCCCTTGGACCGCCCCGGAAGCCGCAGCTCGATGCCGCCGTCGAAGTCGTGCCACACCAGATTTTTCTCCATTTCCTGCAGGCGCCAGTTCTGATACACGAGCTCGCGGATCCCGGCGATGCGTTGCGCGTCGAGTCCACGCCAGTGGATCGCCAGGCTGGCGGGTTTCATCTCGCAACGGCCGCCCAATGCCTCGATCTCGCCGGTCCAGGTGTCGGCTTCGACCAGTTGCCGCAGGGCCGATTCATTCATGCGACCGACGGCGTACGCGCCGTCGGGCTTGAGCTGCTCCCAGCCGTGCGAGCCCCAGATCTCCGGCAGGCGCTTGAGCCCGAGCAGCGGCACCAGGTCGCGGGTCCAGCGGCCGCTGACGATCACCACGCGCGTGCCGCCGTCTTCGATGAGCGCATCCAGCAGCTCGCGTACGCCCGCATAGGGTTGTGCCTCCGCGGGCCGGACGTGAAACGGCGCCAGCGTGCCGTCGTAATCGAGCAGCAACGCGCGCGCCGGCGCGGTCCGCAGGCGCCGGAAAAAATCCGCGAGGCTGGGCGGTTCATTGAGCACGCGCATGACCTTATCCCAGCACCACCCGGTCTTCGCCGCCATGCGCCAGCGCCACCATCAGCGTCAGGTACTCGCGCAGATGGCGCGTGGTCAGGAAATGCTGGCGCACGAATTCGCGCGCCTTGATTCCCATTTCCAGGAGTTTCTCGCGGTGATGCAGCAGATAGCGGATGCGCAGCGCCGCGCCCTCGGGCGAGTTCACCAGAAAACCGGTGTGGTGGTTGATCACTTGCAGGCGGATGCCGCCGGTGTCGCCGCCGATCACGGGCTTGCCCTTCCACAGCGATTCGGCGACGGTGAGACCGAAGCCTTCCTTCAGCGATTTCTGCAGCACGAAATCGGCGGCGCGCTGCAGCGCGTTGATCGTGCGATGCGCATCGGGGGGCAGCAGCAGGATGTGAATGTCCGGATCCTCGTTCGCGGCGGCGCGCACCTCGGCCAGCACCGCCTCGCCCTCGGGGTCATCGGTGGCGCCGCCGCCGGCCAGCACCAGTTGCAGCGTTGGGATGAACGCCGTCGCCTGGCGATAGGCCTCGATCACGCCGAGCGGATCCTTGAAGCGGTCAAAGCGCGACACCTGCAGCATCATGGGTCGCGCCGTATCGATGCCGAAGCGGGCGCACACGTCGCGTATCTCTTCCGATGGCAGGTCCATGTTCTTCTCGCTCAGCGGATCGATGCTGGGCGGAATCAGGTACACCGGGTGCGGCAGCGTCTGGGCGAAATCCGCGAGCGAGAAAATGCTGGCATGGTAGCCGCTGACGATGTTACGCAGGTATTTCCAGACCGGCCGGTACGGGTGACTGGCGTCGATATGACAGCGCCACACCCATTTGCCTTTGGGGTCAGGGAAATGCCGGATCAGCGCCGCTGGCTGCGGGTCGTGGATGAACACCATGTCGGCGTCACGCAGCACCGGTCCCAACTCCTCGGCGCAGCGACGGTTGGTCTCCTCGTATTCCTTCAGCAAGGCCTCGGTGACGAGCGCCGGGTTGCCCTGCAAGGCGTTGTGAAAATGCTTGGTGCACTGATAGAACGCGTGTTTGCCGGTGATGACCTCCCAGCGTGCATCCAGGCCGAGCTCGCGCTTGAGCGGGATGAGCCAGTTGAGTATCTCGGCCACGCCGCCGCCTTGGCGCGTGGAATTGACGTGCACCACCTTCATGCCCTTGAGCGGTGTGGCCAGCTGCTTGAGATGGTCGATGACATCTTCCCCCGCAACTCCGGCGTATGCGGACAACATCGTCATTGGCTGTCCCCCTTGAAATAGTCCGAAAAAATTGACGACAGTCGGTCGCGCAATTCGGTCAGCGTCACGAAGTAGGGATCGAGTGCCGCCAACCGCGCGTTCAGGTCGGCGTAGTGCTCGCCGAACTGCGACAGCCAGGCGCGGAAATCGTCCACGCCCTGGGGTTCGCGGCGGCGTGCGTCGATCACGTGATAGTAGATGCTGCCGACTGACAGGCCGGGAACCGCGGCGGCCAGTTCCGAGGGATCTTCGAGGCGTCGGCGGGTATCGAACACCACGGTCTGGGCGCGGATGAAATGGAATTGGTGGTCGCGCGGCGCCCACGACAGGAATTCGGTCTCGTCGAGCCGTTCTTCGATGACGTCAATCACTTCCTGGCGCAGCGCTTCAATTTCGCCGCACTCGGCGGGATCGATGACGCCGAGCCGTTCAGCGAGCTTGACGTCATGCAGGCGGTGCCGCGCCCAGGACGCGAAATCGTTGTTGTACTCGGGATCGTCGAAGCCCGGTCGCAGCAGTCCGCCCCAGAAGTGGTAATAAATGCTTCCGGGGTGCACCGTGAGCACGCCGTCGCGCAGCTCCCGCAGGTTCTGCGCGCGCCGGCCGGTGGCGATCGCGGACAGGGCGCAATCCTTGATGGCAAACGGCTCGATCTTCGTATTGGTCGCCATCGCTGTTTCCTTTCGAAAAAGCCGGAACATGGCTGTCGAGTTTCGGTCAAAGAAGACCGCCGCTCGATCGGCGGGCTTCGTCGGTAATTTTTTTCGGCGCGATACGGCTTCGCCAGGAACTGCTTCGATACGGCTTCCGTCCTTGTCGCTGAGAGCCATTGCGGCAGCGCGGTGGAGGACGGCGGTAGGACTTCAGGGGTCATTCTACCCGCATTCCCGCTCTTGTCCAGTTTGAGCCGGTATTTGTCGTTATATTTACGATGGTATTGGCAGCGAACATTTCATGGCGCTGTTTGCATTCAGCCGCGATGCGGTATCATGATCCGGAATCGGACTTCAGGGACAACATCAGGAGGATACAATGGCCACAGCAAAGAAGGTCAGTTACTTCGCGATGGACATTCCCAACCGGGCGGGCGAAGCGGCGCGGATTCTCACGGCGCTCGCGAAGGACGGGGTGAATTTGCTGGCGTTCACCGGTTTTCCGAGCGGGCGCAAGGCGCAGGTGGATTTCATCCCGGCCAATCCCGCCGCGTTTCTCGCCGCCGCGCGGCGCGCCAAGCTGAAAGTGCGCGCCAGGAAGGCCGGCTTTCTCGTGCGCGGCAGCGACCAGCCGGGCGCCGTCGCCAAGGTGATGGCGAAGCTCGCCGCGGCCAGGATCAACGTGACCGCGGTCGACGCGGCCTGCGCCGGCGGCGGGCGCTTCGGCGCGATCCTGTGGGTAAAACAGAAGGACATCGGTCGCGCGGCTCGGGCGCTCGGCGCCTGATTTTTTTCGCGGTTTCGTTCTGGACCCGCATCCAGCCCGGGGCAGAAAGTCCTGCGGCTGATTTTCCGCTCGGTAGTTTGTCGGTGCTGCGGTAAAATCCCGCTTCTTGCGGCGGCCCAGGCCCGTGGTGCCGCGGGAATTCATTGCCTGACAGAACAGCGGTCGCTTCGGCAGTGAAGTGACGGCGAATAATTTTTTGGAGCGTTTCATGGCCAACAAGATCAACCGATACAGTTCCCGCATCACCGAACCCAAATCGCAGGGCGCCTCGCAGGCCATGCTGTACGGCACGGGCATGAGTCCCGAGGACATGGCCAAGGCCGAGGTCGGCATCGCCAGCGTGTGGTGGGAGGGCAACACCTGCAACATGCATCTGAACGATCTCGCGGCGCGCGTCAAGGACGGCGTCAAGCAGGCGGGCCTGGTGGGCCTGCGGTTCAACACCATCGGCGTGTCCGACGGCATCTCCATGGGAACCGACGGTATGTCGTACTCGCTGCAGTCGCGCGATCTCATCGCCGATTCGATCGAAACCGTCATGGGCGCGCAGTGGTACGATGGACTGATCACGATCCCCGGCTGCGACAAGAACATGCCGGGCTGCCTGATGGCGATGGGGCGCCTGAATCGCCCGTCTCTTATGATTTACGGGGGCACCATCAAGCCCGGACATCACGACCACGCCACGCTCGACATCGTCTCGGCGTTCCAGAGCTACGGCGAGTTCATCGCCGGCAAGATCACCGAAGACACGCGCCAGGAAATCGTCAAACACGCCTGCCCGGGGCCGGGCGCCTGCGGCGGCATGTACACCGCCAACACCATGGCCAGCGCGATCGAGGCGCTCGGCATGTCGCTGCCCTACAGTTCCTCCACGCCGGCGGTCGTTCCCGGCAAGCTGGACGAATGTTTCAGCGCCGGCGCCGCGATCCGCCATCTGCTGGAAAAGGACATCAAGCCGCGCGACATCATGACGCGCGCGGCCTTCGAGAACGCCATGGTGATCGTCATGGCGCTCGGCGGTTCGACCAACGCGGTGCTGCATCTCATCGCCATGGCGCGGGCCGTCGACGTCCGGCTCGCCATCGACGATTTCCAGAAGGTCAGCGACCGGGTGCCGTTCCTCGCCGATCTCAAGCCCTCGGGCAAGTACGTGATGGAGGATCTGCACAACGTCGGCGGCATCCCGGCGGTGATGAAATATTTGCTGGAGAAAGACCTGCTGAACGGCGACTGCCTGACGGTCACCGGCCAGACCGTCGCCGAGAATCTTGCGAACGTGCCGGGCCTCAAGGCCGGCCAGGACGTGCTCATGCCGCTCGAGAAACCGATCAAGGCCTCCGGGCATATCCGCATCCTGCGCGGCACACTCGCGCCCGGCGGTGCGGTCGCCAAGATCACCGGCAAGGAAGGGCTGCGCTTCTCGGGACCTGCGCGCGTGTACGACTGCGAGGAGGACATGCTTGCGGGTCTGGAGCGCGACGAGATCCGCAAGGGCGAAGTGGTGGTGATCCGCTACGAGGGCCCGAAGGGTGGGCCGGGTATGCCGGAGATGCTGACCCCGACCTCGGCGATCATGGGCGCGGGTCTGGGCAAGGATGTCGCGCTCATGACCGACGGACGCTTTTCCGGCGGCTCTCACGGCTTCATCATCGGTCACGTGGTGCCCGAAGCGCAGGAGGGCGGGCCGCTGGCGCTGATACGCAATGGCGATGTCATCACGATCGACGCCGAGCAGAACACGCTCGACGTCAACGTCGCGCCGGACGAAATGGCCAGACGCAAGGCGGCCTGGAAGATGCCGCCATACAAAGCCACGCGCGGCACGCTCTACAAGTACATCAAGAGCGTGAAAAACGCCTCGGAAGGTTGCGTCACGGACGAGTAATCACCGGGATCGAGGGACATGAAACCGTTGTTTCATCCCTCCCTGGTGAACGATCCATTCGGCGATCCCGGGGTCTACGTGGATTGCCTGTTCCAGAGGCGCGCGCTGCTGTTCGATCTCGGCGATGTCCGCGCGCTTGCGCCGCGCAAGATGCTGCGCCTCTCCGACGTGTTCGTGTCGCACACCCACATGGACCATTTCGTCGGCTTCGACTGGCTGCTGCGAATCTGCCTCGGCCGTCAGCTCATGACGCGTTTTTACGGCCCGCCCGGTTTTCTCGATCAGGTCGAACACCGGCTGCGCGGGTACACCTGGAACCTGGTCGAAAATTACGACACCGATTTCGCGCTCGAGGTGACCGAAATTCATCCGTCCGGCAGCGCGCGCCGCGCGGTGTTTCGCTGCAAATCGGCGTTCCGGCGCGAGGACGAGGTGGTCTTCGCGCGTAATGACCATGTGCTGCTCGATGAGGAGTTCTTTCGCGTCCGCGGCGTATTGCTCGATCATAAAACGCCCTGCCTCGGCTTCGCACTCGAGGAAAAGCAACACCTGAATATCTGGAAGAACGGGCTCGACGACATGGGTCTGCCCACCGGACCGTGGCTGCAGGATCTGAAGCGCCTGGTGCGGCGGGGTGCGCCAGATGACCACCCGGTGCGGGTCGCCTGGCATGACCGCGTCGGGGCGCACGAGCGGATTTTTCGGCTCGGCGAAATCAAGGAAAAAGCCGTGCGTGTCGTGCCGGGGCAGAAGATCGCCTACGTGACCGACGTCGTTTACCACGAGGAGAACGCGCGAAAGATCGCGGAACTCGCCGCGGATGCCGACGTGCTGTTCATCGAGACGCCGTTCCTGGAGCAGGACGCGGCGCGCGCCGCCAGCCGCTTTCACCTCACGGCGCGCCAGGCCGGGTTGCTGGCGCGTCGCGCCGCCGCCCGGACGGTCGTTCCGTTTCATTTTTCCCCGCGTTATGACGACGCCGGCGCCGCCTTGCGCCAGGAAATGGCGCTGGCCTTCGGCGCCGGCGGATGACAGCGACGCAAGGAATCCATGGCCGCGCGTGATCCGTCAAAAGCGATACGGTATGCCATGATCGGTCTGGCAGTGATCGCGCTAGTCGCTTTCGTCGTGGCCGCGGCATTGTCTCATCGCCTGCCCGCGGTGCCTCCACTGATCGTGCACGTAGTCATGGCGATCGGGGTCATGCCGCTTATTCTGGGCGCGATGATCTATTTCACCCCGGTATTGACGCACAGCCGCACGCCGTCATGGCCGATTCTGCTGGCGCCGCTGCTGGCGCTCCTTGCCGGTGTCATGGCGACGGCGGGTCTGGCCGGGCGGCGCGACCTGTTGCCGGCGGCGGCGGTAGCCGCGATCATCGTCGTGGCGACATTGTCCGGGTGGATGTGGCAGCGTGCGCGCACGATGTTGGGATCGCCGCATCCCGGCCTGTACTGGTATCTCCTGGCGTTGTTCAATCTGCTGCTGGGGTTGATCGCCATTCTCGGCGCCACGATCTGGCCGGAGCACTGGGCAAACCTGAAGCGCTTTCATCTGCACGTGAATCTCCTCGGCTTCGTCGGCATGACCGCGATCGGCACGTTGCGCGTGCTCGTGCCCACGGTTGCCGGTTACGCCGATCCCGACGCGCGTGCGCAGTTGCACCATGGTCTTTATCCCGCCGTCTTCGGCACGCTGCTGATCGCGATCGGCGCCGCATGGTGGCGCTGGTTGATGTGGCCGGGTCTGGTGCTGTGGCTGATACCGGTCCTGCGCTTTGCGTCGCCGCTGATCTGGCGTTGGCGAGAGATGGCCTGGGGCTGGCACCGCGCGATCGCGCCGCTCGGGTTAGCGGTTTTCGGTTTCGCGTTTGTATTGTTGGCCGGTGGTCTGCATGCCGTCGGGTGGTGGTCGCCCTCTGCGATGGTCCAATTTTTCTTTTTCGGATTCCTGTTCCCGCTGGTCACCGGCGCGGTCAGCTATCTGCTGCCGGTGTGGATCTGGCCGGCACGCAACACGCCGGCCTATGGAATCGCGGCGCGCCAATTGGCCCACGGCAGCGCGGTGCGGGGGCTGCTGTTCCTGTTGGCGGGCGCATTGGCACTGGCCGGTATTGCCGGGGGAACCTGGCTCGCGGTCGTGACGCTGGCGGTCTATCTGCTGCAGGTCGCATGGGTGTTTTCGCGTGTTTTCACGCGATTTCGGTCATCGGCATGATTTCTGCAATATCCACCCCGGGGTTCATTGAAACCGGCTGATGACGTTCGCGTCGCGGTCGCAACGAGGGTGTTATGGAAAATCATGGCAATGGTTCCGGCAAGTCCGCGTATCGGGATCCCGAGCGGCGCAAATCCGTCCGTCGCACCGTGGCGGATCGACGCAAGGATATACGCTGGGAACCGGACAATCCGAACCGGCGAAAGAACCAGGGCCGTCGCGCCGCCGACGCGCTGGGCGTGACCAATCATTCCAAGCGATGAGAATTCCGGTCGACTACTGACCCGGTGGCCCTTGCGCGCCGGTGCAAATGCCTAGATGTGCGAGACCAGTTTTGCCTCGGGAATCAGTTCGCGCAGCGCCCCGGCGATCTCGAAGCGGACCCCCGGAATCGGACGGATCGAAATCCACAGCAGGTTGAGTTTGAGGTTCAGCTCGGCGAACACCACGGCGTCCTTGAAGTTGGCAAACACCGTCTGAATATGTTCGATCGTGTCCTGGATCAGGTGTTGCGGTTTTTTGGCGAGCCCCGGGAACAGCACCATGAAGTCGCTGAGCGCCCGGCCATGCTCATCGAAGGCGGGTGCGCGCTTGCGCAGCGGCTCGGCCGGCAGGAACGGTTGCGAGATGACGAGCTCCGACATGGCGGATCATCCTCCCCGGGTGATCGATAGTGCTGACGTCGTAAGCATATCTTAATATGGATGGAAACACCAAAGTGGCGACGTCGATACCCGATTTACCAGGATTGCCGGATATTCCAGCCTGTGTCGATTGGCGATTTTGCATTCAGCCGGTAACGGCAGGAGGCGTGCAGGGGGGTGACTGGTCGGCGCGGAGATCGGGCAACGTGCGAGTCTCCCCGGCGGATCAGGCGCGAACTTGCGATTCGTGCAATTCCGTTATGTACGCTGGAATCGGCAGAGCATCCACGACCCCGTGGCGTGCTCGTGACGGAATTCACGGGATGATTTAACTGCGCGGCTGTTCGGCGTGGGCAGGATGGAGAAACTCGTTGCGCGCGAAGATGTAGCCGCACAGGCACAGCGCGGAGTTGACCGGTAGCACGGTTTTGCAGTGCGGACATTCCTTGGTCTGGGTATTCTCGAAGGCTTCCATGATTTTCGCCGCCTTGGCAGCCTGCTGTGACCTGAAGGCGTCGGTCGGCTCCGCCGACTGGCTTGGAGCATCCGTGGAACCGGCCTCGTCCGGTATCGCAGTCGCTGCGGACATGTTCGTTCGCGCCGCCAGCGCGGCCTGCCGCGCGAGCTCGGTCTTGGCCGTCTGCGCATCGCGCTCGTCGCGCAGCATCAGTGCCTCCTGGAGAGTTTGCAGCAGGCGCGCCGCTTTTCGCTCATCGGCGGGATCGGCCGCCAATTCCACGCGCGCGGATTCGAGTGTGGAAATCATTTGCTCGACGCGCGCAGCGAGATAGGCCTCGAATAATTCCTCGTCCTGCAACGCCTGTTCTTCCGGGAGCAGCGCGCCGTTTTCGGCTGAGGTGAATACGTGATCGCATTGGCACTGCCGGGTGTCCCGCGACACCAGGGCGCCGCAGGCCGGGCAGGTCTTCTGAAAGATGCTCAAAGCGCACATGGAAATTTCCCTTTCACGATGGCCTTCCCGGCTGAGACAGAAGGTTTCCGTTCCTGTTCCTATTATAGGTTGCCTGGCGCGCATGACCGTCGCGAGGCCCGGGGAGTGGGACAGCCGGAACAATTAACCCGATAGGTGGGACGGTAGAAGCGGTATGAATACATGAATTCGACCCTGTGAATTCATTGCGGAAAAATCAGACACGATAAAAGGGGGTACACGCCGTGGCGGAGCTCGCCGTGCGCGGCGCCGCTGCGGCGTCGGATCGGCACTGCCGGCCGAATTCACGGAGGAATTTTCACGAATGCGCGAGTCTAAATCACCGAATCCCAGCGGGCCGCCGGGAGCAGCGGTACGCTTGAACCGCCGCGATGCCGGCGTATGATGCTTCGGCGGCCCGGAACCACAAGGAGAACTGTATGTTTCGCATACATGTGAACGGCAAGGAGCATCGGGTGGCGGTGGAAGCGGACACGCCCCTGCTGTGGGTATTGCGCGATACCCTCGGATTGACCGGCACCAAGTACGGCTGCGGCATTGCGCTGTGCGGCGCCTGTACCGTGCAGGTGAATGGCGAGCCGGTGCGATCGTGCGTGACGCCGGTATCGGCGGTCGAAGGCAAGCGGATCACCACTATCGAGGGTCTTTCAGCGCACGGCGAGCATCCGGTGCAGAAGGCCTGGATCGCGCTCAACGTCCCCCAATGCGGTTACTGCCAGTCGGGCCAGATCATGGCCGCCGCGGCGCTGCTCGCGAAGACGCCCAAGCCGACCGACACCGAGATCGACACCGCCATGTCCGGACAACTTTGCCGCTGCGGCACCTACCCGCGCATCCGCGCCGCCATCAAGCGCGCCGCCGGCATCGAGGAGGCGTGACATGGGCGACCTGGCTGATGTATCGCGCCGCACTTTTCTCAGGTCCACGGCCGTCGCCGGCGGGGGGCTGCTGATCGGCCTTTATTTGCCGGCCGGACGAAAAGCGCTGGCCGCGGTCGAAAGAACATCCGCGCAATTCGCGCCCAATGCGTTCCTGCGCATCGCGCCGGACAACAGCATCACCGTGATCGTGAAGCATCTCGAGATGGGGCAGGGCGTGTATACCGGCCTGCCGATGCTGGTGGCGGAAGAGCTCGAGGCCGACTGGCGCCAGATCAAGGTCGAATCGGCGCCGGCCGACGTGAAGCGTTACGCCAATCTCGCCTGGGGCGGCACCGCCCAGGGCACGGGCGGCAGCACCAGCCTGTTCAATTCGTGGGACCAGCTGCGAAAGGCCGGCGCGATGGCGCGGCAGATGCTGATCGGCGCGGCGGCGCAAAAATGGAAGGTCGACGCCAAACGTCTCAAGGCCGAGAACGGTTTTGTCATCGACCCGAAAACCGGCCGACGTGCGAGTTACGGCAGCCTGGCGCCGGCGGCGGCAAAACTTCCCGCGCCGATGGATGTGGATCTGAAACCGGCGAAAGAGTGGAAGGTCATCGGACAAAGTCTGCCGCGCAAGGACGCCGCCGAGAAGTCGACGGGCCGCGCACGGTTCGCACAGGACATGCGTCTGCCCGGCATGCTCACGGCGCTGGTGGTGCGCCCGCCGCGTTTCGGCGGCAAGGTCAAGCGCTTCGACGCAACCGAAGCTAAAGCCATGCCCGGCGTTAAGACCGTCGTGCCGATTCCGCAAGGCGTGGCGGTGGTGGCGAAAGATTTCTGGTCGGCGAAGAAGGCGCGCGACAAGCTGGTGGTGGAGTGGGACGACCGCGCGGCGGAGACGCTTTCCACCGATGACCTGCGCAAGCAATATCTCGAGCTGACCAAACAGCCGGGAACGGTGGCGCGCCAGCAGGGCGAGGCGGCATCGGCGCTGAGCAACTCGGCCCGGCGCGTCGAAGCCACATTCGAGTTTCCTTATCTGGCGCACGCGGCCATGGAGCCGCTCAATGCCGTGGTGCGGCTCACGAAGAATCGCTGCGACATCTGGGCCGGTTCGCAGCAACAGACGCTGGATCAGGCGATCGCGGCGCGGATCGCGGGGCTGAGGCCGGAACAGGTTCACATCCATACGCTGATCGCCGGCGGCAGTTTCGGTCGCCACGCCAATCCCACATCCGACTACATCGCCGAGGCCGTGGCGGTAGCCAAGGCCACGAGGTCGCTCGGGGCGCCGATTCATCTGGCGTGGACGCGCGAGGATGATATGCACGGCGGGTATTATCGTCCGATGTACGTGCATGCGATCGAAGCCGGGATCGACAAGGACGGCAACCCGGTGGCGTGGACCCATCGCGTTGTCGGGCAGTCGATTCTCGCCGGCACGCCGTTCAGCGGCATGATCAAGAACGGCGTGGACGCAACCTCCGTCGAAGGGGCGGCCAACCTGCCGTATGCGATCCCGAACCTGCTGGTCGACCTGCACACGACGCAAGTTGGAATTCCGGTGCTGTGGTGGCGCAGCGTCGGCAGCACGCACACGGCGTTTTCCACAGAGGTCATGATTGACGAACTGGCGCAGGCGGCGGGCAAAGACCCGGTAGAGTTCCGCCGCGCGCTGCTTAAAGAACAACCGCGCCATCTCGGGGTGCTCGAGCTTGCGGCGCAGAAGGCCGGTTGGGGCACGCCTATGCCGAAGGGGCGCGCCCGCGGCGTCGCGGTGCACGAATCGTTCCGCTCCTACGTCGCGGAGGTGGCGGAAGTCACGGTGCATGACGACGGCACGTTCAAGGTCGATCGCGTGGTGTGCGCGGTGGATTGCGGCGTGGCGGTGAACCCGGACGTGGTGCGCGCGCAGATGGAATCGGGGATCATCTTCGGGCTGACGGCCGCGCTGCACGGCGCCATCACGCTCAGGGACGGCCACGTCGAACAATCAAATTTCCACGATTATCCGCTGCTGCGCATCAACGAGACGCCGAAGATCGAAGTGTACATCGTGCCGAGCGAGCAGAGCCCGACCGGGGTCGGCGAACCCGGCGTGCCGCCGATCGCGCCGGCGGTGGCCAACGCCTTGCGTGCGGCGACCGGAAAATCCGTGCGCCAGCTGCCGATCCATCTGGAGACTTAAGTAACGTGGAAAGCGCCGATCGCGAAGTGCTGACGGCAGCCAGCCAGTGGATGGAACAGGGCCATCGCGTTTATCTCGCGACCGTGGCGCGGACATGGGGTTCGTCGCCGCGACCCGTCGGCTCGCTCATGGCAGTGTGCGACGATGCGCGGTTCGCCGGCTCGGTTTCCGGCGGTTGCGTGGAGGACGACTTGGCCGCGCGTCTGGCCGCGCGCGTACTGGCCGCGACGCCGCCGCGGCTCGAAAGCTACGGCGTCACCACCGAACAGACGCACCGCTTCGGTCTGCCCTGCGGCGGCCGTCTCGATCTCGTCGTCGAAGAGCTGACGAGCGCGGAGCCGCTACGCGAGATCCTGCGCCGCATGGACGCGCGCGAGCTGATCGCGCGCCGCCTGTGCCTGGGTACCGGCGAGGCCAGTCTGCATCCGGCGCGGCGCGACCAGGCATTCGAGTTCGACGGCGACAACCTCACCCGCGTGTTCGGTCCGGCGTGGCGGCTGCTTCTGATCGGTGCCGGACAGTTGTCGCGTCATGTCGCCGAGATGGCGCTGGCGCTGGAATACCACGTGATCGTATGCGACCCGCGCGAAGAATACGTCGCGGCGTGGCAGGTGAACGGGGCCGAGCTCGACGCGCGCATGCCGGATGAAGCGGTGCGCGAGCGTGCGTGCGATGCGCGTTCGGCAGTGATTGCGCTCACGCACGACCCGAAGCTCGATGATATGGCGTTGATGGAGGCACTCCAGTCGCACGCATTCTACGTCGGCGCGCTCGGATCGAAGGCGAACAATGCCAAGCGCCGCGAGCGTCTGAAGAGCCTGAACATTTCTGAAAGCGCGCTCGCGCGCCTGCATGGACCGGTCGGACTGCCGATCGGCAGTCGCACCCCCGCTGAAATCGCCGTCGCCGTCCTGGCCGAGCTGACCGCGGTGCGTCACGGGATACGGTTGCAGGCGTTGCACGAACCCGAAGTGTTATCTCCGGTGCCGGTCGAAGAACCGCTGCAAACGTGCGGAACATCGCGGGCATTCTGCTAGCGGCTGGTCGTGGCGCGCGCTTCGGTGGCCACAAGCTGCTGTCTCCGTTGACGGACGGCACCCCGCTTGGCGTCGCCGCCGCACGTCATCTGCTGGCGGCGTTGCCGGATTCCCTGGCGGTGGTGCGAACCGATGATGAGATCCTGTCCAGCCGATTGTCCGCCGCCGGCATGCGCGTGATCGTCTGTGAGCAGGCGGATCATGGCATGGGGATGAGCCTGAGCGCCGGCGTTGCCGCAAGCCGTCACGCACAAGGGTGGGTGATCGCGCTTGCGGACATGCCGTTTATCGAACCTGACACGATTGAAGGTGTCGTCGCGCTCCTGCAGGATGGCGCACCACTCGTGGCGCCGTCCCATGACGGGCAGCGCGGCCACCCGGTCGGTTTCGGCCATGCCTTTCGTGATGAACTGCTGGCACTCCAGGGCGATCATGGCGCGCGTGATTTACTGACACGCCATGCCTCGCGGCTGGTGTTACTGCCCGTCGACGATCCCGGAATTCTCATGGATGTCGATACGCCCGCCGATATCGGGACCGCCTGAGTGAGAGGGTCGACAGCTACCTGTCATCCAAGACGCAGGATTTCTGGCTATTTTTCCGATTGCCGGGAATAAAACCGGTTTCCGTGCTGTTTGCCCAGGTATCACCTGCTCCGCGCTGTCCATCGTGAGGGCGGGTGACGCGCCGTGTTAGCGGCAACCCAAACAAAAGATATTTCAAGGAGTCATCATGCTGAATCGTCATCGTATTATTGCGCTTGCCTTGTTTGCCTCCATCCCTGGCGCCGCGTTCGCGGGTGTTGTCGATGATGCCCAGAGCCACTTCAAGGCCGTCGCCGCGGGCCAGGTGGACAAGATCATGCAGGGATACGCGCCCGACGCCCATTTCGAATGGGTCGGCGGTCCGTTGAACGGCACGTATGTCGGCACGGATAAAATCAAGGAGGTCTGGACCAAATTTGCCAAGGCCAACGGGCCGCTCGAGGTTTCGGTGAGCAAGGTCGATGAAAGCGCCAACCCGGCCGGCGAGACCGTGACGGCGAACGTCGAGTTCAAAGGCAAGAGCGTCATCAAGGTGCGTTACGTATTGACGTACCGCAATGCTAAGCTGGCGAATGAAATCTGGCAGATCGATCCGAAGCTGGCAAGCTATTGATCGATGCAGTGCCGGCGCTGGAAGTTGTGTTCCCGTTCCAGCGCCGGTTTTCAATTCGGGCCGACCGCGGAGTCTGTTCATGAAGGCAGGTTGAACGGATGGACGATATCAGAGAATTGCTTACGGAGCAGATTCCGCGCCTGCGGCGTTACGCGCATGCCCTGACCGGCAGCCGCACGCGTGCCGACGATCTGGTGCAGGATACGCTCGAACGATCTTGGTCGCGGCGCCACTTGTGGCGCCGCGACAGCGACCTGCGCGCCTGGCTGTTCACGATCATGCACAATGTATTCGTCAATCAGTTGCGAAAGAATTCGTCCGCTCCCGGCCACGTGCCGTTCGATGAAGCAATCGATCCGCCGTCAGGCGCCGTAGCCGATCAGACGCTTGAACTGCGCGATCTGGCAAGCGCGCTGGAGCGGCTGCCCGCGGAATACCGCGAAGTGTTGCTGCTCGTGGGCTTGGAACAAATGCAGTATGAGGAAGTGGCGGAAGTGCTCGGCGTTCCGGTCGGGACCGTAATGTCGCGCCTGTCGCGCGGGCGCGACCGGTTGCGCGCACTGATGTCCGGACAACCGCCGGTGTTGCGGAGAGTCAAATGAATCACGGCAAGCCCATTGAAGAAAACGATTTGCAGGCCTACGTCGACCGTCGCCTCGACCCCGCTCGCCGCGCCGAAGTGGAGGCATACCTGGCGGCCCATCCCGATCAGGCCGAGCGCGTGCGTGCCTTCGGACAGCAGAACGCCATGCTGCGGTCGTTGTTCGATCCGGTCCTGGAGCAGCCGGTACCGGAACGGTTACCGCGCGTGCTGGCATCGTCTCCGGACCGCCGGCTGTGGCGTTATTCCGCGATGGCCGCCTCGCTCGCAGTCGCGGTGATGGTCGGCTGGATTCTGCGCGGCGAGCAGCAGATTTCTCTGCCCCGGGGGCCGTCGTTCGCCGAACGGGCCGCCGTCGCGCATGTGGTCTACACGCCGGAAGTCCTGCACCCGGTGGAAGTCGGTGTGGCGCAGGAAGATCATTTGATAAAGTGGCTTTCGAAGCGGCTGGGGGAACCGGTGAAGGCGCCGGACCTGGATAAGCTCGGTTACCACCTGATTGGCGGGCGCTTGCTGCCCGGCCGCGAAAAGCCTGCCGCCCAGTTCATGTACGAAGACGCCCGCGGCCAGCGGTTGACCCTGTACGTCAGCACCGATGTAACCGGGAACCAGGAAACTGCGTTCCGCTATGCGCGCGAAGATGGCGTAAGTGTGTTCTATTGGGTCGACGGCCCCCTGGGTTATGCGCTGTCGGCGGAAGCGCCGCGCGAGCAGTTGCTGGCCGTGGCCGAAACGGTGTACCGCGACCTCAATCGCTGATACGCCGGCGCGCCATCGAGGGGAGGTTTCGGGTACACTTACGGCCGTTACACGCGCCAGACAAGGACCCGTGACCAGCCTCGCCTACGAAGAGAAGAAACAGCGCCTGACGGAATTCCTGCGCACCCATCGTGGCGAGGGCGTCCGCCTCGGCAAAACCACCTCCAATCTGTTTCGTGACCGCCGTGAAGCCCCGGCGCGGAAACTGGACGTGCGCGACTTCAACAACGTCCTGCGCGTCGATGCCGCTGCCGGTTACGTCGAAGTTGAAGGCATGACGCCGTACGCCAAGCTGGTGGCCGAGTGCCTGAAACACGGGGTGATGCCGGCGGTGGTACCGCAGCTCAAGTCGATCACCATCGGCGGGGCGACCGTGGGTTGCGGCATCGAATCCTCGTCGTTCCGCTATGGACTGGTGCACGAGACGGTGCAGGAGATGGAGATACTTCTGGGCGACGGCAGCACCGTGGTCTGCACGCCCGACAACGAGTACCGCGATCTGTCTTACGGTTTTCCCAACTCTTACGGCACGCTCGGTTACGCGCTCAAACTCAAGGTCAAGGCCGTGCCGGTAAAGCCGTACGTCAGGCTTACACATCGGCGCTATACCGATCCGCAGGTTTATTTCACGGAACTGGCGCAGGCGTGCGACCGCCCGGATGTGGATTTCGTCGATGGCGTCGTGTTCAGTCGCGACGAGATGATTCTCACGCTGGGCCAGTTCACGGACACAGCGCCTTATGCGAGCGATTACACCTACGAACGCATTTATTACAAGTCGCTGCGCAGCCGCACGGAAGATTACCTGACGACGGAAGATTACATCTGGCGCTGGGACACAGACTGGTTCTGGTGCTCGAAGAATCTGTTCGCCCAGAACCCGATCGTACGTCGCCTGTACGGCAAGTCGCGTCTCAATTCGGTGACTTACACCAAGATCATGCGGTGGAACAGCCGCTGGAAACTCGCGCATTACCTCCAGCGGCTACTCGGCATCCACGCCGAATCGGTGATTCAGGATGTCGAATTACCGGTCGAACGCGCATCGGAATTCCTCGCCTTCTATCACGACGTCGTCCGTTTCATGCCGGTATGGATCTGTCCCACGCGCGCCTACGACAAAAACGCGCGCTTCGATTTGTACCCCATGGACCCGCAGAAGCTCTACGTTAATTTCGGTTTCTGGGATGTGATTCGGGGCCGCCGGAAGAAGCCGGATGGATTTTACAACCGTCAGATCGAGGAAAAGGTGATAGCGCTCGGCGGCATGAAGTCGCTGTACTCGGATTCGTATTTCACGCCGGAGCAATTCTGGCGGATGTATAACAAACCAGCTTACGATCGACTGAAGACGAAATTCGATCCGCAGGGCGCGCTGAAGGATCTGTACCGTAAATGTGTTCTCAAGGAATGACCTCTCCGCGGCGGTCGACGCTGTCCTCAAATCCATTCCAAATCAGGTTGTGGGCGAAAACAACACCTGTCGCATATCTGCATCTGGACGTGTCCTGGAGCGAGATATGACAAGAGCGGCGCCATCTTTCCGCTGTTCATCGGTCTGAGAGTGACGCTCGTCCGGCACGTCCGCTGCCGGCGTCTATACTTCTATACTTGTATTTTCCCTGATCTTTCGTCTTAATAGCGGCGGCCGTTACCGCAGGCTTTATCAGGCGCAGGGAATTTTCCAACGCTGCTTCTAACTGTTGTTGGATGTACGCAAGGAGGTTCGCATGAGTGAAGCAATGCGCGTCGCGAAGATGAAAACCGGTCATGCCGCCGACGGCGAGACCAGTCTGGAAACCGTGGAAGTCGCGGAGGCGATCAAGGCGTTGCAAATGCAGCTCGCCGATTTACGCAAGATCGTCCAGGCGGCGAAAATATCCCACGGCACGCCAATCGACCCCGCCCACCGTCAATAAATACTGATCAGTCCCGCGCCGTCCCGGATAAATAATCCGTTCGTTTCACCCAGTGGTTGTGCAGGTGACGCAACCGCGCGGGACACCCGCGTCGGTTGCGCATCACCGCTCCGCGTTGGCGGGACGTGCAAGCGGGGCGCACGCGGTTCGTTTTTGTTTTCCCGTGAGTGCGCCGTAGACATAGGTACCAAGCACGATACCGAGGACGGTGAACAATGCGGCGAATTTTCCCTCGCCGAGCATGACCGGCGCCGTGCCGGGGCAGGAGCCGGTGAGCCCCCAACCGATACCGAGCATCAACGCGCCCGGGACGAGCTGCCGGCGCATGGGCTTGCCGTCGAACTGGAGCGGCTCGCCGCCGAGCCACGAACGCGCCCGCCACAATTTCATCGTGAAGATACCGGCGACGCCGATCGCGACAGCAGAGGCGATGACCCACAGCAGGCGCAGATCTCCGAACTGGAACAGCTGCGCGTGAAAATCGAACGTGGTCGCACCGGCACGGCTCAGCAGAAATCCGAACAACGTTCCGAACAGCAGAAAGAGAAATTTCATGGCGATGTACCTCAGGAGAACAGCCGGAACAGAATTTGGACCGTCACCAGGCCACCGCTGAAAAACAGGGCGCCGGCGAGCAGGCTCGGCGGATTGAGCAGCGCGCAACCGGCGATGACATGCCCGCTGGTACAACCGCCGGCCATGCGCGCCCCGGCGCCCATGAGCGCGCCGCCGGCAATCAGCAACAGGACCTTGGCCCACAGGGCTGACGGCATGACCTGGTCGTACATTTGACCCATAGACAGGTTCACGGAAAAGTGCGTCGTCGGCGACGTCAGGACGGCGACGAGCCCGCCGAGGGGCAGGCCCAGCAGAAACCACAGCCGCCAGTTATCCGCCGGGGCCAGTTCACCGCTGTGGAACGCCTCCGCCCGCGAGACCAGTCCGCAGACATGCCCGTAGCCCAGCGAGCAGCCCAGCTGGCGATTGGTGATCCAGTACTGCACCATGGCAAACAAACCGATGGACAGGCCGCCCAACCAGCTCGGCCAGAGGATAGCGTCAGACATTCACGGATTCTCCCGGTTAACATGAGCCGTTTCTTCAGGAACGGCTTGATCAAGACGTGCTTTGTAGCATGGCGAGGAAGGCGGAGAGAAATAATGGTATCGTATGAGCCCATAAATGCCCGGTTCGAAAGTCTGGGCGATCAGTACGTTAGGATGGAATGATGAACAAGAGATACTCCCATTGGAATATGCCGCATCGGGATGGCGGCGGCGGCCGACGCCATCGAACGGCATAAGACGAGGGCGCGACCATGTATCTCCAATACTTCGGTTTGCGCGAGAATCCTTTCTCGCTCCCGCCGGATCCGCACTACCTCTACCTCAGCCGGGGGCACCAGGAAGCGCTGGCGCATCTGCAGTTCGGGCTGAGCGAGAGCGGCGGCTTCGTGCAGCTCACCGGCGAGGTCGGCACGGGTAAAACACTGCTGCTGCGCGCGCTGGCGGAGCGGCGACCGCCCGACGTGGATGTCGCCCTGATCCTATACCCGGTCTTGAACGTTGCCGAGTTTGTCGCGGCCGTCTGTGACGAGCTCGGCATTCCGCATCCCGAGGAGCGGGCCGGCCCCAAGCAGCTGATCGACACACTCAATGCGCACCTGCTGCAGACCCACGCGCATGGCCGGCGCACGGTGCTGATCATTGACGAAGCGCAGAACCTGAGCCGTGAGGTGCTCGAGCAAGTGCGCTTGCTGACCAATCTGGAAACCACCAAGCAGAAACTGCTGCAGATCATCCTGATCGGCCAGCCGGAGCTCGCCAACCTGCTGGCGCAACAGGACCTGCGCCAGCTTGCCCAGCGCATCACGGCGCGTTACCAGCTGACGCCGCTGACGCATGAGGAAACACGCGATTACATCGCTCATCGCTGTCGCGTGGCCGGAGCCAGCAGACCGCTTTTCGACCAAGGGGCGATCCACCGCGTGCATGTGCTCTCCGGAGGTATTCCGCGCCTGATTAACGTCATTTGCGATCGCGCGTTGCTGGGAGCCTACGCGCGAGACAAGGCGGTCGCGGACGCGCGCATTGTGCAGCGCGCGGCGGCGCAGATCGGTTTCGCGCCACGGAAGCGGCGCGGATTTCTCGCACGTATTTTGTTCCCCGCCGCGGCAATTCTGGTGGTATTGGCCGTCAGTGGCTGGTGGTGGCGCTCGCAATGGCTGACGTCTTCATTTACCAAGAGCGAACGCACCGTAAACGTTTCTCCGGGGACGCCGGAGGATGGCGCGGTGGCGGCCGCGACAACAACAAACCTGCACGCTGCGGCAGTCCCGACAAGCGCGACGACGACAACAACCACAACTCCTGCGCCAAGACCGACCGTCACACTGGAATCCCTGTTCAACGACCCGGCTGTTACCGCCGATACCGAATCGGCCATGAAGGCGCTCTTCGAACGCTGGAATCTGGATTACTCCGCGCTGGCAGGCGCCACCGGCTGTGAGCGTGCGCTGAACGCCGGGCTGCATTGCCTTTATAAAACCGGGACGTGGAACAACCTGCGCCGCTACGACCGGCCCGCCATTATCGAGCTGCAGGACACGGCAGGAAATAAATATCACGTGCTCGTCGCTGCGCTCAAACCGGATACGGTTACGCTCGAGTTCGGTGAGCGTCGGTATGAATTGTCGGCAGGTGATGTGGATCGTTACTGGTACGGAAAATATCTGCTGCTCTGGAAACCGCCGATGCCGGAACAAGAGACCTTGCATCTGGGCACGCGCGGCGAAGCGGTGATCTGGCTGCGCGATGCGCTGGCGCGTTATCGTGGCGAACCCCTGGCGCCGACGGAGAGTGATCTGTTCGACGAGAAGCTGCAGTCGCGGTTGATCGAATTTCAGCGGCGCCAACGGCTGACACCTGACGGCGTGGTCGGCGCGATTACGCGTGCACAGTTGCAGAAATACCTGCCGGATGGATCACCCAGTCTGGTGGCTGACGCAACGGAGGCGCGCTGAGCATGTCCTATATCCTGGATGCATTACGCAAATCTCAGCGGGAGCGTGACCCGGCGCCGCCGCCACCACCCGACGCGGTTCATAACATCACCATCTCCCTCCCTGGCAGGAATGGATTGATAGTGGTCGGGATCATCCTGTTGCTCGCACTGCTGGGAGCGGTCTTGTTCTTCTGGCGCAGTACCGTGGGCAGCGTGCCCGAACCGGCAGTGACGATTGCGCCCGTCGCCCCGGCAACAGAGCCTACGCCCGCGGCCGCGGCAAAAGCCGCTCCGGCGGAAGTCGCCCCCGTCTCCCCGCCGGCGATCGAGTCGGTGAAACCCCCGGCACCGGTCCATGATTTGGCGGAACAGGCGGAGGTGCCGTTACCCGTCGTTCCCAAACCGAAACCGGCGCGCAAACACGTTCAAAAACCGGCAACTGTCGTGCATATGGTCAGTCCGGCACCGGCAGCGAGCCCGACGCTAACAGCGACGCCCAGTGATGGCATTCCGTTGTTGCAGCAGATGCCTCTCGAATTCCAGCACGCGCTGCCCCCGCTCGCCGTTACGATCCACGTGTACGCGCCGGACCCCTCACAGCGCATTCTCTTCATTAATAACCGGGAGTATCACCAGGGCAGCCAGATCACCGGCGGTATTCGTGTCGAAGACATCGTGCCGGATGGGGTTGTTCTGAGTTACCAGGGCGAACGCTTCAAACTCAGTCGCCCGCGCTGAGACCGGTCGGTTGAGTTTGGTTCTCTGTAGTGCGGCGCCGCTCGGTGGCGTATGTCGAAATTCAACGGCGGGATTCAGCGGACGCGCGCGGCCTGATTGAACGGCCTATGCACCGGCGCGCGCCGGAGACGATGCTTAGCTAAACAGCTTGGCGAACGCCTCGCGTTCTTCCTCGCTCATCGTCAGCGCCGGAATATGTTGTTCGCTCGAGGAGAACTCATAACCGCAGCGACAGCGTGACGCGTTCAGCGACACGCTGGCGGTGCAGTTGGGGCAGTCCTTTTTATCCGGGGCGGCGTACAGACGCGGCGCCGTCTTGACTGGGGTCGCGGCGACCGCGCTGGGGGGAGTTTTGATCTCGACTACCGGCGCCTCGGGCAATTTTTCCGTGGTTACCTCGGCAGCCGGCTTCGCCGCCTGCGCAGCACGCAGGATTTTCTCGGCCTTGGCCGCCTGGGCCTTGCGGAAAGCCTTGTTAGGCATGGCTGATTGCGCCGGCGCGACCGGTTTTGCCGGCGCGGCGGGGGCGTGATTCTGCGGAGCCGTCGACTGAACCGGAGCATTCGCCGCCCGTTTCGCGGCGGTGACGGTTACTGTGGCCACCGCGGTAATTGCCTTGCGTGTCGCGCGGACCGGAGTGGGCATGATCACGGGCTTCGTCGCGTGTCGTTTTTTCGGGGCGGAGGCCATTGGCGTCGGGTGCGCGGCCAGTGCCGGCGCTGATACCGGTACCGCCGTTGCGACCGCGGGTCGCAGCGCCTTTTTCATTTCCGCAATCCGCGTGGACTGTGCCTGCAGGGCCGTCTGTGCCTCCCGCGCCTCACGAATGGCATTGGCGACGCGATCGGACTTATCCGGATTGGCAGGATCGCTGGCGAACTGGGCTTGCGCGGTTCTCACGGCTTGGGCCGCCTGATCGGCACGTGCCGCGAGATAGTTTTCGTAGAGTTCTTCAGCCTTGAGCCGGATTTCCTCGGAGGACATCCCGGCCTCCGATTGGTCTTGCGTAAAATTATTGCCGCATGCACATTGCTTGGCATCAATCGCCAACGAGGCCATGCAGCTGGGGCAAATTTTCTCGAAAATACTTCTCGTTGCCACGGAAATTCCTTTTTCCCTTGAGGATGACTTCTTAATCACGCTGGGGCACCGTCAAAAAGTATAGGCCTGACAATGATTTGGTGGGTCTGCCTGACGATAACAGGGGCCGCCCGGCCGACAGGTGGTGGGTCCGGGCACGGGGTCAGGTTTTCCCCGTCCGGCTAGCCTGTCGCGAACCGCTGGCGCCCCGGAAGGTGGCGTCTTGCCGCATGCAAGGATTTGACGCGAATCAAAGATCGGGACCGTCGCCCCTGATAAAAGGAAATTGTCACATTAATGTGACCTCCGGTCGGCGGACATTCTCCTGGGGATGATCCTCACTCAATGACAAGGAGCGTTCGACATCTATCTACAGGATGCCGAGGCTATGGAACCCCACTCGGGTTCCCGCTCCCCAGGGCCGCTGGCCGCCGTTTCTTTTCGGAGCGCCGCTTTCCCCAGGTTTTCTCGACGCGGGCTGTAAGCCGTTTGATTGTTCTGCCATTATGGCGCCCGCATGAGCCAACGAAATCCACAACAGCAAACGGCCGAGATATTCAACCGCGTGGCCAGCGGCTACGATGATGCGGCGCTGCGGTTTTTCCCCTTCGCCGCCGACCGGTTGATCATGCGGCTCAATCCCACGCCAGGGGCCAGGATTCTGGACGTCGCCACTGGCACCGGCGTGGTGGCGTTAGCCGCGATCCAGGCGGTGGGCGAGAAAGGCCGGGTTATCGCCATCGACCTCGCCGAGACCATGCTCGACCGGCTGCAGCAAAAAATCGACAAGTTCGGCATTCGCAACATCGACCTGCACGTGATGGACGCCGCCGCGCTCGAGTTTCGTCGTGATTATTTCGATTACGTCGTTTGTTCCTTCGGAATTTTCTTTTTGCCTGACATGGTGGCGGGCCTGAAGGAATGGGTGCGGGTCACGAAACCGGGCGGGCGCATCATGTTGACCGCGTTCGGCAAACCAGCGTTCCAACCGATGATGGATATCTTTATCCGGCGCCTCGAGCACTATGGAATTCAACCTCCGGACCCCGACAGGCCTCTTGCCGGCATGCGCCTGGCCGACCCTGCGCGCTGCCGTGAATTACTCGATGCCGCCGGGCTCGTCGATATTGACGTGGCGACCGAGCAGCTCGGTTATCACCTGAAAGACGAAACGCAATGGTGGGACCTGCTCTGGAACAGCGGCACGCGGGGCTTGATCGAAAAAGTGCCGCCCGCGGAACTTGAGTCGTTTCGTGTCGCGCATCTGGCGGAGGTGCGGCCTCTGCTCAGAGAGCAAGGACTGTGGCTCAACGTGGAAACCCACTTTGCCAGCGGCACCAAGCCGCCGATGCCGTTATCCGGCGGATAGCGCGGGTTACAGAAGACCGCGGTATAGACGCAGCCGTTTCCGCATCAGCAGGCGCTGTGCTTGCCACGGCTTCTTGGATGCCAGTCGCCCGCGCATCAGCGCCTGGCAAAGCCTCAGCATGCCCGCAATGTCATCGAGATGGACGAATTCCGGCGCCGGGCCGCGCGCCGCGCGGCAATCTGGACCGCCTTCGAACCCCTCGTTGTGGTAGTTGCCCAGGGGCACGGAAATCCCGATGGCGGGCAGGCCGTAAACCGTGGCCGCCGTGGCTTCGCAGGTGCCGCCGTCCATGATGCGGCGCTGGTGGCGTTTCGGGAGTTGCTTCTCCGCGATATCGGATAGCGTCTTCAGGTAATCCGGATCGAACGTCGTGCGCCGGTCGCCGAGGCGCACCACCGGACCTTTCCCGACGAACGCGCCGGGCAGGGTGCGCGAGGTTTCCAGGCTTATGCACACCACCGGCCGACGCGCCTGTGCCAGCCATCCCAGCTCGAAATGACTGATCGCTCCGACAAAACCTACCTCTTCCGCGCGCGTGAGCAAACCGAGAAACGGCAGCGGTTTTCTCCCGGAACGTCGCTGGAACAGATCCATGGCGGTGCTGACGATCGCGAATACCCCAACGAGGTCGTCCGCCGCCTTGGTATGGATTTTTTTGCCGGCGCGCCAGACCGGCGCGCGAAATTTGAACCCGCCGTATAGCGTTGACGCCTTGGGTCGCAGGCCTGTGGGCTTGCCGGCGATATGCGCTTCGGCGGTACCGAGAGCGTGTCCAGATTTGAGCAGCCGGACGCGCGTGATCTTGCCTTCGGTCCAGAGACCGTTCCGGGTAGCGAGCCAGACGCGGCTGCCCGCGAGCGATTTCACCGGCGATCCGCCGTGCCATTTGACCTTGAGCCGCGATTTTGAAATCCAGCGCACCCCGTGAAAACCAGGATGGTCCATGTGCGCGATGAAAACGCGCAGCGGTTCATCGTCCTTCTGGCGCACCAGACGCAGATACTGCGCGCGTGACTCGCAGCCCACGATGACGTTGCCAACCGGATCCCGGAAGTGCGGAACGCCGGCCGTTTCGAGGGCGCGCACGACGGTAGCGACGACGTGTTCTTCGCGAAAGGGAGCGGTGGGTTGCTGCAACAACTCGGTGAGTAGGGCGTAACGGCGCGCGTTCATGGCGCGCGACTATAGCTTTTTCCCACTTAAAACGACAGGTTTGATGCTGATCAAGGTATTCCACGGGAATTCTGCTGAAAATGACACCTTTAAATCATCCTTAAATGAGAGGAGGTGCTGTGATGACTGCACTTACCGCAATTATTGTCATCGGGTTATTGGCCACGGCGGGCGCTTTGCTGTCCGGAATCGTTTCCATGGCGCACGGAGGTGATTTTGATCAGCGCCATAGCCATCAGTTCATGTTTGCGCGCGTTGGTTTGCAGGGCATTACGCTGTTGTTGATCGTTCTGGTGTTGCTGACCACCGCGCGATAATCGGCAGCCGCCGATTTCCATAACTTGCCCCGCGAGAACAGGGCGGTTTTGATCAGCTTGCGTCGCAAGGGTAGAATAGCGCCGTTTTTCAAAGCGCACGGTGTCGCTTCCTTACCTTTGCTCCAGCTTGACCCAACACAAAAAGAAATGCCCCAATCCCCGATCTTTGACGTTCGCGAAGAGGATTTTGCCGAGAAAGTGCTGGAAGCCTCCCACCAGTATCCGGTGCTTGTGGATTTCTGGGCCGACTGGTGTCCGCCGTGCCGGGCGCTGACGCCGGTACTGGAGAAGGTCGCCCGGGGTATGCATGGCGCGGTCCGGCTCGCCAAGGTCGAAGTGGACGAGAACATGCGCCTGGCGGGGCGTTACAAGCTGCGCGGGTTTCCAACCGTAATCTTGTTCCTGAACGGCGAGGAGTCCGGTCGGTTCAGCGGAGCGCGGTCGGAGCAGCAGGTGCGTGCGTTCATGGCCGAACATGTTCCCACCGCGCCGACGCAGGAAGCCGGTTCCTAGAAAGACGTTACTCGATTTTCAGCCGCACCGTGTGGCGTTCCCCCGAAGCGGTGGAGGCGCTCTCCAGGATGGCGCGCTCGACTTCATTACGATTGCCGAGAACCGCGCCGAGATCGATCCACTCCCCCAGCTTCGCGTCGATGGTCGTGGACAGTTCCTGGAAGTTGGTGAGCCCGGTGGCGGGATCCTGGAGTGTCGACAGCCGCGGGGTTATTTCCAGGCGGACACTGTCACCGTGCACATGCGGCACGACTTCAAAGCCGGTGGTCACGTCCTGCAGCGCGATGCCCTGAGTTATCACCACCTGATGGCGGCTGAGCGCAAGAATCTCCTGCACATGCGGAACCGACTGGCCGATGCGGATATAGGCGCGTTGACCGTCCTGAGTCAGGACGGTCTGGGTCGTGCCGTTATCAGATGACGCCGTGCGACGACTGACGTTGTACCGCAGGCCGTCTTTCTGTACCACGACGCCGCGATCTTCACCGGGGTTGCCCGGGAACGTGATGCGCGCTTTGCCGGCGCGGGTTTCGCCTGAAAGCGATTGGGAGCCAATGGTGTCTTCGACGCTCACCCCTTGCTGCACCGTGATGCGCAATCGGCGCGGCGCAACGTCGAGCTGCGGCAGGATGCGTTCGATTTCTTTGACCTGCGCGTCCGGGGCGCGGATGATCAGGCGGTAGTCCGTGCCGCTCAGGGCATCGTCGGGCCCGAGGAGTGGGCGAATAACGGGAATAATCTCTGCGGCCGGGCGGTGTTTCAGATAGAGAATGCGCGCTTCGTCCGCTGCGGCGATAACCGGCGCCAGGATCAGCAGCAGGAGCGCAATCCGGCGCATGTCATCAGTAGATATCGAGGCGGCGCGCATCCGTGAGATGACGGCGCCAATAGGGATCGTCGAAATTCGTTATGTATACCTTCTTGCCGGTCGAGGGCGCATGCACGAACCGGTTGCCGCCGATGTACAGCGCCACATGTGAAGCCCGTTTGCCTTCCTGAGTGAAGAACAAAAGATCGCCGCGTCGCAGATGGTTTTTGGGAACCGGCTGTGAAATGCGGCGCAGGCTGCCCGTGCCGTGCGGCAGCGTCACGCCGACCCGGCGATAACTGTATTGCACCAGACCGCTGCAATCGAAACCCGCCGGCGTGTTGCCGCCGTAGTGATACGGTTTGCCCACCATGGCGATCGCCTGATCTGCGGCGCGGCTGGCGAGATCGGGCGCGGCTGGTTCGGCCGGCGCATGCGCGCAACCGGCCGCGATCGCCAAACTGAGGGCGATGAGCAGCATCCGGAGCAGGCGGGGAAACATGGTTACCAGCACCGTCACAGGCCGGAGGTGCGCTGCGAGGCGATGGCTTCGCTGCGGTCCCACAGCTCATTGAACCGGCGAACCAGCAATACGGCCCCGCGCGCATCATGCAGATGCGCGATGGTGTCCGGTTTCTCCAGGTCTTGCTGATGCAGGTAACCCCGATGGTCGACCACCACGAACATTTCGCGTATGCCGAGATGCTCTTCGCCGACCTGATGCAGGTGGATGAAGTCGCTCAGCCGGCGGCACAGCTCGACCACGCGGTCGTTGTCCCGCAGTACCTGTTCCGCGTCTTCCACCACGATACGGGCGTGATTGTGGCGATGGCGCGCGGCGAAGCTCGCGAGTGCCCGGGCAAAGCGGGCCGAATTGAACAGATCGCCGTCGAGTCGAGGAGCGAAAATCATGATCTCGCGTGCCGCGCTCTCCGCCAGCTCGGCCAGGTATTCGCGGATTTCGTCGCGGTTCTTGAGTATCCGGCGCAACGCCGCCGGTTTGTCGTCCGTGGATTTGTCTTGTGCCGTGTCCATCTTTCGATGAATGTCCTCTTACTGCGGCCCTAATGGATATATATAGTCCATGCCGCGTCCCCGGCACGGCCCCGGGCGGTTGTGGGTTAGGGTAAGGGCGGGGTCAGTCTTTGAGTTGTGCCAGACGCCTGGCCTGCGCCGCGGCGTTGCCGGTGTAGGTCGCCGGTGTGAGCGACAGCAGCCGTTTTTTGGCTTGTTCCGGAATGGCGAGCCCGCTGATGAAGGCATGCATGGATTCGCGGTTGATGCCGCCTTTTCCGCGGGTCAGGTCCTTGAGTTTTTCATACGCGCCTTCCACCCCGTAACGACGCATGACGGTTTGAATCGCCTCGGCCAGGACCTCCCAGTTGTCATCGAGGTCGGCCTCGAGGCGCGTGGCGTTGACCTCGAGCTTGCCAATGCCCTTGAGGCAGGAGTCGCAGGCGAGCAGCACGTAACCGAAGGCCACGCCCAGGTTGCGCAACACGGTGGAGTCCGTGAGGTCGCGCTGGAAGCGCGATACCGGGAGTTTTTCCGCCAGGTGGCGCAGCAGGGCGTTCGCCAGGCCCAGGTTGCCCTCGGCGTTCTCGAAATCGATCGGGTTGACCTTGTGCGGCATGGTGGAAGAGCCGACCTCACCTTTCACCACCTTCTGCTTGAAATAGCCGAGCGAGATGTAACCCCAGACGTCGCGGTTGAAGTCGATGAGAATCGTGTTGAACCGGGCCACGGCATCGAGCAGTTCCGCGATATAATCGTGCGGTTCGATCTGGGTGGTATAGGGGTTCCAGGCCAATCCCAGATCCTCGACGAACCGCCGCGCCAGCGCCGGCCAATCCACCTCGGGATAGGCGATGAGATGCGCGTTGTAATTGCCGACGGCGCCGTTGATTTTGCCGAGGATCGGCACGCCGGCGATCGCAGCACGGGCGCGCCTCAGACGATAGGCCACGTTCGCCATTTCCTTGCCGACCGTGGTCGGCGACGCCGGCTGCCCGTGGGTGCGCGCGAGCATCGGTTGGTCGGCGAAACGGACGGCGAGTTCGGCGATGGCCGCGATCAGCCTGTCCATGCGCGGGAGCAGCACGTCGTTGCGGCCGGCCTTCAGCATCAGCGCGTAAGCGAGATTGTTGATGTCCTCGGACGTGCAGGCGAAATGGATAAATTCGGCGCAGCGCGCGATTTCCTTGTTGCCGCGGGTTTGTTCCTTCAGGAAATACTCGATCGCCTTGACGTCGTGATTGGTCGTCGCCTCGATTTCCTTCACGCGCCGGGCGTCAGTCTCGGAAAAATTCGTGACGATCTGCTCCAGGCGTTTCTTTGTCGCCGGCGAGAATGGCGGCACTTCCTTGATGCGCTTGTGCTCGCCGAGGGCGAGCAGCCAGCGCACTTCGACCAGCACGCGCCGGTGAATCAGGCCGTACTCGCTGAACAGCGGGCGGAGCGGGGCGGTTTTGGATTGGTAGCGGCCGTCGAGCGGCGACAGGGCGGTGAGCGGATTCAGCGGCAGTGCATCGGGCTTGGTCGGTTTGTTCATGCGTGCCTGCGTTCGGTGGCATTCCCCCCTGGGACGGCGAATTTTACCAGATCGCCATGGAAAATGCCGATCTCAGAGTTGCGCGGTGTGAACCGTGGCGGGCTGCGCGGCCGGTATCGCCGCTTCGATAATGGCGCCGCCCAGGCATTCCTCGCCGTCGTAGAACACCACCGACTGCCCCGGCGTTACGGCGCGCTGCGACTGATCGAAGACGACACGCAGGCGATCTCCTTGCACCTCGACGACGCAGTCCTGGTCCGGCTGGCGATAACGGGTTTTGGCGCGCAGCTTGCGTGGCCAGGACGGCGTGGCGCCGCCGATCCAGTGCAGCTGGCCGGCGATCAGCGCCGCGCTGTAGAGCGCCGGGTGATGCTCGCCCTGTTCGACGTAAAGAATGTTGCGTGCGATATCCTTGGCGACCACGTACCACGCTTCTCCGCCGCCACCGATGCCCAGGCCGTGACGCTGGCCGATGGTGT
>JBLMXN010000177.1:0-13647 GCA_050257795.1 Bacteroidota bacterium
CAGCTTATCATCATCAAACACAACGCCGATTTTCTCAGCGCTTATGCCCACTGTGACAAGATTTACGTCAAGGAAGGGAATGTGATAAAACGGGGGCAGAAAATCGCCGATATGGGCAGCAGTGGCACGGATCAGGTCAAACTGCATTTTGAAATCCGTTACCACGGCGCCCCGGTGGACCCGCAAGCTTATCTTCCCAGAAAGTAACTATGCCACCGCGCAAACCACCACACGCCGCGCCTAAGAAACGCAAACCCAAAGCCGGACCAGTCAAGGCCGCTCCCGAGACCGAAGAGGTCGAGGACGAAACCCTCGTTTCCGCCGAAGACGAGGAAGAAGAAGCCACGACGGAAAAGGCAGCCGAGCCGGCCGAAGACGAGGACGACGATGACGATAAACCCGAGGCCAGCAGCCGCGAGTCATCGTCGGAGGATGTTTATTACTCGCACGCCGACGCCACCCGGATTTATCTGAAGGAAATCGGATTCTCGCCCCTGTTGACAGCGGAAGAGGAAGTATTCTTCGCGCGCAAGGCGCAAAAAGGCGACGGCAAGGCGCGCAAGCGCATGATCGAAAGCAACCTGCGCCTGGTCGTCAAAATCGCGCGCCGCTATATGAATCGCGGCCTGACGCTGCTCGATCTCATCGAGGAAGGCAACCTCGGTTTGATCCGTGCGGTCGAAAAATTCGACCCCGAGCGCGGTTTTCGCTTCTCGACCTACGCGACCTGGTGGATCCGCCAGACCATTGAACGCGGCATCATGAACCAGACCCGCACCATCCGTCTGCCAGTGCACGTGCTCAAGGAAATCAACATCTACCAGCGTGCCGCGCGTTATCTCGCGCAGAAGCTCGATCACGAACCGACGCCGGAAGAGGTCGCCAACCTGCTCGACAAGCCGGTGGAGGACGTGAAGGGGATGCTGGGACTGAACGAAAAGGTGGCCTCAGTGGACGCGCCGCTCGATGACGATCCGGACCGCTCGTTGCTCGACGCCATCGCGGACGAACGCACGCCCGATCCGGAAAAGGTGCTGCAGCGCGACGATTTGCAGCAGCTGATCCAGCAGTGGCTCGATGAACTGAACGACAAGCAGCGCGAGGTGGTGGAACGCCGTTTCGGGCTGAACCACCGCGAGATTTCCACCCTGGAGGAGGTCGGCGCCGACATCGGCGTGACGCGCGAGCGCGTGCGTCAGATCCAGGTCGAGGCCCTGAAACGCCTGCGTGTGATCCTGGAAAAAGCCGGGTACTCAGTGGACTCGCTGTTCTAGATTCAAATAGACAGGATTCACAAGATTTAAAACGGGATTAACAAGATTAAACTTCAAGAAACGATCCTGTTACTCCTGTCCATTCTCGATCATCAACAACGCCGCGGCCACTCGCCGGCCGTCGCTCATGAGGATGTTATATGTCCGGCAGGCGGCGCCGGTATCCATCACCTCCAGCCCGATTTTGGCTTCCACCAGTGCCCGGATAATGGCCGGTGCCGGAAATTGCAGGCGCGCCCCGGTTCCCAGGACGACAACCTCGGGTCTTAGCGCTACGACAGCTTCAAAGTCGGACGCCGCCAGATCGGCGAACCGGATCGGCGGCCAGTCGGCGACGACCCGCTGCGGCGTCAGGATCAGGCTGGCCGTATATACTGTTTCATTGATCGTAACGCTTCCCGCGGCATAGGCGCGGATCAGGTTCTGTCCGGCGCCGGATTCGAGGTGAATTTTCATCGTGCACTCGCGCGTTAGCGCCCGCACAGTTGGGCGTGTTCCATCGTCGTCGTGAAAGCCCTATAATGCATGCGTATTCAACATCTTGGCGGCAAGCCACTACTATAACAGTACATCGGAAAGCATGTCACAAAACGACGAATTCCCCCGCATCAAGCGGCTGCCACCATACGTCTTCAACATCGTCAACGATCTCAAGGCGCAGGCGCGCCGCCGTGGCGAGGACATCATCGACTTCGGCATGGGCAATCCCGACGGCGCCACGCCCAAGCACATTGTCGCCAAGCTGATCGAAGCGGCGCAGCGCGAAGACACGCATCGGTATTCCGTATCGCGCGGCATCCCGCGTCTGCGGCGCGCGATCTGCCAGTGGTACAAGCGCCGTTACGACGTCGATCTCGACATGGACAGCGAGGCCATCGTCACCATCGGTTCGAAGGAGGGCCTGTCGCATCTGGCGCTCGCGACCGTCGATAAGGGCGACTCGGTGCTGGTGCCGAATCCAAGCTACCCGATTCACGCCTACGGTTTCGTCATCGCCGGCGCCGACATCCGGCACGTGCCGTTGGTGCCGGGCGGCGATTTCTTTGCGGAACTGGAGAAGGCGATCAAGACCGCCTGGCCCAAGCCCAAAATGCTGGTGCTGAATTTCCCGGCCAATCCCACGACGCAGTGCGTCGACCTCGGCTTCTTCGAGAAAGTCATCGCCATCGCGAAAGAGCACGGTATCTGGGTGATCCACGACCTCGCGTATGCCGATATCGTGTTCGACGGCTACACTGCGCCGTCCATTTTGCAGGTGCCGGGAGCGAAAGACATCGCGGTCGAGTTTTTCACGCTTTCCAAGAGCTACAACATGCCCGGCTGGCGCATCGGTTTCATGTGCGGCAACCGCACGCTGGTGGCGGCGCTGTCGCGGCTCAAGTCGTATTTCGACTACGGCATGTTCACGCCGATCCAGGTGGCGGCGATCCTCGCGCTCGAAGGGCCGCAGGATTGCGTGGAAGAAATCCGTCTGACGTATCAGAAACGGCGCGACGTGCTGTGCAACAGCCTGTTCGCCGCCGGTTGGCTGGTGGACAAGCCTAAGGCCACCATGTTCGTGTGGGCGCGCATCCCGGAGCCGTACCGCGCCATGGGCTCGCTCGAGTTTTCCAAAAAACTGCTGATCGAAGCAAAAGTGGCGGTATCGCCCGGGATCGGGTTCGGCGAGTATGGCGACGAATACGTGCGATTTTCGCTGATCGAAAACGAGCATCGCACGCGCCAGGCGACCCGCTCCATCCGCGACATGTTCCGGCGCGACAAGGTCATCTTCGACAAGAAAGAACAGGCGGTATGAGCGTTTCCTCGCGAAAGGCAGGCGCGTCCGAAGCGGAATTCCGCCGGGAAACAAAATCGCCAGCACGGAACTTCAGATGAATCCAGTCAATGTCGGCATACTCGGCCTCGGTACCGTGGGCTGCGGCACGGTCAGCGTACTGGCCCGTAACGCCAAGGAAATATCCCGCCGCGCCGGCCGTGAAATCAGGATCATCCAGGCCGCGGCGCGCGATCTCGGAAAAAAACGCTCGTGCCCCATGGAAGGCATTCAGCTCGTGCAGGATCCGCATGAAATCGTGCGCAATCCCTCGATCGAGATCGTCATTGAGCTGATCGGCGGCTGCGATCTGGCGCGCGAGCTGGTGCTGGCGGCGATCGCCAACCGCAAGCACGTGGTCACGGCCAACAAGGCCCTGATTGCCGTGCACGGCAATGAAATCTTCGCCCAGGCGCAGAAAAACGGGGTGATGGTGGCGTTCGAAGCCGCGGTCGCCGGCGGCATCCCGATCATCAAATCGGTGCGCGAAGGACTCGCGGGCAACCGCATCGAGTGGCTCGCCGGCATCATCAACGGTACGAGCAATTTCATACTCTCGGAAATGCGCGACAAAGGCGTCGATTTTGCCGACGTCCTCAAGGAAGCGCAGCGCCTGGGTTATGCCGAGGCCGATCCCACGTTCGACGTGGAAGGCATCGATGCCGCACACAAGCTCACGATACTCGCGGCCATCGCCTTCGGCATCCCGCTCAAATTCAAGCAGGCCTACACGGAAGGCATAACCAAAATCACGCGCATGGATGTGCAGTACGCCGAAGAGCTCGGCTACCGCCTCAAACTGCTGGGCATCGCCCGGCGCACCAACGGCGGCGTCGAGCTGCGCGTGCATCCGACACTGATCCCGGAGCGGCGCCTGATCGCCAATGTCGACGGTGCGATGAACGCGGTGCTGGTCAAGGGCGACGCCGTGGGGCCGACGCTGTTCTACGGCGCCGGGGCCGGCGCCGAACCGACCGCCTCGGCGGTGGTCGCGGACCTGGTGGACGTGGTGCGCACGCTCACCGCGGATCCGAACAACCGCGTGCCGCATCTCGCCTTTCAACCGGATGCGCTCAAGGACCTTCCGATCCTGCCGATCGAGGAGGTCGAGACTTCGTACTATCTGCGCCTGCACGCGCTGGACAAGCCCGGCGTACTGGCGGATGTCACGCGCATCCTGGCAGATCAGAAAATCAGCATTGAAGCGATCCTGCAGAAGGAACCGAACGTGGGCGAGGACACCGTACCGGTGATCATCCTCAGCCAGCGCGTGAAGGAAAAGAACATGAACGCGGCCATCTCACGCATCGAGGCGCTCGACTCGATCAAGGGGAAGGTCGCGCGCATACGGCTGGAACATCTGAATCCTAATTGGAACTAGAAATCGGTAACCGCGGATGAACGCGCTGGATTTTTATTTGTCAGCGGTACTCTGCGTTTCAAAAGTCAAATAGAGAATCAAACATGAACCTCGGCAGCCGCTACACCGGCCTCATCGACAAATACCGCGACCGCTTGCCGGTCTCGGATGACACGCGCATCATCAGCCTGGGTGAGGGTGCGACCCCGCTCATCCGGCTCAACAACATCCCGCGTGCGATCGGCAAACACGTGGACATCTACGTCAAATACGAGGGCCTCAACCCCACCGGCTCGTTCAAGGACCGCGGGATGACCATGGCGGTGACCAAGGCGGTCGAAGAGGGCAGTCGCGCCATCATCTGCGCCTCCACCGGCAATACCTCCGCCGCCGCGGCGGCGTATGCGGCGCGCGCCGGCGTCACCTGTTTCGTGATCATCCCGGAAGGCAAGATCGCCCTCGGCAAGCTGGCGCAGGCCATGATCCACGGCGCTGTCGTGATCCAGATCCAGGGCAACTTCGACGCCGGCATGCAGATCGTGAAGGACGTCGCCAACGAGGCGCCGGTGACGATCGTGAACTCGATCAATCCCTATCGCCTGCAGGGACAGAAGACGGCGGCCTTCGAAATCATCGAGGAGCTCGGGAGCGCGCCGGACTTCCACTGCCTGCCGGTTGGCAACGCCGGCAACATCACGGCGCACTGGATGGGTTACTGCGAATACGCCGATCACGGCATCTGCAACAACCGCCCGGTGATGGTCGGTTACCAGGCGGCCGGCGCGGCGCCTTTCATCCTCGGCAAGATGGTCGACAACCCGGAAACGGTGGCGACCGCCATCCGCATCGGCCACCCCCAGTCCTGGGACAAGGCATGGCAGGTGCAGAAGGATTCCAACGGCTGGTTCGAGAAATTCAACGATGAGGAAATTCTCGCCGCGCAGAAGTTGCTGGCGCAGAAGGAAGGCATCTTCTGCGAGCCCGCTTCGGCGACGTCGCTGGCTGGGGCCATGCACGATATCCAGCGTGGCAGAATCCCGGAAGGCAGCCGGATCGTGTGCACTCTGACCGGCCATGGCCTCAAGGACCCGGATACCGCCATCAAGCAGAGCAGCGGTCCGCTGCTCAAGGTCAAAGCCGAGCTGGGCGCGGTCAAAAAGGCGATTCTGGACGGCCTCTTGCGCTAGCTTTCGTCCGCTGAAGACGGCATTCGTTTCGTCCACCGACCTTCGCTAGATGCGGTCGGCTGGTCCCGTCCCTTTCTCGCGCTCGCGCACGGCACGTCCTTGCACCCCGCCTCCGAAAGGGCAACACCCCAGGACTCGGGAAGCTCGTGTATCGGACACCGTGCGCCGTTGCTATAGCGCCCAGTGCTGATCAATATTCAATGAGTCAGCGACGGCGTGTTTGCTGCTTTCCGCGTGTAATACATCGATAGCCAAGTCAAGGCGTAGTCCTGAGCAGTTTCAGAGGACGCAACGTTTTGACCTGCTGAGGCGCTCCGGTCGACCATACCGGATTGCAGGGACGTGACGCCGGGTCCATATTTATCGCTGCTGAAAGTCTTTGTGAATGCGGAGACGTAGATGCTGATAGCGAAAATTGCAACAACGGCAACAACCGGATGCTTAACGAGATGCATGGCGACCCCCGTAATCTGAAGATGTGGTAATGAAAACCAAATGGCATCCATGCACAACGATTGAGCGATGCATAGGTCGTGCCAAACCACGTAGCGTTGGGCGGAGTCATGTGAAATCAGTTGAGGATATCGCACAACGGCATTGCGAAGCAGGGCGAGAAAAGTCTTCTAATCAGCGGAAATAAAAGGCGTTCATCTGCGTTTTGATCAACGACAAAGAACCAGCTCCACGGTCACCGCACAGTCGCAGCGTGTTTCAACGGCGTCCCACGCGCTGCCAGCAGGCCGACAAGGAACGTGTCGAAAAATGGAATGAAACTCCTCAAGATCTGCCGCTGATGCGCGTTACAAGATTGCAACATGTTGTTTCGTCGTGATGATTGTCATTGGTACGGAACGTGCATGACGATGCCCAGACCTAAACAACGATGTATTGAGTGGGCATGGCATGCGGCTAAACCATCGTCGTGCTTGGGCTCTTTTTGGCACTCACCCAAGGACGACGAGGCGAGCCTCAGCAGCGAAACTGACTACGGTACCCCCGACCGTGCGGCGCCAGGGTGTTGGCGTTCTGCGCAGTCTCGGGCGGCATATTGCAATCCGGTCGCGGTCCTGTTTTGCGCACTCGTCCGGTTATAGCCGCACGTCGAGATGGATGTCCAAAACGGGTTTGGCCCGGATTCTCTTTATCCTGGCCGGCCTGTTTACGCTATTGCCGATCATATCCTCTGGTGTTGCGCTCATAATGGGCCTCCTTTTCGCTTTTGCTCTTGGCAATCCTTATCTCGAAGTAACCCGACGTTGGACCCCCGCGCTATTGCAAGCATCCGTCGTTGGGCTCGGTGCGGCAATAAACCTGGTAACAATCGGCGTTGTTGGCATGCATGGCATTTTCTACACGGCGGTTGGCATCCTGATAACGCTGATGATCGGATTCGTGCTGCACAGATTGTTTCGGACCGATCGCGCAGTCTCGATTTTATTGGCAGCAGGCACGGCGATTTGTGGAGGAAGCGCAATCGCCGCCGTCGCACCCGCAATTCAGGCCAAGGACCACGCGGTTTCCGTATCACTGGCGACCGTCTTTGTTCTGAATGCGATAGCGCTGTTTCTGTTTCCGTGGATTGGACACGGAGCCGGTTTCGACCAGATACAGTTCGGGCTTTGGAGCGCATTGGCTATCCATGACACCACCTCGGTGGTCGGGGCGGCAATGCAATACGGCACGCGGGCATTGGAGATCGCAACGACCGTGAAATTGGCCCGAGCGCTGTGGATCGTTCCTGTGGTATTCGTGCTTGGCACGATCTGGGCCAGAAAGCATGGAAAAAACGACCAGGCCAGAGGGAAACGGCCTTGGTTCATTGTGGGGTTCCTCGTCATGGCGGCTCTTATCACTTGGATTCCCGGACTCATGTCTGTCGGTCATGTGATTTCAGGGATCGCACAGCGAACCTTCGTGCTGACCTTATTTCTGATCGGTAGTGGCATGGGTCGCGCGACTCTGAAAAACATCGGAATCGGCCCATTCGTCCATGGGCTTGCGTTATGGATCATTATCGCCAGCGCGAGCTTTCTGGCGATTTCGATTGGATGGGTAACCATCTAGCAGGAAAACTGTTCAGGAATACCGTCTTCAAGACATCGAGCCTGGGCCGTTAACTCGTGATTCTTAAAATGAGGAGAGTCATCATGAACTTCAATTCCGTGACACGCATATTGCAGCTCGTCGTATTCCTGTCCGTGTTAAACATGTTGACCACTGCGGCATTGTTTGCCCAAGTGAACACCGATAGGCACTCTTTTTATCCGTCAATGGGGGTAGAAGAAACAATGGACCGGACTTATCAGCTCAACCCCTACTAAGAATTTGGCCGCCCCGGTTGGTCCGACACCGGCGCGTTGACTTGTCAACGCGGGATGCGGCGCTGGAAGCGCTACCGGATTCTGACCGGCGTTACCTTCGTTACCTTCGCCCCGAACCAGGCGCCGGTTGCCAGAGGGCGAACGGTACTGCGCCCCCCCTGCAGCGTGGGGGGGTATACCCCCGCAAACGCAAAAACCCCTGTCTCTTGCTTTGTTTTCAGCGGATTACGCCGACTGTCTCAAGATCGCCCCTGCGCTGGCACGGCTATTGCTATAACAATGAAGAGTGATCTAAGGCACACCGGGCTGAGACAGGCGGAACGAGTAGCGGTGGGCCCAGCAAGGGGAGCAAGGTGGGAATTAGCATGGATCCGGTGCAAATCGAACAGACGGCCGACAAGACGCACGTGACGTTAGCGGCCATGCTCAGCGTGGCCGAAGCCCGATTGCTGTATGAAAAACTTGGTGCGGCGCTGATGAACACCACCGCCGTCGTCATGGATGGCGCAGGCGTGAAGCGCGTCGATACCGCTGCCTTGCAAATTCTGGCGAACTTCTGCCGCGCCGCGCGTGAACGCGGCTTGGCGCTGGCATGGCAAAACCCTTCTTCCGATTTACAGCTGGCTGCACAAACCCTGGGCCTGCATACCCTTCTCGAGATGAACCCATGAGCCTGTCGCTCTCGTTCAACTCGCCATCCATGCGCCTTCTGGCTGCCTGGCCGCAGTGGTGGCGCTGGGCCGCCGTCGGCATGTTCCTTTCCCTGCTGTGGATGGTGCCGTTCGTGCCTTGGTGGGCGGGCTTGGGCAGCAGCATGTGCGCCGTTCTGACGCTGACGGTATTGGCGGTCTACGCCCGTAAGGAGCACGAGAAAGAAATACCGCTCGAGGGAGAAAAGGTGATGGATGGGGGCGATGTCAAGAACGTCCTCGAGCAGGTGGATGCGCTGATGTCGTCTTCCAAGGACATCGAACAAATTCCGCAAGTGGACGAAGTCCTGCAGTCGATGGCGGCGGATAACCAGCGTCGCCGTCTCGAGGACCTGATGCGTCGCTGGGTGGACGTGGCGCAACGCTACAGCGAGGCCGCGCTGTTGCTGCGGCGCGATATTTATGCGGTCATCAAACAGACCGAACAGGCGGCGAATACCATCGCCGGCAGTTTCGAGGCGGTGATCAACAAGGCGACGATCCAGGCACGGCAGGCGATGGAACTGCTCGAAGGCACGCAAGGCGCCACGAGCGACGACGGAACACCGCAGTCGCTGAAGGATTTCATTCAGGTATCGGATGAACGGCTCAACAAGATGGCCGATGAGGTAGTCCGGGTGGCGGATCTGTCCGTCAACATGGTTCGCGAACTCGACGGCGTGCAGACCCGCACGCAAGCGATCGACGGGTTCCTTCTCGACGTCGAAAAGCTTGCGGACCAGACCAGCCTGCTGGCGCTCAACGCCGACATCGAAGCCGCGCGCGTTGGCGAGCATGGGCGCGGTTTCTCCGTGGTGGCGCAGGAAGTCCGCCGGCTGAGCCAGCGCTCGCACGAATTCAGTGACCGCATCCGGCAGCATTTGAAAGAGGTGCGCAGCGGGTTGAGCCGCACTTACGGCAACATGCGCACGTTGTCGGCGGCGGACATGGAGCACGCGCTCACGATCAAGGAAGACGTGCTTTTGCTCACCAGTTCACTCGAGGGGAAGAACCGCGAAGTGGCCGAGACCGTCAGCCGCATCAACGAAATTAGCAAGGAGATTGCGCAGGACGTTCGCAATGTCGTCATCTCGCTGCAGTTCCATGACATCACCAGCCAGAAACTGAGCGGCATGCTCGAGCCGATGGATGAGCTGCGTCGCACGTTATATCACCTGATGCAGGAAACCGTGAGCCTGGACAAGAACCTGCTGAAAAACCTGCCCAAAAACGAGCGCTGGCTGTCGCGCCTGCAGGAAGAGACTCAGCCGGTGCCGGAGAGTGTACCGCCGAAAGCGTCGGCACCGAAAGAATCCACACAGAAACCGCCGCGGTTGCGCGAGGCCACCGACAACGGCCCGGCCGTGGAGCTGTTTTGAAGGAGGACTGCTATGGCAACAATACTCACCGTCGATGACACCGCCTCGATGCGCCAGATGATCAGCTTCACGCTGAACAGCGTGGGGCACGAGGTCCTCCAGGCCGCGGATGGGCAGGAAGCGCTCAATATAGTCCAAAACAAGAAAGTCGACCTGGTGATCACGGACGTGAACATGCCCAACATGGACGGCATCGCTTTCGTAAAATCCCTGCGGGCGCTGACCGATTACAGGTTCACACCCGTTCTCATGCTCACGACGGAATCGCAAGACACCAAGCGTCAACAAGGCAAGGTCGCGGGCGCGACCGGCTGGATCGTCAAGCCATTCAACCCGGAACAACTGCTGACCGTGGTGAAAAAGGTCTTGGGATAGACCATGTCGATCGACATGCGCCAATTCCATCAGACCTTCTTCGAGGAAAGTATCGAAGGTCTGGCGAACATGGAAACCGAACTGTTGCGGCTGGAAAAGGCGGTGGTCGACACCGACGGCCGTCCGGGCGCTGTCGCGGACGCCAAAATCCTGAACACCATTTTCCGCGCCGCCCATTCCATCAAGGGAGGCAGCAGTACGTTCGGTTTCAATGATGTTGCCGCCTTCTCCCATGTGCTGGAGTCCCGTCTCGATCACTTGCGTGAGGGACGCTGTCTGCCGGACCGCCACGTGATTGGACTGTTATTGCTCGCAGTGGACTGCCTGCGCGGCCTGATCATTGCCGCCAAGACCGGCACGGAAGCCGACCGCAAGTCGATTGACGCCGTGCGCGACCAGCTGCAGGACATGGAACCGGTTAAGACCGCCGCCGCAGTCACGGATCCGATCCACCCCGGCGCTGCCGCGGTGTCGATGCACTGGCGCATCGTGTTCCGCCCGCGGCGACAGATTTTCTTCTCGGGTAACGATCCACTGCGTATCCTGCGTGAGCTTGCCGCGCTCGGCGATGCGACGATCACGGCGGAGGTCTCGACCTTGCCGCCTTGGCCATCGTTCAATCCCGTGGAGTGTTACCTTGCTTGGACAATCGACCTCGTGGGTCCTGTCACCCGTGAAACGCTTACCGAGGTATTCAGCTGGGTGATCGACGAATGCGATTTGGACATTGCGCCGGTCCCGGTCACCGGCCAGGGCGTGCCGTTCACTCCGCGCGCGCTCACCGAAGCCGTGGCCAGCGTGGATGCCCACGCCGGTTCGATTCGCGTCAGCGTTCCCAAGGTCGACTCGCTCATCAACATGGTCGGCGAACTTGTTATCACCCAATCCATGTTGAGTCAGCTGGCCTCGCATTTCACGCTCGAGAGCCTGCCGAAGCTTTTCATCGGTCTGGCGCAGCTGGAGCGCAACACCCGCGAGCTTCAGGAGTCCGTGATGCGCATCCGCATGCTGCCATTATCGTTCGCCTTCAACCGGCTGCCGCGGCTGGTGCACGACATGAGCCAGAAGATCGGCAAGAGGGTAGAGATTCTCATCAGCGGCGAACAGACCGAAATCGACAAAACCATGATCGAGCGCCTCATCGACCCGCTGCTGCACTTGGCGCGCAATTGCCTCGATCACGGCATCGAGCCGCCAGAGGAGCGGCGCGCGGCTGGCAAGCCCGAAACCGGCAGGATCGAACTGAAGGCATACCAGAAGGGCGGCAACGTCATGATCGAAATCAGTGACGACGGGCGCGGCCTGAACCATGAACGCATCATTGCCAAGGCGATCCAGCGCGGCCTGGTGGCCGCCGACGCCAAATTGAGTCGGGCGGAAATCGCCGAGCTTATTTTCGTGCCGGGCTTCTCCACCGCGGAGACCGTGAGCGACATCTCGGGTCGCGGCGTCGGCATGGACGTGGTGCGCAACAACATTCACAGTCTCGGCGGCGGCGTCGAAATCGCGTCCGAGGATGGCCGCGGCACGCGCTTCCTCGTGCGACTGCCGCTGACGCTCGCCATCCTGGACGGCCTCAGCGTCCAGATCGGGACCCACACTTACATTCTTCCGCTCGTCAGCATCGTCGAATCGGTTCGTGTGAGTCTGGAACAGGTGACCTCTCCGGCTGGCGGCGGCGAACTGTATGGCCTGCGCAAGGAGTACCTGCCGCTGATCCGGCTCTATGAACTTTTCGGGATCGAACCGCGTTCCACCGACCTCACGCATGGCATCCTGGTGGTGGTCGAGGCCGACGGCCGCAAGGCCGGCCTGTATGTCGACGACCTGCTCGGACAGCAGCAGGTCGTCATCAAGAGCCTGCAGACGCACTACGGGAAGGTCGAGGGCATTTCCGCTGCCACGATACTCGGTGACGGCACGGTGGCCATGATCCTGGACGTGGCTGGACTCATTCGCATGGCGCACAGCGGCGCTGTCCGCTCGTCAGTAAATACACATCGCCGAGAGCCGGTGGCAGACATCGGCGGCGACACCGCCTCATCCGTCATGCAATGAAAAAGGACCATCAATGAACACAGCACAAGCCCTGGATCACCACGAGCTGCACGCCAGCGAGGAACAATACCTGACTTTCCGTCTCGACGGACAGGAATACGGCATCGCTATCCTTAAAGTGCAGGAAATCATGGGCTGGGACCGGATCACGCCGATTCCGAACAGCCCGGATTACGTCAAAGGCGTGCTCAATCTGCGCGGCGTGATCGTGCCGGTGCTCGACCTGCGGTTGCGATTCGGCCTGGCAGAGGCCCGGCGCGACGCCTTCACCGTCATCATCGTCGTGAACATCGGCAGACGTCTGGCCGGCATCGTGGTGGATGCAGTCAGCGACGTGATCAACATAGGCGACGGACAGCACTGCGCGGCGCCGGAATATGAAGGTCAGAAGAACCGTGAATTCATCAAGGGACTGGCTCAGGTGGATGACAAGTTGCTCATCCTGCTCGATATCGAGCGCCTGGTGAAGGCGGAAACGTTGGAAGAGACGGTGTTCGCGGTTCCAGCCGCGACATCACCGTAACAAGCGGCATTTCGCACGAGGGCTGCAGAAAATGGAAATGTACTATGCCAAAGGAATCAATCTGCGCGTCAAGATGATTGCTGCCGCGCTGATCATGACGGCCATGCTGATCGGCGGCGGGGTGCTCGGCGTCCGCAGCCTGTCGCAGGTCATGGACTCGGTCGAACAGGCGCGCGAGACCATCAAGGACAACCCCGGGCTCCGCCAGGCGTTCCAGCCCCATTACGAAAAATCCCAGGCGGTGTACAGACAATATCGCCTGATCACGATCGGCAGCGTGCTGGTCGCTCTGATCGCACCGATCGCCATCGCCATCTATTTCATCCGTACGGTGTCAGGGCCGCTGTCACACCTGGTCGGCGCCATGCAGCGTGTGTCCGAGGGCGACCTGACCGTGTCGCTCTACACCGACCGCCGCGATGAGGTCGGCCAGGCGATCGGCGCGCTCAACGTGCTGGTCGATGAGATGCATGAAAGCGTGCTGCGGGTGGCCCAGGCGGCGGAATCGGTCGCCAGCGGCTCCCAGGAGCTCTCCTCGGCCGCTGAACAGCTGTCCGCCTCGGCGCAGGAGCAGGCGAGCTCGCTCGAGGAGACCGCCGCCTCCATGGAGGAGATGACCAGCACGGTGAAGCAGAACGCCGACAATGCGTTGCGGGCCGACAAGG
>JBLMXN010000178.1:0-3056 GCA_050257795.1 Bacteroidota bacterium
GAGGCTGGAGCCGATCGCCACCAGCCAAGTGACCGCCAGATGCTGCACCTTCGTCATCCGGTCCCAGCCGAAGAAGAACAGGCCGACGAAAGTCGACTCGAGGAAGAACGCCATCAGGCCCTCGATCGCGAGCGGCGCGCCGAAGATGTCGCCGACGTAATGCGAGTAGTAGGCCCAGTTGGTGCCGAACTGGAACTCCATGGTGATGCCGGTGGCCACGCCCATGGCGAAATTGATGCCGAACAGCTTGCCCCAGAAGCGCGTCATGTCCTTGTAGACTTCGCGCCCGGTCATGACGTACACCGATTCCATGATCGCCAGCAGGAACGACAGCCCCAGGGTCAGAGGCACGAACAGGAAGTGATACATCGCCGTGACGGCGAACTGCAAGCGCGAAAGCTCGACGACGGATTCGGGGGTCATGGCCGGTCTCCGTGCCCCGCGCTCTGCGCCAGTGGCACGATGTGTGTCGCCGGGTCGATCGGCGGCAAACCGGGCGGCGCGCGGAAAAACGCCGCCCAGATGGCGACCAGCAAAATGATCTTGGCGATGATGAGCGCCGTCAGGTGGCGCGCCAGCCGGTCCTTGATCATCACATTGTCCTAAGCAGGTGAGTACTTAGAGCAGGCGGCCCGCCCGCCGTTCCCCGTGACGCGGTCGCCCGCGCCGCTCTCGGCGCAGCCGTTGCGTCGGCCCATCATACGCCGATGGCGCCGTCGGGTAAGGGGTCAGTGTGTCTTGCAGGTCTTGATGCCGAAAGGCAGGTAGGCCGGGCACCAGCCGATGAGTCCGGTGACCAGCGGCACCAGGCCGAGGTAACCCCAGGGCGTCTGCGGCCCGACGAACGCGAGACTCAGTATGCCCAGCCCCACCACGATGCGCACCGCGCGATCCACTCCGCCGACATTCTTGAACATGACATGTGCTCCGATTGGTTGTTGATGCGGAGCATTGAAGCACGGTGAAAATACGGTGTCTGTGACGATGTCACAAAGTCGCCGCGAGTGTTTCCAGCGCGGCGCGGTCGGCGATCTCGATGCGCCCGCGCGCCAGGCGCACATAACCGCGGCGCTCGAATTCCTTGAGGAAGCGCGAGACCACTTCGCGCGCGGTGCCGAGCTCGGCGGCCAGTTCCTGATGCGTCGCGACGACTTCGCCCGACGGCATTCCGGATTCGAGCAGGCGGCGCGCCAGGCGCGCGTCGCCGCGCCCGAAGGTGATGGCCTCGATGAGCGCCATGAGCTCGGTCAGGCGCGCGCCGAACGAGGCGAACACGAAGCCGCGGAATTCGGAACTGAGCGCGAGCGCTTCGTTGAACAGTTCGTCCGGCAACGCCACGGCGCGCACCTCGGTCTCGGTGACGCCCTCCGCCGGATAACGCTCCCGGGCGATGAGACAGCTGGTGGTGAGCAGGCAGGTCTCGCCGCGGCCGACGCGGTACAGCACGATTTCGCGCCCGTTCTCGCCAAGTTTTTCGACGCGCACCGAGCCGTCGAGCACGAACAGGAAATTGCGGCAGGCGTCGCCCGCATGAAACACGTGCGTCCCGGACGGGATCGTGACTTCGCGCGCGCTTCCCATGAGCGCGCGCCAGCGCGGATCCGGGATATCCTTCAGCGCCGGAAACGCGTTCCACCATGGCGACGCGGGCGGCATCTCAGCGCGGCTCCCCCAGGTATTTGGCGATGACGCGCCGCGCCTTGGCCAGGTCGAGCCGCCCGGTGTACTGCAACTCGATGCGTCCGCTTGGCGCCAGCAGAAACGCCGCCGGCACGTACGGCACGCCGCCGAAGGCAGTGGTGATCTTGCCGTCGAGATCGAGCGCCACCGGGTACGGCACCCCGCGTTGTTGCACGAACTGCTGCACCAGCGACGGCGGATCGTAGGGCATGGCGACCGCGATCAGCTCGAAACCGCGCGGCTGCCATTCGTGGTAGAGCCGGATCAGCTCGGGCAGCTCTTCGACGCACGGCGCGCAGCTGGTGGCCCAGAAGCTTACCAGCACCGGCCGCCCGCGCAGACTCGCGAGCGTGATCGTGCGCCCGTCGAGCAGCACGAATTGCGTTTCCCTCGACGGCGTCGACGACGGCAGCAGCCAGATGAGCACCGCCGCCAGTACGACGACCGCCGCCAGCAGCGCGAGCGGGGCGGTGCGCCGCTTCATGCGAACAGCTCCACGAGATTGTTCAGGAACTGACGGCCTTGCGGCGTGGGGCGGACCATTCGCGCGTTCCATTCGATCAGACCCCGGTTTTCCGCGAGCGACAGGGGTTTTTCGCAAACGGCGAGCGGCAATCCGGCACGCTCCTGGAACAACGGGGATGGAAAGCCATTCACCAGGCGCAGCGCATTCATCATGAACTCGGTGACGACATCGTCACGCGAAAGTTTCTGCTCGCCGCCGATGCCGGCGGGTTTGCCGGCGTGGCGCAAATATTCCTTCGGCTGTTTGACCTTCCACAGGCGCGTAATGCCGTTGCGATCGGTGATCTTGGCGTGGGCGCCGGCGCCGATGCCGAGGTAATCGCCGAACAGCCAGTAGTTCAGGTTGTGCCGGCATTCGTATCCGGGTTTGGCGTAGGCCGAGACTTCATATTGGCGATAGCCAGCAGCGGCGAGCTCGGCCTGCACCCGCGTTTGCATTTCCCAGGTGGCGTCGTCATCCGGCAGCGCCGGCGGGCGCGCGTGGAACAGGGTGTTGGGTTCGACGGTGAGCTGGTAGACCGAAAGATGCGTCGGCGCGAATCCGATGGCGGTGCGGATATCGGTGACGGCCTGCTCGACCGTCTGCTGCGGCAGGCCGAACATGAGATCGAGATTGAAATTGTCGAAGCTGGCAGCGCGTGCGGCTTCGGCGGCGCGGCGCGCTTCGGCGCTGCCGTGGATGCGCCCGAGCGCGCGCAGCTTCTTATCGTCGAAACTCTGGATGCCGATCGACAGCCGGTTGACGCCGGCGGCGCGGAAGCCTCTGAAACGATCCATGTCGACCGTGCCGGGATTGGCTTCGAGCGTGATCTCGGCGTCCTGGTTCAGCGGCAGGCGCGCGCGAATGCCGG
>JBLMXN010000179.1:0-2989 GCA_050257795.1 Bacteroidota bacterium
CACCTCGCCCTTGAGATCGTCCTTGATGCCGAGCACGGCGCACTCGGCGACATCCTGGTGCGCGGCGAGCACCTCCTCCATGCCGCCGGTCGAGAGCCTGTGGCCGGCGACGTTGATGATATCGTCGGTGCGGCTCATGACATACACATAACCGTCGTCGTCCTTGTAGCCGGCGTCGGCCGTTTTGTAGTAGCCGGGAAACTCCGCGAGGTAGCTTTCCTTGAAGCGATCGTCCTGCTGCCACAGGGTCGGGAAACAAGCGGGCGGCAGCGGCAGCTTGACCACGATCGAGCCGATCTTGTTGGCGGGCTGAACCTTGTTCGACTCGTCGACGATGTCGATGGCGTAGCCCGGCATCGGCACGCAGGCCGAGCCGTAGCGAACCGGAAGCTGGCCGAGCCCGACCGGGTTGCCGGCGATGCACCAGCCGGTCTCGGTCTGCCACCAGTGATCGAGCACCGGCACGTTGAGCATTTCTTCGGCCCATTGGATGGTCGGCGGGTCGGCGCGCTCGCCGGCGAGGAACAATGTGCGGAATTTCGACAGGTCGTACTTCTTGATGAAGTCGCCCTTCGGGTCTTCCTTCCTGATGGCGCGGAAGGCGGTGGGCGCGGTGAACAGCGACACCACGCCGTGCTGCGATATCAGGCGCCAGAAGGCGCCGGCATCGGGCGTGCCGACCGGCTTGCCCTCGTAGAGGATCGAGGTGCAGCCGTGGAACAGCGGCGCATAGACAATGTAGGAGTGGCCGACCACCCAGCCGATGTCGGAGCCCGACCACCACACCTCACCCGGCGAAACCCCGTAGAGATTCTGCATCGACCACTTGAGCGCGACCATGTGGCCGCCATTGTCGCGCACGACGCCTTTCGGAATGCCGGTGGTGCCGGACGTGTAGAGTATGTAGAGCGGATCGGTGGCGGCCACCGGCACGCACTCGCTGGTCTTGGCGTAGTTGACCGCGTTCTCCCACACGGTGCGCCAGTCGTGGTCGCGGCCGGGCGTAAGCTGCGCCTCGCATTGCGGCCGCTGCAGGATCATGCAGGCCGGCGGCTTGTGCTTTGCCAGCTTGATCGCTTCATCGAGCAGCGGCTTGTAGGGCACGACGCGCGCGCCCTCGATGCCGCAGCTGGCGGAGAGGATGACCTTCGGCTTGGCGTCGTCGATGCGGGTGGCGAGCTCCTTCGCGGCAAAGCCGCCGAACACCACCGAGTGGATGGCGCCGATGCGCGCGCAGGCGAGCATGGCAAACACCGCCTCCGGCACCATCGGCATATAAATGATGACGCGGTCGCCCTTCTCCACGCCGAAGTCGCGCAGCATGGCGCCGAGCAACTGCACCTCGGAGAGCATGCGGCCATAGGTGAAGGTCTTCACCGTGTTGGTGACGGGGGAATCGTAGATCAGCGCGAGCTGGTCGTTGCGGCCGGCGAGCACATGCCGGTCGAGCGCGTTGTAGCAGGTGTTGCAGGTGGCGCCGACGAACCAGCGGCCGTAGATGCCGACGCCCTTGTCGAAGATCTTCTTCGGCTTCTCGTACCAGTCGATGCCGGCGGCGGCCTCGGCCCAGAACACCTCCGGGCTGCGCTGCCAGTGCGCGTAGACGTCGTGATAGCGGCTGGTACGGGCGTCCATCGCCCCCTCCCGTTTCTCTGTTTTCCCAATTGTGGAACGCCGGCGCTGCGCAAACAAGGCTGGTGCAACTTCGCCGTGGTCATTCCGGGACGGCCCCATAGCGCGTCTACGCGCGTAAACGCGCTTATGGGGCCGGACCCGGAATCCAGATGCAAGCACGTGACGTGGTTCTGGATTCCGGGTTCGCGGCCTTAAGGCCGCGCCCCGGAATGACAAAAGGCCAAGCGCGCGCAAACAAGGCTGGTATTCAGGTTGGCGCTTGCCGCAGCACCCGCCCTTGATCGAGCGCAAAACCCGCCCTCACCGCTCCGGCTAGTGTGTCGCCGTGACCGTCATCACTGACCCCCTGTTCTACGTTCTGGCCGTGCCGGCCGTGGTCGCGCTCGGCCTGTCAAAGGGCGGGTTTTCAGGCGTTGGGCAGATGGCGACGCCGATGCTGGCGCTGGTGATGCCGCCGCTGGAGGCGGCCGCCATCATGCTGCCGATCATGCTCGTGCAGGACGGCTTTGCGCTGTGGGTCTATCGCAAGGAGTGGAATGGGCGGATCCTGGCCGTGCTGATTCCCGGCGCCATTGTCGGTATCGGGCTGGCCTGGTGGCTCGCAGCCTATATTTCGGATGCGGCGGTGCGCGTGTTCATCGGCGTCACGACGATTGGCTACGTGCTCCACACCTGGATCGGGCCGGCACGGGTCGCGCGCAAGGCCGGCAATGCGAACGCCGGCGCCGGCGTGTTCCTGGGCGCAATCTCCGGCTTCACGTCAACGCTCTGCCAGGCGGGCGCACCGCCCTACCAGATGTACGCGCTGTCGCAGAACCTGTCGAAGATGACCTTCGTCGGCACCAGCGCGATTTTCTTCGCCACCATGAACTCGTTCAAGGTTGTGCCGTATTTCGCGCTCGGTCAATTCTCCATGAAGGGTTTAGCCACGTCGCTGGTACTGCTGCCGCTGGCAATTGTGACCAACCAGATCGGCTTCTGGGTCGTGCGAATCACTCCGGCTGCGGTTTTCTTCCGCGTCACGATGATTATCCTGTTTCTGATTTCGCTCGAGCTGACGCGCAGCGGCATGACGGATATTTTGCGGGGCTGAAAGGGCCTCTGTCGGTCCGGGGCGCACGCAAACAGGGCTGACAGGCCGGTTCACGAACGCACGCCCGTGCAACAAGCTCAGTGTCATGCCGGGGCTTGACCCGGGCATCCATGAGGCCGTGCCGCAGGCTCAGACTTACGTAAGGCCCCCACCTGTTGAGCCTCACCATGGATGCCCGGGTCAAGCCCGCGCATGACGCCGAGTTTGTGGCAGCGCTCAGCACGTCATTGCCGGGTTTATCCCGGCAATGACTGCGGAGAG
>JBLMXN010000180.1:0-6579 GCA_050257795.1 Bacteroidota bacterium
ACCACGTAGGCCTTGGCGTACTTGATGAACATGACCTTGCGCGCGAAGAAATGCTGGAAGGTGAGCGTGACGTTCTGGTACGGGTTGGCATGCTGCTCGTGCGGCAACCGGATGTTCAGGCCCACGCTCGGCGACTTGCCGGCGAACGCGCCCTTGTTGGCCGCCTCCATCAGGCCCGGGCCGCCGCCGCTCACCACCGCGAAGCCGGCGTCGGAGAGTTTGCGCGCGATCTCCTCGGTCAGGGCATAATAGGGATGCCCGGGCTGGAGCCGCGCGGACCCGAAGATGCTTACCGAAGGCTGGATTTGGGAGAGCCGCTCGAAGCCAGCGACGAACTCAGACATGATCTGGAAAATCTTCCACGATTCGCGCGACATGAAGCGGGAAGGCGCCACTTCCACGCGGAATTGGGAGTCCGGTCCGTTGTTGGGTTTCTGCAGAGGGGGTACGCCGTGATTCGGATTGCCGTCGTTCATATATGATTTTTAGCATAGAAGTTGTACAGGGATGCGGTGTTTATGCAGCCAGGACGGCAAATATCCGCCGTTCTGATGCAGCCGCCAGCCGCGCATGAGCCCCAAAACCGCCAGTCGTAAGAAAAATACCGCCAAAGACACCGCCGCGGGGGAAAAGCAGGTGAAACCGCTGGTTCTCGTGGACGGCTCATCTTATCTGTACCGCGCCTTCCACGCCATGCCGGCGCTGTCCAACTCGCACGGGGAGAAGACCGGCGCGGTGTACGGTGTGGTCAACATGCTGCGCCGGCTGCTCGCGGACTACGACCCGGAACACATGGCGGTGGTGTTCGACGCCAAGGGCAGGACCTTCCGCGACGACATCTATCCCGAGTACAAGGCGAACCGCCCGCCGATGCCGGATGATCTCGCGACGCAGATCGAACCGATTCACGCCATCATCCGCGCCATGGGTCTGCCGCTGATTCAGGTCGAAGGCGTGGAGGCCGACGACGTCATCGGCACGCTCGCGCGCGCCGCCGCCGCGGAGGGTCGCGACACCGTCATCTCCACCGGCGACAAGGACATGGCGCAACTGGTGGACGGGCACGTGCGCCTGGTCGATACGATGAAGGAAAAAACCTACGACCGCGAAGGCGTGATAGAGAGGTTCGACGTGCCGCCGGAACGCATCATCGATTATCTCGCGCTGGTCGGCGACACCTCGGACAATATTCCCGGCGTGCCCGGCGTCGGTCCCAAGACCGCGGCCAAGTGGCTGCAGCAGTACGGTTCGCTCGATGAGGTCATCCGGCACGCGGACGAGATACCCGGCAAGGCCGGCGAAAGTCTCAAGGGCGCGCTGGCGCACCTGCCGATGGCGCGTCAACTGGCCACGATCAAGTGCGACGTCGATTTAAAACTCGCGCCCGAGGGTCTGCGGCGTCAGTCGCCGGACGCGACACGGCTGCGCGAGTTGTACTCGCGCTTCGAGTTCAAATCCTGGCTGGCCGAACTGGGTGGCGTGAATCCGGTGGGCGCTTCAGCCGCCGCGCTCGCGCACCAGGACGGTGCCTATGAAATGATCAGCGACATGGCGGCGCTGGAGCGCTGGCTCGTGCGCCTGCAAAAATCCGGCCTGTTCGCCTTCGATACCGAAACTACCAGCCTCGACGCCCAGCAGGCCGGGATCGTGGGCGTGTCGTTCAGCGATCGCGCCGGTACCGGCGCGTACGTGCCGCTGGCGCACGCTTACCCCGGTGCCCCGGCGCAGCTCACACGCGAAGCCGTGCTGGAGCGAATGAAGCCGCTGCTCGAGGACCCGCAATTGCCCAAGATCGGGCAGAACTTCAAATACGATCTGAACGTGCTGGCGAACCACGGCGTGCGTCTCGCCGGCATGCGTTACGACACCATGCTCGAGTCGTACGTGCTCGACTCGACCGCCTCGCGCCACGATATGGATTCGCTGGCGCTCAAGTACCTCGGTTACAAGACCCTGAAGTACGAGGAGGTCGCGGGCAAGGGCAAGCACCAGATCAATTTCAGCGAAGTGCCGCTGGATCAGGCCACGGCCTACGCCGCCGAGGACGCCGACGTCACGTTCCGTCTGCACCAGCACCTGTGGCCGCGGCTGAACGAGGTGCCGACGCTGGTCAAGCTGTTCGATGAAATCGAAATGCCGCTGGTGCCGGTGATCGCGCGCATGGAGCGCAACGGCGTGCGCATCGACGTGGCCATGCTGCGCACGCAGAGCAACGAGCTGGCCACGCGCCTGCTCGAGATCGAGCGCGAGGCGCACACTCTCGCCGGCCAGCCGTTCAACATGGGCTCGCCCAAGCAGATCCAGGAAATCCTCTACGGCAACCACAAGCTGCCGGTGCTCAAGAAAACCCCGACCGGCCAACCGTCGACGGCGGAAGAAGTCCTGCAGGAACTGGCGCTCGATTACCCGCTGCCGCGGCTGATCCTTGAGTACCGCGGATTGAGCAAGCTCAAGTCGACCTACACCGACAAGCTGCCGGAGATGATCAATCCCAGGACCGGACGCGTGCACACTTCGTATCATCAGGCGGTGGCGGCGACCGGGCGGCTGTCCTCAAGCGATCCGAATCTGCAGAACATCCCGGTGCGCACCGCCGAGGGCCGGCGCATCCGCCAGGCCTTCATCGCGCCGCCCGGCTGCCAGATCATGTCCGCAGACTACTCGCAGATCGAACTGCGCATCATGGCGCACCTCTCGGGCGATGCCGGATTGATCCAGGCCTTCGCCGCCGGGCAGGACGTGCATCGCGCGACCGCGGCTGAAGTCTTCGGTGTGGCGCCGGAGCTCGTGAGCGATGACATGCGTCGCGCCGCCAAGGCGATCAATTTCGGGCTTATCTACGGCATGTCGGCGTTCGGCTTGGCTCGGCAGCTGCGCATCGACCGCGCGGCGGCGCAGGAATACGTCGAGCGCTACTTCGCGCGCTACCCCGGCGTGCGCGAGTTCATGGAGCGCACACGCGAGGTGGCGCGCCGCCAGGGTTACGTGGAAACGCTGTTCGGCCGGCGCCTGCACACGCCCGAGATCAGCGCCGCCAACATGACGCGCCGCCAGGCGGCTGAACGCGCCGCGATCAACGCCCCGATGCAGGGCACCGCCGCCGACCTGATCAAGCTGGCGATGCTGGCGGTCGATCGCTGGATCCAGGAATCGGCCCTGGATATCCGCATGATCATGCAAGTCCACGACGAGCTGGTGTTCGAGGTTGCGCAAGGCGCGGTGGATGCCGCGCGCGATCATATCCGGCGCGCCATGAGCGAGGTGACCACGCTTTCCGTGCCGCTGGTGGTGGACGTGGGTGTCGGCGGCAACTGGGATGAAGCGCATTGATGTACGTACAAAACCCGCGGGAAGAGCCGACTAAATACAGACAATATACGTGGGGCGATAGAACTATTTAAATTAGAAGCTGTCTATACTGGCCGCGGACGATATTGGATATCGTCCTGCCCCGCTCCACCTCCCTGAGCGGGGAGTCCCGAATGCCTAGCATTTCGGGACGTGTTAGGCCCCGGACACTCTCCCCTTGTCTCCGGGGCTTTTTTTATGGATCACGTCCCAGAGTCATGTCAGCCCCGGGCACATGCGCCTCGGGACCGGGCGCCGGCCCCGGCAGCGACCACTTGGTTTCCGACGGGAGTGCGCTGAAACAGCGCCCGGAATTGACCTGGAAAATTGACCCTGGGCCGGGGTCTTGGTATATAAGGCCGCCCTGATTTTCGCCGCTGCCAGCGTGCGCATAAGAATCAGTGGGGTTTCAGCCGTTTTCATCGCGGGGGGTTTATGAAAAGCATGCTGTCAGTGGTCACGGCCGCTTGTCTGTGGCTGGTTCTGGTTGCACCGGTTCAGGCGGCGAACGGAAATGTCGCCGCCGGCAAGGAAAAGGCGGTGGTATGCGCCGGCTGCCACGGTGCCGATGGCAACGGCGGTGCCGATCCCTCATGGCCGAAGCTGGCTGGTCAGGACGCGAGTTATATCGCCAAGCAGTTGGGCGATTTCAAATCGGGCGCGCGTAAGGACCCCATCATGACGGGCATGGCGGCACCGCTCAGTGCTGCTGACGTCAAGAACCTCGCCGCCTATTTCGCGAGCCTGAAAGCCAAGCCGGGCGCGGCCAGCAACGCCGAGCTCGCCATGGAGGGTGCGAAGATCTATCGCGGTGGCAACTCCAAGACCGGCGTTTCCGCCTGCATGAGCTGTCACGGTCCATCGGGTCACGGTATCCCGCCGCGCTTTCCAAAGGTCTCCGGACAGAACGCTCCCTATACCCAGAAGCAGCTGCTGGCGTTCAAGGCCGGTACCCGCACCAACGACGGTGACGTCATGACTCGCATCGCCTTCCGCATGTCGGAGCAGGAAATCAAGGCAGTGTCGGAGTACATGGCCGGCCTGCACTGAGCGTGTAATCCGCTCCCTTTCTTTTTCAGCCCGTGAGATGCCGCACGGCAGAACCTTCTGCCGTGCCACGGCACTGCCGGCCCGCATCCGCCGCCCCGCGCCTGCAACTGACAAAATCCGTCCTGTTGTCCAGTTCATAATACTATTCATTTTCAATAGCTTATGTAACATGCTGGCATGGCATGAGTATTGCTCCTTCAGGTACTGAGAAACACGGAATCACGGTCGCGGGAGAACCGGGTTCCAACTGCCCCCGAGAAGGGCGAAAGGAGCGGACCATGTTGAGCCACATCGTCAATCTGGTGACTGATTACGAACACATGCACGGCAGCCGTCCCAACGTCGTGTACATGAACGAAACGCATTACGGCTACCTGCGCGAGGAACTGCCGGGCGTGCGTGACCATGACAACCTGGTCGCCATCCTCGGGGTGGACATCGCGCTCAGCGATGAGGCGATCCGGCCGCAGGTGGCCACCGTCAGGTTTGCTTCGGAGAACATTTTGGTCAGCTGACAAGAACTGATGTGCGGGGTGCACGCGCGGGCCGGACCACCGGCCCGTTTTGTTTTATAGCGTCCTGAAAACCGCTTCCGCCTTGTCCAGCGTGTCGGCGATATCGGCATCGGAATGCGCCGCCGAGACGAACCCGGCCTCGAACGCCGAAGGCGCGAGATACACGCCCTCGCGCAGCATCCCGTGAAAGAATTTCCTGAAGCGCTCGACGTCGCAGCTCATCACTTGCGCGAAGCGCGTCACCGCGGATTCTTTGGTGAAGAAAATGCCGAACATGCCGCCGACCGCCTGTGCCGCGAGCGGCACGCCGGCGCGCTTCGCGCGTTCGGCGAACCCCTGCGTCAGGTTTGCGGTCTTTGCCGTCAACTGCTCGAAGAATCCCGGTTGTGAAATCTCCCTGAGCGTCGCGAGCCCGGCTGCGAGCGACACCGGATTGCCCGAGAGCGTCCCGGCCTGATACACCGGCCCCTCCGGCGCGAGGCGTGCCATGATATCGGCGCGCCCGCCGAAGGCTCCGACCGGTAGTCCGCCGCCGATGACCTTGCCCAACGTGGTGAGGTCGGGCCGGATGTTATACAGAGACTGAGCTCCGCCCAGAGACACGCGAAAGCCGGTCATCACTTCGTCCAGAATCAGCACCGCTCCGTGCTGCGTGCACTGCTCGCGCAAGGTTTCCAGAAAGCCCGGCACCGGCGGCACGCAGTTCATGTTGCCGGCGACCGGCTCGACGATCACGCAGGCGATGTCCTTGCCGAGTTTGCCGAACACATCGCGCACCTGCGCGGCGTTGTTGTACTCGAGCGTGAGCGTGTGGGTTGCCAGGTCCGCCGGCACGCCGGGCGAGGTCGGCACGCCGAGCGTGAGGGCGCCGGAGCCGGCCTTGACCAGCAGCGAGTCGGCATGGCCGTGGTAGCAACCCTCGAATTTGACGATGGCGTCGCGCCCGGTGAACCCGCGCGCCAGCCGGATCGCGCTCATGGTGGCCTCGGTGCCGGAGCTGACCATGCGCACCATTTCAATCGAGGGCACGAGCCGGCAGATGAGCTCGGCCATCTCGATCTCGACGCGCGTCGGCGCGCCGAAACCCAGGCCGCGCTCCGCGGTTTCCTGCACCGCCGCCAGCACCTTGGGGTGGGCGTGCCCCAGAATCATCGGGCCCCAGGAGCCGACGTAGTCGATGTAGCGGTTGCCGTCCTCATCGAAAAGATAGGGACCGACGCCGCGCGCGAAGAACACTGGATCGCCGCCCACGCCTTTGAACGCACGCACCGGAGAATTGACGCCGCCGGGAATATGTTGCAGCGCCCGTTTGAAGAGATCGGATGAAATGGTCATACGTGTTCCAAAATATCTATGTTGGGCGGCTTAGCCGCGCTGCGGCGTAACCCGCCGAACTCATTGCGGCGGGCTCGGCAAAAAACGCCTGATCCGCCCTACCTGTTAAAAAGCTGTGCGTAGCGGCGCGCCGCGGCACGCACATCGGCCTGGCCGAACACGCCTTCGATGACGGCCAGCGCATCGGCGCCGGCCCCGATCAGCGAGGCGCCATTTTCCGGGGTAATGCCACCGATGGCAACGATGGGTACATGCAGTTTCTGGCGTGCCTCGCGCAGCAGCACCAGATCGGCCTGTACCGCCTGGGGCTTGGTGCGCGAGGGAAAGAACC
>JBLMXN010000181.1:0-15184 GCA_050257795.1 Bacteroidota bacterium
CTTCCCGAAAATACAGCCGTGAGCCGCAAGCTTCTCAAGTCCACGGCCGTCACCGGCGGCATGACGCTGTTGTCACGCATCACCGGCCTTATCCGTGACATGCTGTTTGCGAGCCTGATCGGCGCCGGGGCCGGGGTGGCGGCGGACGCTTTTTACGTGGCCTTCCGCATCCCCAATTTCCTGCGGCGCATCTTTGGCGAGGGCGCATTCTCCCAGAGCTTCGTGCCGGTATTTGCCGAGTACAAGACCAAGTACGCGGAGGCGGAAACGCGTGCGTTCGTGGACCATATGGCCGGAATTCTCGGGGTGATCCTTTTTGTCATTACGCTGATCGGCGTGATAGCCGCGCCGATCCTGGTTGCGATCCTGGCGCCGGGATTTCTCGACGAACCGCATAAATACGGTCTCACGGTGCAGATGCTGCGCATCACGTTTCCGTATCTGTTCTTCGTGTCGCTGGTGGCGATGGCGGCGGGCATTCTCAACACCTACGGAAAATTCGGCGCGGCCGCTTTCACGCCGGTCCTGCTCAACCTGAGCATGATCGGGGCGGCCGTATGGCTCGCGCCGCGCCTCGATGAGCCGGTCCTGGCGCTCGCGTGGGGTGTGTTTATCGCCGGTGTGGCGCAGCTGTTGTTCCAGATCCCGTTCCTGCGCGGCATCAAAATGCTGCCGCGTCCGCATTTGCGTCTGCGCGAACGCCATCATGGCGTCGCGCGCGTATTCAAACTCATGCTGCCGGCGATCTTCGGCGTGTCGATCGCGCAAATCAATCTGTTGGTGAATACCTTGCTTGCCTCGTTTCTCGTCACTGGCAGCGTCTCGTGGCTGTACTACTCCGACCGCTTGATGGAATTTCCGCTCGGCGTGTTCGGGATCGCGCTCGGCACCGTCATCCTGCCGAGCCTGGCGCGCCGGCACGCGCGCAACTCGCGCGAGGAATTTTCCCACCTGCTCGACTGGGGGTTGCGCTGGGTGTGCCTGATCGGGATTCCCGCGTCACTCGCGTTGATCATTCTCTCCGAGCCGTTGTTGGCGACGTTCTTTCATTTCGGCGCCTTCGGCGACAACGACGTACGCATGAGCGCCAACGCCCTGATGGCGTTCTCGTTCGGCTTGCTCGGATTCATCATGATCAAGGTATTGGCCCCGGGATTCTACGCGCGCCAGGACACGAAGACGCCGATGCGTATCGGCGTGATCGCCCTGGTGGTAAACATTCTGTTGAGCCTGCTGCTGGTCATTCCGCTCAAGCATGTCGGGCTGGCGCTCGCGATATCGCTGTCGGCGTTCGTCAATGCCGGGCTGCTGTTCGTCACGCTGCGTCGTCATGACGTGTATCGACCGCTTCCCGGATGGGGATCGTTCCTGGCGCGCGTTATTGCGGCCAGTGCCGTGATGGGCGCGGTGCTGTTCTGGGGTGCGGGCGATCTTGACTCGTGGCTGCGCGCCTCGGCCATGCAGCGGGCATTGCGTTTGTCAATATGGGTCGTGGCCGGTGCAACCGCGTATTTATTGACCGCGGCGGCGTTCGGAGTACGATTGAGGCAGTTGCTGCTCAAGAAGGGGAGTGGGGTGCCGACCGATGACTAGTGCGGCTCAGATTTACCAGATTTCCGCGTGCAACAATCCGCGCGTCTTCACGTTGACGGAGGCGGAAGAACTTTTTCCGCTGGTCTGGAAAATCACCGAAGAAGCCTACCGCGAGCTGGAGCCGGTGCGCCGCCTGCTGGATTCGATGGTGCCGAGCAATCCCCAGATTCGCAAGGTGGAAAAGGACTACGAGAGCATCGTCCGGCGCTGGATGGGCAAGATGGAGCGGCTCGGACTGGTCGTCAAAGGGCTGTGGCTGGCGGATTTCGATACCGGCGACGGCTACCTATGCTGGAAATTTCCGGAGCTGCGCATCGCGCATTACCACAGTTACCACGAAGGCTTCGGCGGACGGCGTCCGCTGCAGGACATCATCGAAGAGCTCGACCCGGACTGGGCTCATCTTTAAGGCCGTACCCTTGTTTCGCGCTTGTTCTCGCCTGCCCGAGACGGTAACCTTCCCCGTTTGTTTCCGGTTAGAAACCTGACTATCCCATGGAGCTCATACGCGGGTGGCACAATCTGAGGCCGCAACATCGCGGCTGTGTCGCCACGATCGGCAATTTCGACGGCGTGCATCTCGGCCACCAGGCGGTCATCGGCCAGCTGGCGGAGAAGGCGCAGGAACTCGGCCTGCCGACCCAGGTCATCCTGTTTGAGCCGCAGCCGCAGGAATTCTTCCATCCGGACGCGGCGGTCCCGCGCCTGACACGCTTGCGCGAAAAATTGCAGGCGCTGCGCCGCTTTTCAGTCGACCGCGTGCTGTGTCTGCGTTTCGACTCGAGATTCGCCGCCATGGAACCGGAAGAATTCATCCGGCGCATCCTGATCGACGGTCTCGGCGTGCGTTATCTGGTGGTAGGCGATGATTTCCGTTTCGGTCACAAACGCCGTGGCGATTTCGACATGCTCGCCGCCGCCGGGGCGAAGCACGGGTTCCAGGTGGTGAACATGCACACCGTCACCATCGACGCTGAGCGGGTCTCCAGCACCCGCATCCGCGCCACGCTCGCCGCCGGCGATCTGGCCACGGCGGAGAAACTCCTGGGGCGCCCCTACCGCATGTGCGGGCGCGTGGCCCATGGCGACAAACTCGGCCGTACCTTGGGGTTTCCGACCGCCAATATCCATCTGCATCGCAAGGCGACGCCGATCACGGGCATTTTCGCGGTCGAGGTATTCGGCTTGCGGATCGAACCCGTGCCCGGGGCGGCCAATGTCGGCACCCGTCCCACGGTCGGCGGGACGCGCACGCTGCTCGAGGTGCATCTGCTCGATTTTCATGAAGACATTTACGGGGAGCAGGTGCAGGTGAATTTCCTGCGCAAGTTCCGCGACGAGAAGCGGTTCGATTCGCTCGATGAGCTGCGCCGCTGGATCACCAGGGACGTCGAGGACGTGCGCGCGTTTTTCCGGGAATATCATCCGGCGCGCCGGTCGAAAGGATACCGGGAGAAGACCGCCTGAATTTCTATCTTAAGGTATCGCCGTGAACGACTATAAGAATACCCTCAATCTGCCGCAGACGGATTTTCCCATGAAGGCCAACCTGGCCGCGCGCGAGCCGGAAATCCTGAAGCGCTGGCAGGAGCTGGAACTCTACAAGAAGCTGCGCGAGCGGGGACGCGGCCGCCCGAAATATGTATTGCATGATGGCCCGCCGTACGCCAACGGCGACATCCATCTGGGGCACGCCGTCAACAAAATTCTCAAGGATATTGTCGTCAAATCCCGAAGCCTGAGCGGATTCGATGCGCCATATGTGCCGGGCTGGGATTGTCACGGGCTGCCGATCGAACTGGCGGTGGAAAAGAAGATCGGCAAGGCAGGCGTGCAGGTGGACCCGGCGAAATTCCGCCACGCATGCCGGGAGTACGCGCGCACGCAGGTGGAGCGCCAACGCGAAGGTTTCGTGCGTCTCGGCGTGATCGGCGACTGGAATCATCCGTATCTCACGATGGATTTCCGGTTCGAGGCCGATATCATCCGCGCGCTCGGCCGGGTGATCGCCAACGGTCACGTCGTGCGCGGCCACAAACCGGTGCACTGGTGCAGTGACTGCGGATCGGCGCTGGCCGAGGCCGAGGTCGAGTACATGGACAAGACCTCGCCCGCCATCGACGTGCGTTTCGCGGTGGCCGACCCCGCGGAATTTCTGGCGCGTTGCGAGCACCCGCCGGGCCACGCGGGCGAGGGTCCCATCAGCGTGATCATCTGGACCACCACGCCGTGGACGTTGCCGGCCAACCAGGCGGTGGCGTTGCATCCGGAGCTCGAATACGTTTTGCTGCAATGCAACGGCCCTCGTGGACATGAGCGCCTGCTGATCGCCGAGCCGCTCGTCAAGGATGCCATGGGGCGTTACGGCATCGATGACTACCGTGTCATCGCCAACTGCCGCGGCAGGAGTCTCGAAGGCGTCAAGCTCGAGCATCCGTTTTACGCGCGCGAGGTGCCGATCATTCTGGGCGAGCACGTGACGACCGACGCCGGCACCGGCGCGGTGCACACCGCGCCCGGACACGGCCTGGAGGACTACGTGGTCGGCGAACGCTATGGGCTGTCGGTCGACAATCCTGTCGGCGAGGACGGCAAGTTTTTGCCGGGCACGGAATTGTTCGCCGGCGAGCATGTGTTCAAGGCCAATGACCACGTGATCGAAGTGCTCAAGGCCAGCGGCGCGCTGTTGCACGCCGAAGCCGTGAATCACAGCTATCCGCATTGCTGGCGGCACAAGACGCCGATCATTTTCCGCGCCACCTCGCAGTGGTTCATCAGCATGGAGCGTTTGCGCGAGCCAGCCCTGCGTGCGGTCGCCAATACCCGGTGGACGCCGGATTGGGGTGAGGCGCGCATCCAGGGAATGGTGGAAAACCGCCCCGACTGGTGCATTTCCCGCCAACGCGCCTGGGGCGTGCCGATTCCGCTGTTCGTGCACAAGCAGACCGGCGAGGCGCATCCGGATACCGAACGCCTGATCGAGGAAGTTGCCAAACGGGTCGAGGCGCGCGGTATCGACGCTTGGTTCGATCTCGAACCGGAGGAACTGCTCCCCGCCCACGCGGCCGATTACAGCAAGACCAACGACACGCTGGATGTCTGGTTCGACTCGGGCGTTAGTCACTTCTGTGTGCTCGAGCGTCGCCCGGAGCTGCAGTGCCCGGCCGATCTGTATCTCGAGGGTTCGGATCAACACCGCGGCTGGTTCCAGTCGTCGCTCCTGACCTCGGTGGCGATGCATGGGCACGCGCCGTTCCAAGGGGTGCTGACCCATGGGTTCACCGTCGACGCCAAGGGCCGCAAGATGTCGAAGTCGCTCGGCAACGACATGGGCCTGCCCCAGAAGGCAATCAAGACGCTCGGCGCCGACATCCTGCGGTTATGGGTGGCGGCCACGGATTACCGCGCGGAAATGAGCATGTCGGACGAGATTCTCAAGCGCATGACAGATTCCTACCGGCGCATCCGCAATACCACGCGCTATTTGCTGGCGAATCTGTCGGGTTTTGACGCCGACGACGCGCTGCCTGTCGAGGACCTGCTCGCGCTCGATCAATGGGCATTGAAGCGTGCGCACGATTTGCAACGGGAGGTGCTCGAGGCCTATGAACAGTTCCAGTTCCACCTGATTTATCAGAAGCTGCACCAGTTTTGCGTGGTGGACATGGGCGGTTTCTATCTCGATATCCTCAAGGACCGGATGTATACCATGCCGACCGCCAGCCGCGGCCGGCGCTCGGCGCAGACGGCGATGTTTCACATTCTCGAGGCGCTGGTGCGCTGGCTCGCGCCGGTGCTGTCGTTCACCGCCGAGGAGATCTGGCATTACATGCCGGGTCAGCGCGGCGAGTCGGTGTTCCTGCAGACATGGCACGAATTGCCGGCGCCGCCTGCGGGCAAGATGGACCAGTCTTTCTGGGGCGACATCATCAGCGCGCGTATCGCGGTAGCGCGCGAACTCGAGAAACTGCGCGTCGCCGGCGGTATCGGGTCCGGCCTCGACGCCGAAGTGGATCTGTATTGCGACCCCGCGTGGTCTGATCGCCTGCGTCGTCTGGGCGAGGAATTGCGATTTGTCTTGATTACTTCTTATGCGCGCGTGCACTCCCAGGAGAAAAAAACGCCCGAGGCGGTCGAAACGGAGATCAAGGGTTTGTATGTCCAGGTCGCGCCTTCCTCCCATCCCAAGTGCATTCGTTGCTGGCATCATCGGGAGGATGTGGGGGCGCATAAAGAACATCCGCAACTCTGCACCCGCTGCGTGCAGAACATCACCGGTACCGGCGAAACGCGGAGCTATGCGTGATGTGGCGCTACCTGTGGATCGCGATCGCCGTGATCGCTCTGGACCAGCTGACGAAGCATGTTGCCGCTGATTATCTCGTGCGTCACGGCGAATTGGCGCTCGCTCCATTTCTGAATCTTGCATTGGTGCACAACACCGGCGCCGCCTTCGGGATGTTCAGTCAGGCGAGTGGTTGGCAGAATGTATTTTTCATCGCGGTCGCCTTGATCGCCTGTGTCGCCATTTTGTGGATTGTGTGGCGCCTGGAGAGAAAGGACCTGCTTTTGGTTGCAGGAATGATGCTCATTCTTGGCGGCGCGGCGGGCAATTTGATTGATCGTCTTGTCCACGGGTATGTAATTGATTTTATTGATGTGTATTATCGAGACTGGCACTGGCCCGCGTTTAATATTGCCGATTCCGCCATAACGATAGGCGCCGTGATATTAGCCATTGACGCCTTGAACCTCGGAGCCCGGCGAACTCGCGAATTGTGAGTGCGACTGCCGAACAAGGTATTATGTGTCCATGCAGATTTACCTAGCCAACCCGCGCGGTTTTTGTGCCGGCGTCGATCGCGCGATTGAAATTGTCGAGCGTGCCCTGGAGCTGTTTGGCGCGCCCATTTACGTGCGGCACGAAGTTGTTCACAACCGCTTTGTGGTCAACGACCTGCGGACCAAGGGCGCGGTGTTCGTCGACGAGCTAGAACAGGTGCCCGCGGGCGCGACCGTGATCTTCAGCGCGCATGGCGTATCGCGCGCGGTACAGGAGGAGGCGGCGCAACGTGGCTTGCGCGTGTTCGACGCCACCTGTCCGCTGGTGACGAAGGTGCACATGGAAGTCGTGCGTCACCGCAACAACGGCACCGAATGCATTTTGATCGGTCACGCGAGACATCCCGAAGTCGAAGGGACGATGGGGCAGGCGCAGGATGGCATGCATCTGGTCGAATCGGTGCAGGATGTTGCAAGGCTCAAAGTCCGGGACGAAGCCAATCTGGCCTACGTGACCCAAACGACGTTGTCCATGGACGATACCGCCAGGATTGTTGCCGCCCTGCGCGAGCGGTTTCCGAATATCAAAGGGCCGAAGAAGGATGATATCTGCTACGCCACCCAGAACCGCCAGGATGCCGTGAAGACGCTGGCCAAATTGGTCGAGGTCATGCTGGTGGTCGGATCGCCAAACAGCTCGAACTCAAATCGTTTGCGCGAAGTGGCGGAGGGAGAGGGCGTGCGTGCCTATATGATTGACGGGCCGGATGATATTCGGCGCGAATGGCTCGCCGGCGCGCGCAAGATCGGATTGACCGCCGGCGCTTCTGCGCCGGAGGTGCTCGTGCAGCAGGTGGTCGCGCGCTTGCGCGAGTGGGGCGCGGAACCGGTGCAGGAAAGCGACGGAAGAACCGAGAACGTCACATTTCCTTTGCCCAAGACACTTCGTGCAGCTCCCTGACAGGCTTATGTTTACTTGTCGGTCCACTTGGCAGCATAAGGTCCCTGGGTGCTGTCACTCGGACTATTGGTATTTGCTTTGTCCCAGGATTTCACGCCTGTGGAAGTGATTCTGAGTTTTCCGTTTCCGACCTGACGGCCAGTGCCTTTATTGCCGCCGACATCGGCGTTTGACGTGGTGGCGGGAGTTGCCTGCAAGGTGAAACATGAGCCGAGGAAGCAGGTTCCGGAGCTTGACGTCGGCGTAACCAGCGTGATCACGTAGTCTCGATTGTCCGACAGAATGGTCGTATTGCTGTCACTTTTGTTCAGCCCGAGCTTTCCGTCGCTGTAATCAGCGGCGGTGCCACAATCTTGGCTGGCCCCGTATAGTTTCGCCGCATAGTGGTTGCAGTCAGAAAAGTATTTTTCCTGTTGCGAGGCTATTCGCGTGAGCGCGATTTGCGCGTCCGACCGTCGCGTCTGGGCCATGTATTTCGTGTAGCTCGGATAGGCAATCATGGCAATGATTCCGATGATGACAACGGTGATCATTAGCTCGATCAAGGTAAAGCCTTGTGACCGCAAATTATTCATGGTTGGCACTGTCTCCTTGGGCAAGCCTGACTTCAAACCTTCACCATCTCCTCCCCGTGCGGGGAGGAGATGGTGACCGGCACATGTTTTATTCGTCATACCAGTAGGTTCGGTATTTGTTGTTGCCGCTGTTCGTGTCGATGGATGCGGCGCCACCGGATGTTCCCACCAGGCCCGAAACGCCGCCTTCGCGTATCACGATGACGGGCTCAGAGGGGATACCGCCGCCCACCGCAGCGGATCTATCGAGCACGCCGTCTCCGGAATGATTCAGGTCGAACATCTGCGTGCCGGAAAGATAGTTGACGGCATAGACTTTTCCCTCACCTTCCGCCGCCGAGCAGGTCTGGACGGAGGTAATGCTGTTCGCCGGCACGTAGGTGGTGGCATAGAGCACACCGCCGAAGATGACGGTTTTCGCCAGGCCCTTTTCGCCCACCCACGTGGTCGTCAGGCCGTTGGGCAGCGTGATGGCGCTCGTTTCCTGAAGATTGATATACCATCCCTTGCTGCCTTTGACGTTTGTATCAATCTCGGTCTGGAGCGTCGACCCCGTCATCGTTCCCAGATTATTCGCCGTGGCATCGTACAGATCGATGTCTGTGATGGTGGTCGGTGTGGTTGCCGGCGGACCAAACGCGTAATTGTAATCGCGGAAAGCATACAGGCGGTTGTGTACCGGTTCCTGCGTCGGCGACAGGTTGTTCGTCAGCAGATCGATCGGATCCTCGCGGTCGCCGCTGGCAATGGTGACCAGATCGTATTTCGCGGTCGTGGAGAAATTGGGATCGTCCACTTGCGCCACATCTGGCGGATAGAAGAATTTGCGTCGGTCCTGATTGGTGGTGCCGGTCGGACAACCGCCGGAAGTGTCATGGACCCGCACTGTGGTGCCCGAGCTGCCGCAACCGACGTCGGCGAAGACATACCCGGCGCTGCCGCCGTTGGCGTTGGTATCCAGCTGGTCGCCCAGGTCGATGCGCCAGAGTTGCCCGCCGGTGTCGCCGACATAGATCCGGTCGATCCAGCCGTCGGCGTTGGAGTCAGTCAGCGTAAGCTCCGACGGTATGCTGTAGTTCATCTTGTTGAGCACCAATGTGGCGGTGGTGTCACTGCTGGCCCACCAGATGCGCGCGCCCGTATACGGATCGACGATGTATATGGCATTGCCAGTGGAATCCGCCCCCGGGGCAACGGCGGTATCCTGATTGGTGTCATAACCGCCGCCGAAGATCAGCACCGGTTTGGTGGCGCTGTCGCCCGTATTGCACGAGGTTCCGTTGCACTTGGTGCGGATACGCACGAACTTGGGGCGTGACCAGGTCTGGCCCAGATGTGTGAAGTTGCCCGTCCCGCCTTCGATCACCCACATCAATTTGGGGGTCACCGTGTTGCTCTGGCTGGTCATCTTGGATGAGGGGGTGGCATCGAATGCATAGATAAAACCATGGCCGGTTGTCGGATCTACACCCCGGCGCATGCCGATATACATGTACACGAAATCACCGGCGGTAGGATCGATGATGCCGTCGTTGTTGACGTCATTGACCCAGAATGACGGCGTATCGTCCATGCCGATGATATGTTCGGCATCCTGCCTCTGCGACAGGTCGGACTGATTTTTCAGCAGCTCTTTGGGCATGAAGGCCCATTCTTCTGCGCCAGTGCTGTTGTTGATCATGCGTACCATGCCGTCGTTGGTGCCGACGAACAGTTTGACGATCGGTTGCGTGTAATCAACCACACCCAGTACGTTGGTCACCGCGCCGTAGGTAATTGCCACCGGGCGGCTGTGCAGGGGATCGCCAAAGTTCCACGAGCGGCTTTCCGTTGTGTTGCCGTCGTTGTCTCGGTCAAAGGCGTCCTGGCCGCGCATCCAATTGATTAAGTTGGTGACCGCCGTGGTATCGGCTGTATTAGTAGTAGTTGCGCTGCCGCTGGTGTCTGTCAGCCCCAGAATCGTGGGGTCATTGATCGCCGCGGTGTATACGGAATTGGTCGACGTGGCCACGATCGCGGTTGGCGTTGCTGGCGTCGAGGAAGTCAGGCCGGTGTAACTGCCCAGATAAGTGTATAGGGTGCGTGGTATCGCGCTGTTCTGCGATATTTGTGCGCCGGCACCGCCGCTCGTGACGTCCGCGCCATCCACCGTGTTGCCCCAGTAGCTGACCGCCACGCCGCTGCTCGTGTCAGTGATGATCCGGCTCTGGCTGTCGATGGCGGGCCTGTGATTCTTGTCGATTACCTCGCCATAGGTGCAACCGTAGGTTGTCACGTCGGTGCTGTTACACAGGGTAAATTTCTTGATATTCCCGTCCCAGCCTTGCTGGGTCGAGGGTTTGAACAAAGCGAAGTAGACCTCGTCACGGTTGTACAGGCGGTTGAAGGCGTTCACCGACAAGCTTGGCGAGGAAAACGATGAGTTCGTCTGTGCCGCGTTGGTAACGGCATTCTGCAGGGCTGCCCCCAGTTCCTCGGAGCTGTTGGCAAGGTAGGCCTGCCCGGTGCCGCCATTGGCGGCGGTGGTGTCCAGCAAATATTGTTCATCGGCGCCGATACCGGTGCCGAAACCCACCGCGTAAGTCGTGACTTTCTGATCGCCGGCGAGGCTGCTGACGTCATGGCCGTGGATCCACCCGGCCAGATCCTTGAGGCAATCGGTCTTGGGGTCGCTGCTATTGAAAGCGCAGCTGGATGAGCCGATCAGGTTATGAATGTTGGAGTCGGCATTGCCGTCGTTGGTGGGTCCGCCGTCCGTGACGATGATAATGTAGGCCTTCTGGCAGCCATATCTGAATGGAGTTTCGTAAGTGCCGTCGTTATTGGTGGTATCGACGGTGGCCGTCTGCCAGGTTCCGTCGGCCGTATAGCTGCCCGAGATGGCGCGGTAGACCCCCCCTTTGTCGCAGTAGAAATCCGACGTAGTGGTGCCCGAAGATTTTTGCGCGCACGAATCCTGTTCCGGAACCTGGTTCGGACTGGGGTTGCCGTAATCCACCTGACCGCCCGAGAAGTAGCGATACGCCTCCCAGAGGGATTCCGCCAGCGGCGTGAAGTTTTGCTGGCTGTTGGTGGGCGAATCGGCGTAACCGGTGATACTGTCGACAATGCTTTTCATGGCGGCACGGCGGTCGTCTGTCATGGTGTCGATTCGCATCAAAATGCGTCCGCCATCCGGCGTCGTGTTGTTGCGATTGAACACCTCCAGGCCAAAACGCACGCCTTTGTTGGAGTCAATAATGGTTTTAACCGCTTCGCGGGCGATCTGCATGCGTGTTTTGGTTGTGCTTGCCGGGGGATTGGCTTTGTAGTTCAAATAGTTCCCGCTGTACAACGTCGGCTTGTTGAACGCCGTCCAGACGATCCCATTGCTGCTGTTGCTGGTATAGCGGTTTGAATAGTTGAGACTGGAGCTGTTCGAGCTGGTGAGATAGGTATTCCCTGCGCCCGAGTCGGCCGGCTGGTCTCGCTCGCATTCGACATCGGCCATCTTGGCGTTCCCGTCCGCATTATAGCCGCCGGCAAGATTGGCCCATTGTCCCTGGGTTGAAGAAGTGGACGTACTGCTGCCACTGCCGGTTGTCTTCCATTTCCAACCAACAATGGTAATGCCTGAATAATAGCCAGTGGCCCCCGCTGTGTTGCCGAGGTTTACCAGCGAGTCGGTGCACTTGTTATTGGTTGCCGGAAACCAGTTGCTGGTGCCCGAGGAAGGAATCCCCGACGTGGCCCAGTAGACCCTGGTTGCGTCATAGCTTCCCGAGTATGTCGTGGTCGCATCGTAGGAAGGCGTCGTGGTGATGCTGTTGCTTTCCATGCTTCCCGAGTTGTCGAGCAGGATCAGGATGTCGGGCGAGTCGTCGCGCGATACCTGGGGGGTTTTCAGGTAGATGTCGGTATCCTTGGCGCTGACATTGGTGATGCCAAGCAGGGCGACGGCAACCCCGGAGAGGATGGCGCGGACAAGACGGTCGGACTGCAAGCGATGCGTGTTCATAGCTGGTACCTGCCTTGATGCCTAATTGGATTTCGGCACGATCAGTGCCACGCCCTGATGGACCACGGCCTTGGCGCTCGATGTGGTCGTGCCCGTGCTCTGCTGGTCGAAATTGGCCGCGTTGAAATTGTTGCCATAACCCGAGCCGCGTTTCGGCGAGGAAAACTGCTTGAAAGTCGTGTCGACGTCCGCCCTGTACTTGCTGTTGTCGTAGGTGAACGTTTTTGAGGTCTTTCCGCTCAAGCTGAGCGCGCCGGCGGCGCTGAACGCCTGGTTCAGTCCCGACTCTGCCGTTTCGAATGCGTGCGTGCCTTCCTGAATGTTGCCGGACATTTTTTCCTCGAGAGAGGAGGTGCCCATGGCGGTGATGCCGAGGATGGTCAGAATCAGCAGTATCACAAGGCTCATGATGAGCACCGTGCCGCCTTGATGGCTGCGGCCTGGGTGCACCATCATGTGCCGTTGTGCAGGCAGAGGCCGGCCGTTCTTGCGAATAAAGAGACGAATGCTGATCATAAATTTCTTAACAGGACCGTGGCTTGGAATACCCGGCGCTTGTTGCGGTCGCCCGGTGCGGTGAAATCGGTGCTGCCGTCTCCGTCGATATCATAGGCGCCGCTGTCGACGTCGGTATCCTTGGTGTTCACTGTTCGCGCCAGGATGCCGATTCGGACGCTGACGACGCTGGACCAGTCGGCAGCCGTCGTCAGCCCGGCGGCGCCCGGTTTGAGATAGATGTTGGGCACGTTGTCGCCGTTGGTGTCCTTGCCATAGCTGATTTTCAGGCTTTCGATTCCCTCGACGAGTTCGGTGGCAGCGCCGCCATTGTCATCCCGATAAAGGGACGGGATGCCGTTGGCGTTGTCGCGGATGTAGTAACGCCGAGTCAGGAATCGCATGACTTGCGCCGGGGGAGCATAGGATTTGGACAACCAGCCATCGGGCGGATTTTTGTTGCCGGGATTTCCAGTGCCGGCCTGGTGTTGAATGGTCAACGCGGTGCTGTTTGTCGACGTGACCTGAAACATATCGGCGGATGAGCAATCCGATATCATGAGGATATCATTGGTCGTGAAGTTGCTTAGGGAATTCACAAACAGCTCCGCGGAGGGTTGTGGCATGTCCGTCCTCAAGTTGACAGCGGTGGCAACGTCCTGCATGCGGATGGTGACGGCATCGGTGCCGACCTTGATTCCGGATGGCACAGCCGTGGTGGTGGAGGGATACCAGGTTCCAGTTGGCGCAGTGGCAGTGCCGCCAACGTTGTTCAGTCCCTCGATGGGAGTATCGGCATCATAATCAAAGCTGGTGCTGTTAATGGAGCTGTGAACGGTATCGGAACTGATTTCATCGAGACAGCCGTAATAGCCTGCGAGGCGAAGATCCTTGATGAGGAACTGCATGGCGAAACGGGCATTTTCCTGCAAGCGCGCCAGGCGGTCCTGCGTGGTGTAGGTTTTTCTGCTGCTGACGAACAGCGTTGAAACACCGGCGAGAATGATGAGTCCGATGGTGAGCGCGACCATGAGCTCAACCAGGCTCAAACCGCGGATTTTCCGATTGAAAAATGATCCGCGTTTCATAACTCTGCCGTCCATGTGTGACTTTTCGGTGTCAGTAGATCGCGGTCTTTCCATCGGATGGTGATGATCACCTGAGTCGATGAGCCTGATGAACTTGTGCTGATAGTGGCGAGGTTGGTAGATGCCTCCGGCAATGTGGCTGCAAGCCGTTCATACCATTTCCCCAGGTCATACGTCGCCAGATTGCTGGTGCTGCAATTCGCGCCGGTCAGATCGCAACCGCAGCCTGAGGCCGAGTTCTTGCAACTGTTGTATGCGGCGATTTTGGATGGAGCGGTTGAGGCCGACACGCTGTAATTTCCCGCGCTGACTCCTGTCAGATTCGAGCGCATGCGGTCCATGATGTCGTAGGCAAGAAGCGTCGCCTGGGTTCGCGTATACGAATCGGTGTTGTATTTCAGTGAAGTTGTCTGCAGGGCGGCGAGCCCCAGCAATCCGATCGACAGGACGAGGAGGGCGACAAGGACTTCAATCAGGCTGAATCCTTTTTCGCGCGCGATCGGGATCGAATGGAAATTCGGCAGGCGCATGGCTGTGTCTATCAGGGGCAGGTTAAAGTGTAAGTGGCGCCGGACCAGGTAAACGTCGTTGTGCCGTCCGTAATCAGGGAAGTTCTACCGGTGGTTTCCAGCAGCACGCCCCTCAGGTTCCCGCGCTGATCGCAGACGGTGAAGCGATGCGGGCCATCGCTGGTACCGGGCGCCGCCAGGGTGGTAAGGCCGTATTTTGTGTAGGCCAGATAATTCGACAGATTGGGCGTGATCGTGGAGCTGTTCGGCCGGAGCGTGTTATTGCCGTCCAGGGGCTCCCGGACGCGCAGGAGTTGATCTTTGTCGGCAGCCTGGTAATCGTAATTCTGGGTAATACCGGCCGCCACATCCACGTTATCGAAAAAGATGATACGACCGGTTTCCCACGGATCGGCTGTCGTTGCGTCACATGTGGGCGTAGCAGCAGTGGGATTGGTCGATTTGCAGATAACTACAGTGCCATTGCGTTTAATGGCTTCGCTGCGGGCAAAACTTAGGTCGGCAATTAGATCATTGGTTTGCGCGGTCAGGCGGTTGCTGGCCAAGAAACTGAACATGCTGGGGGCCGCAATTGCCATCAAAATCCCGGCTATCGTCAGCGTCGTGACCAGTTCTATCAAGGTAAAGCCTTTGATACCGACTAAAGGTAAATTTGGTCCGACCAACGGTAGCTTATGCGTATTTTTATGGCAGATAAACGGCGCATTAGAGCAGATGAAAGGAATCCACCTTGAGTAACGCTTTCTATTTCTTCTCTGGGTACTATTCATGATTTAGATGTAACTGGCCTCAAATTACCGTGTTTTTTGGCCACGAGGCCTCTCCCTTCTTGTTTAAGTCTAATCGCGTAATGAAGTCATGCAATTGCCGCAAATCGTCAGCTGATCGGGTTATGACTTACTGACTTTATTAACCGCGTATCTGATGATCGGTATATTCCCGCAGACGAACGGATAAACGGTATGTTAATTACTTGAGCTGACTGTGATCATAGATACGTGAAAACAGACGATTTTCGCAGAACTTACCGACTGATAACGAGAAAAAAGCAACACTGTCGAAGAGCAACATCAGCTGGATCGTTTGTGGACTTAAGAGAATTGATTGTTTTGTTACTTAAAGTCGAGCAAAGATTTACTCCGACAGGTGGTTGAAAACAAATT
>JBLMXN010000182.1:0-4453 GCA_050257795.1 Bacteroidota bacterium
GCACGAGGAGCTGACGGACCTGACCGAACTGGATCTGCGCCGCCTGCGGAGGGAGGTCGAAAACTGCGTGGTGCGGTTCAAGGACACGCTGCGCGCCGACGTCCCCGGCGCCCGTGCGGCGCTGCGGCAACTTCTGGTGGGACCGATCTGGTACGCGCCCGGAGCGGACGGCGGCTACACCCTGCGCGGTGAGACCCGCGTGGGCGCACTGCTGGCCGGGACTGGCATAAAGGTGGCGTCCCCAAGGAGATTCGAACTCCTGTCGCCGCCGTGAAAGGGCAGTGTCCTAGGCCTCTAGACGATGGGGACAATGATCTGACTAAAAAACAAAAGGGGTTGTCCTGACAACCCCCGGAATTGGTGGAGCTAGCCGGGATCGAACCGGCGACCTCATGCATGCCATGCATGCGCTCTCCCAGCTGAGCTATAGCCCCTTGCAAGGCGCGCTACTTTACATGCCCATGCGCCGGTGGGTCAAGCTGTAACCGTTTGTTTCCTTATATATTCCAAGGCGGCGTCGAGCCGCGCCAGGGTTTTTTCGCGCCCCACGAGCGCCAAAGTCTGATCAATCGGCGGCGATACCGCCCGCCCCGCCACCGCCACGCGCAGCGGCTGCGCGATCTTGCCGAGCTTCAGGCCGAGCGTCTCGGCCACGGCGGTGACCGTCTCATGAATGGCCTGGGCTTCCCATAGCTGCAGCGCCGTCAGCCTTTCGCGCAACATGTTGAGCGGTTGTTCCGCCTCCGGCTTGAGATGCGCCGCGGCGTCTTTGGGGTCGTAGGCATCGAAATCCTTATAGAAGAACACGCTGTTATGCGCCATCTCCACCAGGGTCTTGGCGCGCTCGCGCTGCACTTTGACCACTTCGAGGATGTCCGGCCCGCCGTCCGCGGGGTCGACACCGAGTTTGCCGAGGTGGTGGCTCAGGTGATGCGCCACGTGCTTGAGATCGCTATTCTTTATATAGTGCTGGTTCAGCCACAGCAGCTTCTCCGGGTTGAACGCCGCCGCCGAGGTGTGCACCTTGGTCACGTCGAACAGCTTGATCATCTCGTCGATGGAAAATACTTCCTGATCGCCGTGCGACCAGCCGAGGCGCGCCAGATAGTTGAGCAACGCTTCGGGCAGAAAGCCGTCATCGCGGTACTGCATGACGCTCACCGCGCCGTGGCGCTTGGACAGGCGCGCGCCGTCGGGGCCGAGGATCATCGGCACGTGCGCGTAAACCGGTGGCGTGAAACCGAGCGCCTTCAGCATGTTCATCTGGCGCGGGGTATTGTTCAAGTGGTCGTCGCCACGGATGACATGGGTGATACTCATGTCCATGTCGTCCACCACGACGGTGAAGTTGTACGTCGGCGAGCCGTCGGCGCGCGCAATGATAAGGTCGTCGAGTTCGACGTTCTGGAACACCACGCGTCCGCGCACCAGGTCCTCCACCACCACCGCACCGTCGAGCGGATTCTTGAAGCGCACCACCGGCGAGACGCCTGCCGGCGGATTCGGCACGCCGTGGCGGCACTTGCCGTCGTAGCGCGGCTTCTCCTTGCGCGCCATCTGCTCGGTGCGCAACTGCTCCAGACGTTCCTTGGAGCAATAACAATGATACGCCTGGCCCCCGTCCAGCATCTGCTGGATGACTTCCTTGTAGCGCGGGAAGCGATGGGTCTGGAAGAACGGCCCTTCGTCGTACTCCAGGCCGAGCCAGGTCATGCCCTGCAGGATCGCGTCCACCGATTCCGCGGTCGAGCGCTCGAGGTCGGTGTCCTCGATTCGCAGGATGAAGGTGCCCCCGTGCTTGCGCGCGTAGAGCCAGGAAAACAGCGCGGTACGCGCGCCGCCCACGTGCAGGTAGCCCGTGGGGCTGGGGGCGAATCGGGTGCGGACGGTCATTTCGGGATGTGCCGGCTGGAAAAGCCGCTATGTTAATGAAAAACCGGCCGCGGCGCACCCTGTCCGTCAGTCATCCTCCCAGCGCCCGTAACCGGGGATGTTTATGTCGCGCTCGCTGAACGACCCCGCCTCCGCTTTCGTGTGGCAAGCCGCGCATTGGCTCAGACTCTTGACCTTGGGGTTGCCCGCGACCAGTCGCGTCGGTATTTCGCGATGCTTGCCAGCGATGTACGGCACTTGCGTGATGCGCGCCGGCGTTTGCCGGGGGGAAAGCGAATTGTCGATTTTCACCGAGCGCCGGTAGTTCGAGCGATCGGCCGCGTTCTTGACCAGATAGTCCGTGATGGCCGCGGTGTCCTCCTGCGCCAATTCGGCGTTGTCGCCGAAATGATCGGCCAGATTGCCCATCAGCTTCTGCCATGAGCGCGCCGGCAGCAACCCTGGCTGATAGGCGAAGTGACAACTGCCGCATTCCTTGGCATAAAGCGCGTTGCGCACCGGCGCCACATCGGGGCCCTTGCCGCGGCGCGAATACGACTCGTCATCGGCCAGCACGACACTCGATAAGGCGAGCATTGCGCCCAGCACCAAACCCATTCGGAACACATTTTTCATCATTCACCTCGCCTCAAGTCGTCAATTGCGGATAAACATCAGGAAGTCGCCTTTTTCCTGCGGCGTGCACTCGCGTCCATAAGTCCATTTGCAGTTGCGCAGGAACCATTTCTCGATCTGCCTGGCGTCGCTCAGGCGCTTTGGATTGACCGCCGGTTTCATCGGCTCGATCAGCTTTCCGGTCTCGGCGTGTTTGCCGGCATCGCGCAGGTTGGCGGTGTGGCAGGTGGCGCAGCTGCGCGACTCGCCGGTCCGGGCGTCCTTGACGCGCTTGTTCCACAGCGTCTCGCCGGCGGCGGCGTTGAACCCGCTCGCTCCCTGCACCTTGTAGGCCGCGAGTCGCTCGTCGACCACATCCGCACCAACGGCGGCGCTCGCACACAGCAGGACCATCAACATCGAACTTGGCAACAGCTTCATACAATTACCTCACGTTGGACTTGGCTTGATCGGTAGGCGCAGGCAGACGCATGGCGGCGTCCTCGAAGGTGCCGCGCTCGGCATCGAGGTGGCAGGCAGCGCAGTTGGCCTTGCTGCGCACCGCTGGCGTTTTCCAGACGCTCGCGGCGATATCGCGGTGCTTGCGTTCCCAGTATCTGGTTTCGGTGATACGCAACGGCGAGTTTTGTATTGGCACCGACCGGTTGATCTTCCATGCGGCTTCGGTCTGCGCCGATTCCGCCGCGTTTTTCCTTGCGAACTCGCGCAGCTCGGCTACAGTAGCCGGATCGAGCGCCAGATCGTCGCCGAAGTGCTCCGCCTGGCCGTCGAGCAGCGCCTGCCACGAACGCGCCGGCAGCAGCGTCGGATGAAACGCCAGATGGCAACTGCCGCATTCGCGGTTCCAGGTCGCGTTTTCCGGAAGCGCCGGACCGCTGAATGGCAGGTAGGGCTTGTCGGCTGTCGCGCTGGCGTAGCCCATGAACTGAAAACCGGTAGCTACCAGCACCACGACCAGCATCAGTACGCCGACCTGGACATAGGCGCGCGTGGACATGCCGCGACCGCGCTTGTAGCCGGTGATCATCGCAGCAACGAGATTTTCCCCGTGCCGCCAGCTTTCGAAAACGACGCCGGCAAGATGAATCAACACCAGGACGAACATGGCCACCGCGCTCATTTCATGCAGTTCGCGGAAAACACCGGCCGCGGCAAAACCCAGCCACCCGGCGAACGGCCCGTGCTCTTCTTCACCGCCCAGCACCAACACGCCGGAGAGCGCGACGATCAACCCGAGGCTGAGCATCAGGAAAATCGCCCAAGCCCCGGCCGGATTATGGCCGACGTGACGCGGCGCTAGGCCGCGTAACGTGGCCAGCAGATAATCGCGCGCGGCGCGCTGGCTATAACTGAACGCGCGGAATCGGGCGTAACAGCCACCGGCAAAACCCCAGACGAGCCGGAATAACAGCAGCCCGAAAAACAGGTAGCCGGCGAATACATGAACGTCGAGGTAACGGTCGTGCTCGTGGCTAAGCCACGCGACCGCGAACGAGCCTGCCAACAGCCAGTGGAACAGACGCGTGGGCACATCCCACACCTTCACCCTGCCCGCACCGGTTTCCCCCGTTGAAGCCATGGGAGCGCCTCCGTGATTGACTTGCGGGCAAGCTTAGGCGGGCAAGCTGAAATCAAACTGAATCCGGCGGCCGGGCACCGGCTCGGGCAAATTGACCGGCCCGGCCCCAGCACGTAAACTTTGCGTCCCTTGGCACCGCCGTCGGTACGTCCCGGTACCGCGGTTTGAGTCGCTCCGGGCGATTAGCTCAGCGGTAGAGCACTGCCTTCACACGGCAGGGGTCGCAGGTTCGAACCCTGCATCGCCCACCATAATTAGGTATCACCCCTCGACTGTCTTGCGCGCGGCGGCGAGCCGTTTGCGCAATTCGGGAAGCGCGCTGGCCGCCGCCGGATTCGCCGCGAGCTTGCCGATCGCCCGATCCAC
>JBLMXN010000183.1:0-3169 GCA_050257795.1 Bacteroidota bacterium
CCGCCAAACGCCCGTTCGCCACCCCGGACCCGCACGAGGTCGGGAAGTTTTTCCTGCAGGCGCGCGCGGCGTTGCCGGATATCCCGCTGCTGCTCGGCTGCGCCCGGCCCCCGGGCACGACGAAAGCGGTGATCGATGCCTACGCGGTCATGGCCGGAGTCAACGGCATGGCGCATCCCTCCGAAGGGGTGGTGGAGCTCGCCGTGCGGCTCGGACGACCGGTGCGCGTGACACCGGCATGCTGCTCGATCGCGGTGGGCGACGAAGTCATGGCCCTCGATGGCGGTGGCGGCGGCCTGGCGCTGGACGTGCAGGCCGTGCTGAAGCAGCAGCGAGCGCAACGTGGCCTGAAGGGTATTTCCGTGGTAAGCCAGACCTCCGGCGGGTGTTGCGGATCGTGATACCGGCGCGCGCCACCTGGCGTCTCATCGACACCGGGCTGCGGCCGGCGGCCGAGAACATCGCGATCAACCGCGCCATGCTGGAAGCGCATCAGCAGGGGCTCATTCCGCATACATTGCGCTTCCTGCGCTTCCGGCCGAGCGCGCTGGTCGGGTTTCATCAAAGCGTCGAACAGGAGCTGCGCGTCGATTACTGCGCCGCGCACGGCATCGCGATCCAGCGCCGCATCACCGGCGGTGGCGCGATCTGTTTCGACGAGACCCAGATCGGCTGGGAGCTGTATCTGGATCGCAAAACCCTCGGCACCGCCGACATGCAGGAAATCTCGCGCCGCATCTGCGAGCTGGCCGCGGCCGGGATACGCCGCCTGGGCGTGGACGCGTATTTCCGCCCGCGCAATGACATCGAGGTGCACGGCCGCAAGATCTCCGGCACCGGCGGCGCGTTCGAGGGTGACTCGATCATGTACCAGGGCACGCTGCTGATCGATTTCGACATCGAGAAGATGTTGCGGGTATTGCGCATCCCGGCGGAAAAATTGTCCGACAAGGCGATCGCCTCGGCGCGCGAACGCGTCGCCAACCTGAAAGATCTTCTCGGCGCCGTACCGGAAAGGGAGACCGTGATCGCGGCGTTGACGCAGTCCTTTGCGGAAGGCTTCGGCGTCGATTTCGAACGGGCCGACGAAATGAACGCCGCGGAGCAGGAAAAGTTCCGGCAGGCGCTCGCCGAGATCGATCACCCGGAATGGATATACCTGGTCGAACGCCCGTTGTCGGATGCGCCGCTCATCGAGGGCGTGCACAAGGCCGAGGGCGGATTGTTGCGCGTGGCGCTGGCGCTGGATCTGGCGAAGGGACGAATAAAACAGGTCTGGTTTACCGGAGATTTCTTTGTGAACCCCAAGCGCATGATCGCCGACCTCGAGGCCGCGCTGCGGGATTCTCCGCTCGATCACGTGCGCCGGACCGTGGACGAATTTTTCCGCGATTACCCGGTGGAAATGCTGCGGCTGCGCCCGGCGGATTTCATCCGGGCCATCGAGAATGCCACGGCTTCGATGGCGGGTACGCATCGCTCCATGACCGGGGTGGAGCAGCCATGACGCGCGCGGTGGACGTGCTGCTGGTTGGTGTCGGACCCGGCGGCGCGGCGGCGGCCGGCGCCGCCGCGGCGGCCGGACTCGAAGTCCTCGCTGTCGAAAAGAAAAAGCGCATCGGCGAGCCGGTGCAATGCGCCGAGTTCATTCCCGGCCCCTTGGCGGAATATGCGCGCGCTGATGGCGTGTTATCGCAAGCCATCGCCGGCATGAAAACCTGCCTGCCTTCGGGCGCGGTCGCGTCTTCGGCCTTCCCCGGCCTGATGGTGGATCGCGCGGCCTTCGACCGCGCGCTGGCGGCACGCGCCGGTTCGGCCGGAGCGGAAATCATGTCCGATACCGCATTGGTTGCCGTGCAGCCAGATCAACGTATGGCGTGGATTCGCCAGGGCGGACAGACCCGCGAAATATCGTACCGGGTCCTGATCGCCGCGGACGGGCCGCATTCCATGACGGCGCGCCTGCTCGGTTTGCCGGCTTTGCCGGTGATCTATACCCGGCAATACACGGTCGTGCTGCGCGAGTCGTATGCGGATACCGATATATGGCTGTCCGATGAGTTTCCCGGCGGATACGCCTGGCTGTTCCCCAAGGGGAGGGTAGCGAACCTCGGTCTCGGCGCCGATCGGCATTTCGAACCGGACCTGAAAGCACCGCTCGAGCGCCTGCATGCCGAGCTCGTCCGGCAGGGGCGGGTCGGCGCGGAAGTGCTGCAGCGCACCGGCGGCGCCATTCCCGTGGGCGGACTGCGCGAAAACCTGCACTGGAAACACATCTTGTTCGTTGGCGATGCCGCCGGGCTCACGCATCCCATTACCGGCGCCGGCATCGCCGCCGCCGTTCAATCCGGCGAGCGCGCGGGGCTCGCCGCGGCGGAATATATCGCCGGCAATCAACGGGCGCGGGATGCGTATGACGAGGATATGCGCGAACAATACGGTCCGGTGCTGACGCGCGCCGTGGAACGGCGCGCCTATCTTGCCGGTTGCTGGCGCCAGGCCGCGGCCAACGATGACAAGGTCCAGCGTCGCGGCTGGATCGCCTTTAACGAATATTTTGCCTGAACCGATACGAAGGAGACGTCATGAGCGCAGCCACCGATGCCGATGTGATTCCGGTCACGTTTTACCGCCCGAATTACCACATCAAGACCCCCGCGATGCGTTCTCCCGAATACGTGCAGATGTCCACGGCGGCCGCCATCACCCTCGGCCTGATCGAGGGCCAGATGCATCGCACCGCCTGCACGCATTGTCTCAATCTGCTCGTCACCTACCCGGAAGGTTGTCGGGCCAACTGCGCCTACTGCGGGCTGGCGCGGCATCGCGAGGAAACACGCGACTACGCCGATCGCAATTTCATCCGCGTCGACTGGCCGGCGGTGCGCTACGACGAGGTGCTGGCGCGCGTCAAAAACGGCGAGGACCGCAACCAGTTCGAGCGCATGTGCATTTCCATGATCAGCCATCCGGATTCCAACAACGATACCTTCGTGCTGCTGGAGCAGTGGGTGAAAGCGGTGCCGCGGATCCCGGTTTCGATCCTGTCCAATCCGACGACCCTCGACTACCACGATCTGGTGCGGCTGCGCGATCTGGGCGCGGAAATCTTCACCGTCGCCCTCGATGCCGTGACGCCGGAGATTTTCGACCGCACCCGCGGGCGCGG
>JBLMXN010000184.1:0-7640 GCA_050257795.1 Bacteroidota bacterium
GAGCCGGTAAAACTCAGCGAAGGCCTCGCGCAAGTGCTGTGGCACCTCGTCGTAGTAATAGCGCTGCGCGATCTTGCCCTTCATGTAGGCGTCCTGGTTCTGCACCACGCCGGACATCAGCGGGTGCGCGGGATCGAAATGACTCGCGAGTTTCGCGCGCGGATCGTCGATGAAGAGTTTCATCAATTCCGGTTCGGCGAGGCGCACGTTCTCGATGGTGTGCGTGGTGAGGAAGCCGTCCTGGATGCTCATGAACGGCGTGCGTGCGTTTTCCGCTGCGCGCCGCGCGATCAAGCCGAAGTCCTGCGCCTCCTGGGCGTTGCGCGCGAACAGCATGCCCCAGCCGCAATCGGACACCGCCATAACGTCGTCGTGGCCGGCGTGCACGTTGAGCGAATGCGAGGTCAGCGCTCGCGCCCCGATGTGGAACACCACCGGCAGGCGCTTGCCGGAGATCGTGTACAGCACCTCCTTCATCAGCACCAGGCCCTGACCGGAGGTGAAGTTGGTCACGCGCCCGCCGGCGAGCGCGAAGCCTTCGCAGGCCGAGGCCGAGCTGTGTTCCGACTCGGGCTCGAGGAAGAAAAGCTCCTCGTCCCACAGATTTTTCGCGCCGTTGGCGACCGCGAGCTGGTAGCCCGTGCCCATGTTGGTGGACGGCGTGATCGGATATGCGCAGGCGCCTTCGGAGACGTTCTGTTCGACCCACACGACCACGGCCGAGCCGTCCGCGGTGGTCGGCGTGCCGGGGTAGGGGAAGGCGTCGGGATTTTTCATGGCGGTGGCGCGTGAAGCGGAATCAAACCGGCGCCGGTGGCGCCCGTCCGGTGAGCAGATACTCCAGCAGGTCGTGCACCTTGCCGATGTGGCTGCCGAACGGGAGCGATTCCGAACCGCGGAAGAACAGCCCCTGCTGGACGTTGCCGCGCTGCGCCGCCGCCAGCTGGGTTTCGATGCAGAACTGGCCGGCGTGCGGGTTGCCGTCCTTGAAGCCGCAATGCGCCAGGCACTCGAGGCGGCTCGGGCACTGGGCGCAGTCGGGACTGGCCTTGTCGCGCAGTTTCTTTTCCTTGGCCAGGTAATTTTTCAGCCACGGCGTCAGTACCGCGCGCGCCGGCAGGCCGGCCGCGCTCATGAACGTGACGATCTCTTCCGGTCTCGCCTCCGCCAGCACCTTCTTGAAGTTGGGGTGCGCGTCGCATTCCTCGGTGACCGCGAACGGCGTGCCGATCTGGGCGCCGCTCGCGCCCAGGGCGAACAGCTCCTTGAGCTTCTGGAACGAGTTGATGCCTCCGGCGGGGATCAACGGAATGCGGCCGAGGGCGATGCCCAGCTCCTGGAACACGCGCCGGACTTCCTCGAGCACGCGCGTGAAATCGAACTTCGGATCGTCCACCTCGTCCAGGCGCGTGGCGCCGAGATGCCCGCCGGCGTAGCGCGGATGCTCGATCACGATCGCATCCGGGAGCCGGCCCTTGCGCATCCATTTCTTGAGCACCGCGCGCACGCCGCGTTCTTCCGACAGAATCGGGATCAGCGCGACGTCGCGGAATTTTTCCGTGAGGTCGGGCAGGTCGAACGGCAGGCCGGCGCCGGCGATGATCGCGTTCGCTCCGCTCTTGCACGCCTGCACCACCAGCTCGGCGTAGTTCGACAGCGCGCGCATCACGTTCACCGCCACGAAGCCGTCGGGCGCGATCTCGTGGGCGGCGCGGATCTCGCGGTCGAGTGCCTCAATATTCGCGGCGCTGTGCGCTTGCGGGTCGTGGCATTTGCGCAGGCGCTGCATGATGTCCGGATACAGGCGGCGCAGGTCGACGCTCGCGATGGTGCCGATCGCGCCTTCGCGGGCGACGGCGCCGGCTAGCCGGTGGCCGGAAATGCCCACGCCCATGCCGCCCTGGATGACGGGCAGAAGTTCGCGCCCATGGATGGTGAGCAGGGGGAAAGATGTACGGATCATGATACGGATTGGGCCTCTTGCAGACCCCAAGCTAACTTATTTCGCGCGGCGGCAGGTTGATTTAGGTCAAACGCACGGCCGATCGCGACCGATTGCCGCTGGGGAAATTCTGATCTCAAAATCCAATTTCCTCCCCCTTGATGGGGGAGGGCCAGGGTGGGGGTGGGCCATGACGCTGAAAAATTTCAGATCGCGTTCGATCTGATTGCTCCCCCTCCCGCGAGGGAGGGGCAAATGATTTTGAGACAGGTTCTATTCAGAACTTCCCTACGCGATGAAGGGCAGCACCTGGTGCGTGAGTGCCACCAGCACGATGTAACCGAAGATGGCGATGGCGCCGAGCCAGGCGGCGATGCGAATATTCCGGGTTTTGCCGTATTTGAGGCCGATCGCGCCGACCACGATGTAGGCGATCAGCGCCAGCACTTTGGCGGTGAGCCAGCCCTGCACGAACGGGTATTGCCGGATCAGGAGCGCGAGCCAGATGCCGGCCCCGAGCAGCAGGGTGTCGACGACGTGCGGCACGATCCTGACCCATTTTTTCCCGAGCCAGGGCGATTCGCGCATCATCCACACGCCGCGGACCACGTAGCCGGTGATGGAAAGAATGGCGCAGGTGACGTGCAGGGTCTTAAGGGCGATGAACATCGTGACTCCGTCGCTGTTTCCGGCAATTTATGATTTCGATCGGCGGTGGACCGCGCGCATGCGCGACATTGTAATCGAAAAGCCCGCGCCGAATCCTGCGGTCAAAACTTTAACGGGTCCAGGCGCGGGACGCGACAAAATGTCGCGCCGCCGGTTATTGAATGCTCCCCGAACCGGAAATAATGTATTCAGCGCAAGATGAAATGATTGTCCGGCATTCATATTATTAAGGAAGGGAGAGGAGGTTCATGTCCGAGTTCAGTGAAATATTTTCCCGCACGCCGGACGCCGTTTTTGCCATTGATGACGCCCGCCGGATCATCTACCGGAACCAGGCCTTCAACGACATGTTTCAGCGCGCCGCCGCGGAGTCGCTGGGCCGGAAGTGTTACGAGGTGGTTTGCGGCCGCACGCTGGAGGGCAAGAATTTCTGCAACCCGGATTGCCCCGTGGGAAAATCCCTGTTGCAGGGGCAGCCGGTTGCAAACTTCGACCTGGCGGTTCCGCGGGATGACAGTCAATCGCTGTGGCTCAGCGTCGGCGCCATTCCTGCTTCCGAAGCCTCCGGCATGGCCGTCGCGATTTTCACGCTCCGGCCGATCCGCGTTGCCGAAATTCCGCTGCGTCACGACCGCGACAGCCGGCCGGACACGGACGGCGCGCTGACGCGCCGCGAGCGGCAGATTCTGGATCTGCTGGCCCAGGGCCTCAATGCCAGGACTTTGGCCAGGCAACTACATATTAAGTATGTCACCGCGCGTAACCACATCCAGCACATCTACGAAAAGCTCGGCGTTCACAATCGGGCCGAAGCCGTGAGTTACGCCTGCCGCCGCATCCCGCCGCGTTAGATTTTTTCTTTTCGAGCGCCTCACGTGCCCGCCGCGCGTTCGCGCGACGTTCCGCTTTTTTTTTCACGGCGAATGATGCAAATGCATCATTGTGCTGTCGCCGGGAATCCTGACAAAGTTCATTCGTCGATAAAAATAAATCTGGACAAGGCGGCAACGACGAAGCCCGGCATCGTTGTTCGTGCCGACCGCGCCGGATTGTTCCGCCAAGGACTTTAAAAATACGGAGGACAGAGGTGAAAATGCTGACCGCGAAATATCTGCTTGGGAAAACCCCGGCGTACCTGATCGCCATTCTCCTACTCGTGCCGCTGCTGACCGGCAATGCCTCGGCCGCCGGCTGGATGGGCGGCGGAGGTGGAGGCGGCGGGGGCGGCGGTGGCGGTGGCAATCCGGTTGCCGGCGAAGCGCTGTACCAGGGCATCTGTTTCGCCTGCCACGGTCACGACGCCGGCGGCCGGTTCGTGCGCAAGAGCATCCGCGGCGTGGGCCCCGGCAAGATCAGCATGATGATCCAGATGCGGCCGGCGATGAACTTCCTGTCGTATCTGACCAGCACACAGATCAGCGATATTGCGGCCTATCTGGGCACCTTGCCGGAAACCGGCAACCCCGAACGGCTGGTCGGCAGCGGCAATGCTGCCAACGGCGATATCCTGTTCAGAAAAAACTGTACCGGCTGCCATGCCATGGGTACCAGTGCCCGGCCCGGGCCCGACTTGCTCAATGTCGTCGACAGGCGGGCCAACGAGTGGATCCAGGCGTTTACCGTCGAGCCGAACGCCATGATCAGTCATGGCGCATTCGGATCCGGCCTGGAAAACTACTCCTGGTGGATGTCGGACACCAATTTGTCCGACTACGAAGCGCTCGACATCTGGGCGTATCTCATGCTGAAGCAGGTCCTTGTCCCGACGCCGCCGGTCACGCTGACGGCCGCGGAGTTCGAGGACACCAAGAACCTGTACTTCAACCGCTGCGCCGGCTGCCACGGCCTCTATCGCACCGGGGCCACCGGCCCGAATATCGGCGAGGTCAGATCGAAGGAAATCGGCACCGACGGTCTGGGGGCGATGATGCGCCACGGCACGCCGGGCGGCATGCCCAACTTCGGCACCGCGGGTATCCTCACCGAGGACCAGATCGCGAAGATGGCGGCCTACCTGCAATTGCCGCCGCCGGAGGCGCCGGCGCTGCCGATGGCCGACATCCAGGCGAGCTGGAAGCTGCTGGTGCCGGTGGCCAATCGTCCCACGGCGCCGCAGACCACGCGCGACTGGCAGAACTACTTCGGCGTCGTGCTGCGGGATTCGGGCCAGATCGCGATCTTCGACGGCGACACGCACGAAGAGGTCGCGCGCCTGAACGTCGGCTTTGCCGTGCACATCCTGCGCTCGTCCTCGTCCGGCCGCTACTTCTATGCCATCGGTCGCGACGGCGTGGTGACGCTGATCGACCTGTGGCCGGGCACGCCGAACGTGGTGGCGCAGGTGAAGGGCTGCCACGACGCCCGCAGCGTGGACGGCAGCAAGTTCACGGGCTACGAGGACAAATATCTCATTGAGGGTTGTTACTGGCCGCCGCAGTACGTCGTGTACGACGGCCTGACTCTGGAACCCCTGGCCCGCAACGACATCCCCATGACCAGTATCACCGGGGAGACGCTTCCGGAGGTGCGGGTCGCGGCGATCGTGGCCTCGCCGTTCGGCCCGGTGTGGGTGGTGAACCAGAAGGAATCCGGTTACGTCGGCATCGTCGACTATTCGCAGCCGGGATTCCCGCTGGTGTCGAACATCGCGACCGAGCGCTTCCTGCACGACGGCGGGTGGGATCACACCAAGCGCTACTTCATGACGGCGGCCAACGCCAGCAACAAGATGGTGATCGTCGATGTCGCCACCCGCAGCCTGGTGACGAGTTTCACCACCGGCGGGGTTCCGCATCCGGGTCGCGGCGCCAACTGGCAGGATCCGGTCTACGGCTGGGTCAACGCCACGGGCCACATCGGCAGTCCGCTGGTGGCGGTGTACGGGGCGGACCCGGTGGGCAGTCCGGCGAACGGCTGGAAGGTGGTGCGCAACATCACGCTGCCGGCGGCGGGCTCGCTGTTCGTCAAGACGCACCCGAACTCGCCGTGGGTGCTGGTCGACATGACCTTGAGCTCGACCAACGACAAGCAGATCTGCGCCATCGCCAAGGCGACCGGCGCCATCGACCGCTGCTTCGACGTGGCCACCGCCGGCAAGGCGACCCACATGGAATTCAACAAGGCCGGCACCGAGGTGTGGATCTCGGACTGGGCGAACACCGGCGGCGGCGAAGTCGTGCTCGACGCCAGGACGTTGAACGTGATCACCCGCATCCCGCTGCCCGCGGTCACCGGCAAGTTCAACGTCTATAACACGGCGAACGACGTTTACTGAGCCGAAGCAGTCCGGTTCGGGCGCACCTCCACTTGCGGGGTGCGCCCGTGTCGTTCGCGCGGTCTCGATGAAGCGGCGACTATATAGGAGACAACGGCTGCTTCAGCTTTTTCTGCAATCCTGTTGAATGACGCAGATCGGCCAAAAAGTTGTCACTCAAGGAAACCCAAAGCGGACCAAATAGAATTACATTGACTGGAGTTGCGAGGCTTGCGCGGTATTTACCGACTGCTACAGCCTCCATGTTCGAAGGCTGACGTGGTCAGCCTGTTCACGGGAGGCTGTACGGACCTCGCCGTGCCGGGCGCGCCGCCTGAACCCGATCCAAAATCTCGATATGGACGCCTGCGGATGCGCCGCTGTGAAGCGCGTGCCGGGGAAGGTTGCGGTACCCTCCCAGCACGCCGCCTGCTTCGACAGCGGGCCTACGCGTAGTTCTCGAGGATCCGCGGCATCTCAGCCAATCCCTTGGCCAGGTCCTCACCGTTCATGCACGGGGTGACCTTCACCTTCGCTTGGATGCCGAACCAGAAGCGCTCGCCGACTGCTGCGCAGATCGATGGGTTGTCCGTGTTGATAACCATAAGACCCGCGCGATCCCCGTCCGCGGGGAAGAAGTACATCGCTTCTGGCTTGAGATCCTCCGTGACTTTCTGAAAGAACTTCTGGATCTTCCCGGAGCGAATGGCTTCATTTCCGGTCGTCGTCGGAAAGCTGAACTGAACCAAGATTCTCACGATTGTCTCCTCCTGTCGGAGAGTGGGGAGACGCACTGTAGGGCAGTGCTGTCCGCGGTTCAATAGCGCGCGAGCAGAGGCAACCTCCACGATCGGAAGTCCATGCCTTAAGACAGTCTTAAATTTATTTTGGCGATTTTTTCGGTTGCGGCGTGACGGATCCCGCACGTACCGGGTGGTGAATGTCTGCTGTGGGTCGAACTCGGGAGTGCGCAGCGCCCGTACCCCGAATCAAGGGGTCAGTGTTGTTGAATTCTTCATCTGAATGTTTCAACCACACTGACCCCTTGATCCCGCTTGATCCCCCGCTTAATGTGAGGCGCATCGGCCGCAAAAGGCTCCGTGTCACCCTATGTCAAAGCACTCGTTCAATCCTCAACGGCAAAGCGGCAAAACCGCTCGCAGGATACACGGCGTTGGTCGGTAATTTGTCTGGTGCCGGATCGATCGCGGTGGTGCGTTTCAGCAGTTCTTCCATGATTACCCGCAACTCCATTCGGGCCAGCGGAGCGCCTGGGCACACGTGGATACCCGCGCCATACAGGAGATTTTTGGCGGGGTCGCGGTCCAGACGAAAGGTGTCCGGGTCTTCGAAGACGCGCCCGTCCCGGTTGGCCGAGACCCAATTCAGAGAGATTCGCTCGCCGGCATCGATCTTTCGGCCGCCGATGCTCACCGGGCGGGTCGTGACACGCCGGTTGGCCACCAGAGGTCCGTGAATCCGGAGGATTTCGTCGATGGCGGCGGGCAACAGGGATGGTTCAGCGCGCAATTGCTTCTGTAGTTCGGTTTGCTGGGCAAGATAGTGCACAAGGATGCCGACTGCGGCGGAGATGGTGCCGAGCTCTCCGACGGTCCAGTTGCGCAAGATGCTGGCAATTTCCGCGTTGCTCAATCGCCGCCCTCGCACCATTTCGTGCATCAGCGCGGCGGTGACGTCATCTTCGGGCGTTGCTCCGGCCTGGCGACGGGTCTCGAGCATGTCATCGATGAAGCTTTCGAACTCGCTTGCGATTTC
>JBLMXN010000185.1:0-11600 GCA_050257795.1 Bacteroidota bacterium
GCGAGCGTCACGAAGACGACGAAGATGGCGTGATACCCCTTAGGCATTGTCGGCCTCCTCTCTCAATCTCGGTGCGACGTGCGGACCATGCGCCGCCCGGTGGCCCGTTTGCTGGTGATGCTCGACCTCGGCCCTGAGCTCGGCGGTCGAGCGCTTCTCCTTGAGATGCCGGTCGGTCACGAGCTTGAAGAACAGCGGCACGAAGAAGATCGCGAGGAAAGTCGCCGCCATCATGCCGCCCATCACGCCGGTGCCGACCGACTGGCGCGCGCCGGCGCCGGCGCCGGAAGAGAGCGCGAGCGGCAGCACGCCGAGGATGAAGGCGAGCGAGGTCATGAGGATCGGGCGGAAGCGCAGGCGCGCCGCTTCGAGCGCCGCCGCCGAGGCGGACATGCCTTCGTGGTACTTAAGCAGCGCGTACTCGACGATCAGGATCGCGTTCTTGGCGGCTAGGCCGAGCAGCGTCACCAGGCCGATCTGGAAATACACATCGTTGGTGAAGCCGCGCAGCCATACCGCCGCGAGCGCGCCGAAGGTGCCGAAGGGCAGCGCCAGCAGCACCGTGAGCGGCAGCGACCACTTGCTGTATTGCGCGGACAGGATCAGGAACACCATCAGCACCGCGAGCCCCAGCGCCAGCCCCGAGGTGCCGCCGGATTGCTTCTCCTGGTACGAGGCGCCGCCCCAGTCGTAACTAAAATCGGGCGGCAGCACCTCGCGCGCGAGGCGTTCGACCTCCGCGATTGCCTGGCCGGAGGACACGCCGGGCGCGCCCTGGCCGAGCAGCTTCACCGCCGGCAGATTGTTGAACCGCGTGAGCAGGTCGGGGCCGGAGCTGTAACGCACCGCGGCCAGCGACCGTATCGGCACCATCTCGCCCCGGTCCGAGCGCACGTAGATATCGCCGACCGCGTCGGGGCTGCGGCGGTAGGCCGGCTCGGCCGACATCAGCACCTGCCAGGTGCGGCCGAATTTGTTGAAATCGTTGACGTAATAGCTGCCGAGCGTGGCCGCGAGCGCACCGTACAGATCGCCGAGCGGCACGCCGAGGGCCTTGGCCTTCTCGCGATCCACGTCCACGTACAGCTGCGGCACGTTCGGGCGCCACAGCGTCTGCACGCCGCCGAGCAGCGGGTCGCTGTTGGCGCGCTGCAGGAATTGGCCCATGACCTGGGCCATGCGCTGGGGTCCGCCGTCGCCGCGGTTCTGGAGATAGAACTCGAAGCCACCCGCCTGCCCGAGGCCGAAGATCGGCGGCGGCGTGAAGGCGAGCACCAGCGCCTCCTTGATGTGCGCGGTCTTCATGAACAACTCGCCCACGAGCTGCCTGTCGGTGACATGGCGCTCGTCCCAGTGTTTCTGGGTGACGAAGATGGTTGCGGCGTTGTTGTGGAAATAGCCGGCGAGAAAATCGAAGCCGGTGAAGGCGACCGCGTTCTCGTTGGCCGGGTTGGAGCGGATCGCCTCGACCACCTCGGCGACCACCTTGTCGGTGCGTTCGAGCGTGGCGCCGTCGGGCAGGATCACCGCGGCGATGTAATAGCCCTGGTCTTCGTCCGGCACCAGGCTTCCGGGCGTCACGCGCCACAGGCCCGCGGCGAGCGCGACCATGCCGATGAACAAAGCCACGCCGATGCCGCCGCGGCGGATCATCCAGGCCACGCCGTCGGCGTAACGCCCGGTGACGCGGCGGAACCAGTCGTTGAACCAGTTAAAGAAACGGTTGGGCACCTTGTGCTCGTGTTTCAGAATCAGTACGCACAGCGACGGCGTGAGCGTTAGCGCCACGAAACCGGAGATCACCACCGCGACGGCGATGGTCACCGCGAACTGGCGGTACAGCTCGCCGGTCAGGCCGCCGAGGAAGGCGATCGGCACGAACACCGCGCACAGCACCAGCACGATCGCGATCACCGGGCCGGAAATCTCGCGCATGGCCTTGACCGCGGCCTCGCGCACCGCGGCGCGTTCCTCGTGCATGATGCGCTCGATGTTCTCCAGCACCACGATGGCGTCGTCCACCACGATGCCGATGGACAGCACCATGCCGAACAGCGTCAGGGTGTTGATCGAGTAGCCGAGCAGATAGAGCCCCGCGAACGTTCCGATCAGCGACACCGGCACGGCCGCGAACGGGATCAGCGTGGCGCGCCAGTTCTGCAGGAACAAGAACACCACCAGGAACACCAGCGCCATCGCTTCCGCGAGCGTTTTCACCACCTCGCGGATGGACACCTTCACGAAGCGCGTGGTGTCGTAGACGACCTTGTGCGCGACGCCGTCGGGAAAGCGCCGTGCCAGCTGATCGACCGTCTTCGTCACGTCTTGCGCGACCGCCAGCGCGTTCGCGCCCGGCTGCAGGAAGATGCCGACCAGCGTCGCCTGCTTGCCGTTGACGCGGCCGATGAAGTCGTAGTCCTTGGAGCCGAGCTCGACGCGCGCGACGTCCTTCAGGCGCAGCGTCGAGCCGTCGGGGTTGGCGCGGACGATGATGTCCTCGAACTGGCGCGCGTCGCTGAGCCGCCCCTGGGTGGTGATGGTGTAAACCAGCTCCTGCGGGCCACCCGCGGGCGATTGCCCGATCTTGCCGGCGGCGAACTGGGCGTTCTGCTCGTTCAATGCGCGGATCAGGTCGTTCGGCGTCAGCCCCAGCTGGGTCAGGCGGTCGGGCCTGACCCAGATGCGCATGGCGTAGTCCTTGGCGCCGAAGATCTGCACGTTCGTGGTGCCCGGCACGCGTTTCAGGGCGTCGAGCACGTTGAGCGTGATGTAGTTGCTGATGTACAGGTTGTCGTAACGCCCGTCGGGCGAATAGAAGGCAAGCACCTGCAGGAACGAGGACGAGCCTTTCTCGACCGTCACGCCCTGGCGGCGCACCTCCTCGGGCAGCCGCGGCTCGGCCTGCTTGACGCGGTTGTTGACGTCGAGCGCGGCCTGGTCCGGATCGCTGCCGATCTCGAACGTGACCTGGATCTGCACTACGCCGTTGGAGCCGGAATTCGAGCCCATGTAGATCATGTGCTCGACGCCGTTGATCTGGTTTTCCAGCGGCGCGGCCACGGTCTGCTCGATCACCTCGGCGGAGGCGCCGGGATAGACGGCCTGCACGGTGACGACCGGCGGCGCGATTTCCGGGTACTGCGCGATCGGCAGGGTCCGTATGGCCGCGAGGCCGGCGATGACGATGAAGATGGACAGCACGGCCGCGAGTATCGGGCGGTCTATGAAGTAGCGAGAGAACATGCGTTCCTGCCTCCTGTCTTGGCTCTCAAGAATTTCCCTGTGCCGGTGTTCACCGCCGAGAAGACAACAAAGAGAACCCGTTGCACACCGTGCGTTAGTGATTCATCAATCGGTTAAATTCCTGAAAAAAATAAAAATCAATCGTTGGCCGCGGTCTTCTCGGCCGCCGGCCCGTTGTGCGGTGCAACGGGAGCGCCGGGTTTGGGCGCGTTCAAATCGGCGACACGCACCGGCGCGCCGGGGCCGATCTTCATGACACCGTCCACGATCACCTTGTCGCCCGGCGCGAGGCCCGCCGTGACGATCCAGTCGTCGCCCTGCCAGTCGCCCAGCTCGACCGGTCGCGGCTCGGCCTTGCCCTCGGCGTTCACGACGTAAACGAATTTGCCCTTCGGTCCCTCGAGCACCGAACGCTGCGGCACCAGAATGGCGTTCGGACGTTGCGCGCCGGTCAGGATCACGCGCACGAACTGGCCGGGGCGCAGGAGACCGGCGGGGTTGGGAAGCTCGGCGCGCGCCTCGCTGGTGCCGGTGGAGCCGGAGATGCGCACGTCGGAGAAAGTGAGCTTGCCGGATTCCTTGTACATGCTGCCTTCGGCCAGCTTCACGCTCACTTCGAAGCGTCCGTCCTTGGGCAAGGTAAGCCGCCCGGCTTCGGCCTCGCGGTTGAGCTTGAGGCGCTCTTCGTCGGAGATGCCGAACAGCACGTAGATCGGATTGATTTGCGTCACCGTGGTGAGCAGCACGTCCGGGCCGGACACGTAGTTGCCCTCGGAGCGCAGCGCGCGGCCGGCGATCCCGGCGATCGGCGACGCGACGCGCGTGTAGTCGAGGTTGAGCCTGGCCTCGGTGAGACGCGCCTGCGCCGCTTTCAAATCGGCCGCGGCGATCGCCTCGGCCGACGTCGCGTCGTCGAATTCCTTCTGGCTCACCGCCTTCGCGACAAACAGCGGCTCCAGGCGCGCGGCATTGCGCCGGGCCTGCTCCTGGCGCGCCTCGGCAGAGGCCACGTCGGCCTGCGCGCGCGCCAGCGCCGCCTGGAACGGGGCCGGGTCGACCGTGAACAGCGACTGGCCCACGGCGACTACGTCACCCTCGCGATAATTTCGCTTCTGCAGGATGCCGGTGACACGCGCGCGCACTTCGACCTCGCGCCGGCCGGCGGTCTGGCCGGTGTATTCGAAGGTGGCCGGCACGTCCCTCGGTTCGACCGTCACCACCGCCACTTCAGGCGGCGGCATGCCGTTCGGAGGCTGTGAGCTGGCGCGCTCGCATCCGGTCAGGAGCACAGCGGCGAATACGGTGGAAAGCGCCGCGACTCGTGCTAACGCGTGCGGGTTCGTTTTATGCATGTACATGACAGTCCTCCAGCGTCTGTGAGCAAAGCCCGGTGGTCCGTGCCTGGGCGGGCGCGGCGTCGGCCGTGGTCGATCGGTCGTCGGTGTCGCCGTTCAGGCAAGCGGCGCCGAGGCGGGCCGCGGAAACTAGCTTCTCCAGCCGGCACAATTCGGTGGTCTCGTCCCGGCGTGCGGATGAAAACAAACGGTTGAATTCCATGATCACTCTCCCGTCAGGCGTTGTTCTCCGGTCCGCCTGAACCCTGCGCTTCATCATCACCCCATGCGGAAAACAAGGGCTCCCTGGTTCCATGCCTGGCGGCGACCCGGCGAGACGTTTGCCGCGGGTCGCGCCTGTACGTACGACGAACGAGAACCACCTGTTTCGACAAAAACCGAAAATGCCGACGTGAATCGCGCGCGATCCCGCATCACCTGCGTCATCCGGGAAAAACCGCCGCCTCCCCGCCAAACCGGCCGCCTGTCGGTGGCGTCGGATGATTCTCGTCGCGAAACGACGATGACATTCCGGCGAAAGCGCGTATAATATACATTCATGTATGTATGTAAATACCCGAACATCACGAACCGATGAACGGCGCAGAACCCGCACGCGCGGCATTGGCATTGCGTGATAAACTTCTCCGTGGAAAAATGCACACATGGCTAGACGCACCAAAGAAGAGGCGCAGGAAACGCGCAATCGCATCCTCGACACCGCCGAGCGGGTGTTCCTGAAGACGGGGGTTTCACGCACCACCCTCGAGGACATCGCCGAGGCGGCGGGCGTGACCCGCGGCGCGATCTACTGGCACTTCAAGAACAAGGCCGACTTGTTCGAAGCCATGATGGAGCGCGTGTCCCTGCCGATGGAGGAGATGGCGGCGCACGCCGACGACGACATGGAAGATCCGCTGGACTACGTGCGTGGCTGCGCGCTCAAGGTGCTCGAGCATGTCACGACCGACCCGCAATCCCGGCGGGTGCAGGAAATCTGCCACTTCAAGGTCGAGTACGTGGATGAAATGGAGCAATTGCGCGCGCGCCATATCGAATGCCGTACCAATGCCCTCACGCTGGTGGAACGGGGAATGCGCAACGCTTCCAGGAAAGGCCTGCTGGCGCCCGGGATCAACCCGCGGCTGGCCGCCATCGGCTTGCATGCGCTGGTGGTCGGCTTGATGCAAAACTGGGTATTGGATCCCAAGTACCTCACTCTTTCCAAATCCGCGGAAGCGCTGATCGACAGCTATCTCGACGGAATCCGTGCCGCCAGCGCGAAGAAACGGCCGGTGTTGCGGCGGGTACGCGCGTGAACACGCGGCTTCTTCCCGTGTTCATCGCCGCCGCCAACCTGCCCCGCTGAATATTTTTCGATGTAACCCCGGCCTACGGTCCGCCAGATCGCGGTACAGTCCGTTCGAATCACCCGGGTATCCCCGGTTACCCTGCCCCTCGATTTCACCGGCAAGTTCCCGAACCTCCGGCGTATTCATCCCAGAGCTTTCCCCACAGCGCCAAGGGTTGATTTCGCAGGGTCGGCGTAACATGCTTGGCGGGCGGATAGGAAAAATAAAACCGCCGCTTTTCACGATGCTTTCCTGCCGCGAGTCTCGAACGCCGGACCGCGCGGGCGCGCTCTAGTGTGCCGTCCCAGAAGCAACCTTCTTATGTGTAGCCTGGATGGAGCGCAGCGGAATCCAGGTTATCGACGAACTACCCGGATTACGGCGCTGCGCGCCTTCATCCGGGCTACATGGAATTTGAAAGGTTATTTTGGGACACCGCACTAGCAGCGGATACGCGCGACGACGGTCACGGAAAAATCGAATCATTGCCGACACTGAGAACACTAACAAAATGAGAGGATGGTGCAGGGTGCGTCCCACGCACCGCTTAATATTTCGGTGCGCAGGGCGCACCCTACGGTGCGGCGTTTAACGTAAGGCCATTTTGTTAGGCGCTCTTAACCAATAATCACAAAAAAATATCGGGCCTGTCGATTCCGCCGTCGTCCCTTCGTCGTACAGGTAGAGCGAAGGTTCACATTCGGTCGAAACCCGTCCGGGCACCCAGCTCGAAATCGAAACCACAAGGAGACGCGACCATGCGATTCATGATTATCGTCAAAGCCACCAAGGACTCCGAGGCGGGCGTCATGCCGGAGGAGAAACTCCTCGCCGACATGGCGAATTACCACGAGGAATTGCAGAAGGCCGGGGTGTTGCTCGATGGCTCCGGGCTGCAGCCGAGCAAGACAGGCTGGCGTATCAAGTATTCCGGGGGCAAGCGCAGCGTGATCGACGGGCCCTTCACCGAGACCAAGGAATTGATCGCCGGCTACACGCTCATCCAGGTGAAGTCGCGCGAAGAAGCGATGGAGTGGACCCGGCGCTTCCCCAATCCCGCCATCGGCGGCAAGGACGGCGAGATCGAGGTGCGCCAGCTGTTCGAGCTCGAGGACTTCGGTCCGAGCGAGACGGTCGAGCGTTTTCGCGACATGGGTATGGGGGCGAAGAAGTGATCACGGCGGCGTCGGCCGCCGAAACTTCTTCATCGCCTCCAACCATTCAGGAGCATGCCACCATGCTGAAGATCATCCTCCTATCGCTGGCCGTGATCGTCGTCGTGTTCGCGGTCGTCGCCGCCATGCAACCGGCCGAATTTCGCGTCGCGCGGTCCGCCACCTTCGCCGCCGCGCCGGCGGTCGTGTTCGCGCAAGTGAACGATTTGCATAAATGGGCGGCCTGGTCTCCGTGGGCGAAACTCGATCCCAACGCCAGTGAGACCTTCGAAGGCCCGCCGGCGGGAACCGGCGCGGTCTTGAGATGGGCCGGCAATAACAAGGTTGGCGAGGGCAGCATGACGATCACCGAGAGTCGCCCGAATGAACTCATCCGGTTCAAACTGGAATTCCTCAGGCCCTTCGCCGCCACCAACACGGCGGAATTCAGCTTCCAACCCGAGGGCAATCTGACCGTCGTGACATGGAGCATGACCGGCCGCAACAATTTCATCGCCAAGGCCGTCGGCCTGTTCATGAACTGCGAGAAGATGGTCGGCGACCAGTTTGCGCAGGGGCTGACGCAGATGAAATTGGTCACGGAAGCGACGCCCAGGTCGTAGCGCGGCGGCTTCCCGCCTTGCCCTGTGCCGGGCTCGGCGGGGTTCTGCACCGCCAATGGCACGCCGAACAATGACCATAACCGCAAGGAGAAACCATCATGCCGAAAGTAAAAGCCATACCGGAGTCGATGCACTCGGTGACGCCGCACCTGGTCTGCGCCGGCGCGGCCGAAGCCATCACGTTTTACCAGCAAGCCTTCGGCGCCGTTGAAATGGGGCGCTTGCCCGGCCCGCAGGGCAAACTCATGCACGCGATGATCCGCATCGGGGATTCGGCCGTCATGCTGGTCGACGAATTCCCCGACCGTGGCTCGCTGGGCCCGAAGTCGCTCAAGGGCTCGCCGGTCACGATCCACCTCTACGTCGAGGACGTCGACGCGACCGTCAAACGCGCCGTCGCCGCGGGGGCGAAGATCACCATGCCGGTCGACGACATGTTCTGGGGCGACCGTTATGGCCGGCTCGAAGACCCCTTCGGTCACCAGTGGTCGATCGCCACGCACATCCGCGACGTGAGTTCGGAGGAAATGCAAACCGCGATGAAGGCCACCGCCGGCTGATCGTCCGGTCGCGCGGCCAGAGCCCGGAGCATCCGCCCGGCATGGAAGGCACTGCATGGAGGGACCACATGAAACCACGCGTCAGTCTCATAACGCTCGGCGTCGATGACCTCGAGACATCGTTGCGCTTTTACCGTGACGGTCTCGGTCTCGCGACGCAGGGAATCATCGGCGCGGAATTCGAGCACGGCGCGGTGGCCTTCTTCGATTTGCAGGCGAATCTCAAGCTCGCCCTCTGGCCGCGCAAGAGTCTTGCAAAAGACTCGGGGTTGCCCATGGGAAATCCGAGCGCCCTGGAATTCAGCATCGGCCACAATCTTGGGTCGAAATCCGAGGTTGATCAGGTGATGGAGCAGGCGAAGAATGCCGGGGCCGTTATCGTAAAACCCGCCCAGGACACCTTCTGGGGCGGCTACGCCGGTTACTTCCAGGATCCCGACGGGCATCTGTGGGAAATAGCCTGGAATCCGCAATGGCCCGTCCCGGATTGAGGGACAAAAGAACTCATCTCGACACCCGCCGTCCTCGGGGACAGGAACAACCAATGACCATTCAGCTTGATCATCTCATGGTGCCGTCCCGCAACAAAGTGGCCTCCGCGAAGCTGTTGGCGGAATTACTCGGAGTTCCATGGTCGGAAACCGGCGTGGGGCCGTTCGTCCCTGTCTACGTGAACGACGGGTTGACGCTCGACTTTGACGAGTGGACCGAGCCCTTTCCCAGAATTCACTACTGTTTTCGCGTGGATCAGGGCCGCTTTGACGCCGTCCTGGAACGAATCAAGGCGGCCGGCATACCATACCGTAGTAGCGTTCGTGGGCCGGTTGATCACCAGATTGACACGCAGCACGGCGGCAGCATTGTTTACTGGAACGAACCGGACGGTCATCAATGGGAAATGCTGACGGTCAGCTATGCCCGTCGAGCGGAGTGCGCCACCGGTCCCCGAAACCAACCCGGGAATGTGCCATGAAATTTCTTTGCCTGATCTGTGCCGAAAAAGTGATGGAGCACTTGGAAAAGGACGATGCTGCCGGTCACTTCGAGGAATACCGCGACTTCACCGAAAGCATCAAAATGAGTGGTCACTTACTGGGCGCCAACCGCCTGAAACCGCCCGATACCGCCGTCACGGTGCGCGTGCGCAACGGCAAGGTCTCGACCACGGACGGGCCCTTTACCGAAACCAAGGAACTGCTCGGCGGCTACTACCTGATCGAGGCCAAGGATATGAACGAGGCGATCCAGATAGCCGCGAGGATTCCGGGGGCCAAGCGCGGATGCGTCGAAGTGCGGCCGGTCGCGGATGACGCGCAAACGCGCTCGCTCGGGTTAGACGCTCCACCTGCCCCGCGGCGGCCGGCAAATCGCCGGAGGTAAGCAAAAAGGACGTCCTGGAGTCGCCCGGGTGGGGGCCCGAAGGGCCGGAACCCGGGGATTCATGCGTTTATCTGACGATTGGTTGTGTCGTTTTCGCCGTCCCTCGTTCGTCGTACCAGTAGAGCCGGGCCGCGCGCGTTCAGATTCGCTAGCCGGCCCGTTTGCCAACCCGAACTCAAGGAGACACGACAATGCGAGTCATGGTGATAGTCAAAGGCGGCAAGGACTGTGAAGCGGGCGTCATACCGGACGAGAAGCGCCTGGCGGAGATGGGCAAATACAACGAGGAACTGACCAAGGCCGGCGTCATGCTCGCGCTCGAGGGCTTGCAGCCCAGCTCGAAGGGCGCGCGCGTCCGGTTTTCCGGCGCCCAGCGCACGGTGACCGACGGGCCGTTCGCCGAGACCAAGGAGCTGATCGGCGGCTACTGGCTGTGGCAGGTCGAGTCGCTGCAAGCCGCGATCGAGTGGCTGAAGCGCGCTCCGTTCGGCGACGGAACCGAGGTCGAAATCCGCCCGCTATACGAAGCCGAAGACTTCAGCGCGAAATTCGTGCAGGCGTTGCGCCGACAGGAAGCATCTCCGCGCGCGCCGGTCGAGCCACTCCGCCAGGAAGCATGATAACGACAGCCCGGGCCAGCACCAGCAACCACGAGGAGACGCCATGCAAGTCGAAGCCTATCTGTTCTTCGAGGGCCGCTGCGAAGAGGCGCTCGAGTTCTACCGCAAGGCGCTCGGCGCCGAAGTGACGATGCTCATGCGCTACCAGGACAACCCCGAGCCGCCGGAGACAAGCAAGGCGCCGCCCGGTTCCGAGAACAAGGTGATGCACGCGAGCTTCCGCATCGGCGAAACCACGGTGATGGCGTCCGACGGCCTCTGCCAGGGAAAACCGAGCTTCCAGGGTTTCTCGCTGTCGCTGACAGTGCCGAACGTGGCGGAGGCCGACCGCAAGTTCGCCGCACTCGCCGACGGCGGGCAGGTGCGGATGCCGCTGGCCACAACCTTCTTCTCGCCGCGCTTCGGCATGCTCACCGACCGTTTCGGCGTGGGCTGGATGATCATCGTGGCGCCAGCATGAAAACACAAAGGATCATTACATGGCTTATCTGCTCTTGATTGTGGAACCCCGGGGCCAGCGCGCCGAACGCACGCCGGATGAAGGAAAAGACGCTTACGCGCAGATGGCGCGCTTCGGCGAGGGCCTGAAGGCGCGCGGTCTGCTCAAGGCCGTCGAATCCCTGCAATCCGACGCCAGCGGCGTGCGGGTGTCGGTGCGCGGCGGCAAGCAGACGCTGCGCGACGGCCCGTTCGCCGAGGCCAAGGAAATGGTCGGCGGCTTCTTTCTCATCGACGGCGTGACCCGGGACCAGGCGATCGCGATCGCCGCCGAGTGCCCCGCAGCCGCGTGGGCCACCGTCGAAGTGCGCGAAGTCGGCCCCTGTTTCACCGGCTGAGCTTCCGGACCGACATCACATTTATGGACACTTCCAGTTCACCCTTCGACAAGCTCAGGGCGAACAGGAGACTTAATCAAGCAAATACATAAAGAGAAATTCGCCATGCAAAAAATCACCCCGTTCCTGTGGTTCGACGGCAAAGCCGAGGAGGCGGCGAATTTTTATACCTCCATTTTCAAGAACTCGAAGATCGTGAGTGTCGCCCGATACGGTGATGAAGCGGCCAAAGCCTCCGGCATGCCGAAGGGCACGGCCATGACGGTCGCCTTCGAGCTCGACGGCCAGAAATTCGTGGCGCTGAACGGCGGGCCGCACTTCAAGTTCACCGAAGCCGTCTCGTTCGTCGTGAACTGCCAGACCCAGGAGGAAGTGGACCATTACTGGGAAAATCTCTCCGCGGGCGGAGATGAAAAAGCGCAACAATGCGGCTGGCTGAAGGACAAATACGGCCTCTCCTGGCAGATCGTCCCCACCGTCATGGTCGAGATGCTGCAG
>JBLMXN010000186.1:0-5869 GCA_050257795.1 Bacteroidota bacterium
GCCGGGTTCGCGGTGCTGTTCGCCGCGCTCGCGGCCAACCTCGACGAGCGCTTCTACGAAGGGGCGCTGCTGCGCGCGCTCGGGGCGAGCCGGCGCCAGTTGCGCGCCGCGCAGCTCGCGGAGTTCGTCGTGCTCGGCGTGCTTGCCGGGCTGCTGGCCGCGATCGGCACCGAGCTAATCGCTTATGTACTCTACACACGCGCGTTCGAGCTCGAATACCACTTCAAGTGGCCGGTGTGGCTGATCGCGCCGCTGGCCGGGGGCGTATTAATAGGAGTGGTCGGCTATTTCGGCACCCGGCGGGTGGTGAACCAGAGTCCGCTGACCGTGCTGCGGGAGGCGTGACACCCGCGATGAGACGCGATTATAGGCTGTCACCCCCGCGAAAGCGGGTATCCAGATCTTGGCGCACGCGCCCCTCCCCTCAGCGTGCGTCGCGGGTAGACGCTCGAATTTCGCTGTCGCGACGCAGTGCGATAGGGTGAAGCATTATCACTTGACCGTGAACTTGCTTGCGCCCGCGGACTTGTCGTTGGCGAAGATCTCGACCTGATAGTCGCCGGGAGGCCAGCCGCTGGGCATGCTGACGTGGAATTCGTTTACCGCCGGGCCGCTGGCGGTGATCGTCATGCTATTTTCATTCACCACGGCAACCTTGTCGCCCTTGTGATAGGTCCAGACGGCCTTGAGCACCATGTTTCCACTGCCCTGGGTTTCCACCGCCGCATAAATCGTGTCCGTCTTCGCGAAGCTGGAACTCGGCGTGGCGACGCGTTTGTCGGCGCCGATCGCATTACCCAGGTTGATGGCGGAAACAGATACCTCGGCCGGCGCCGCCGGCTGCATTGACTGCGGCGCTGGAGGTGCTGCAGGCGGGGGAGTTTCCTTCTTGCCGCAGGCGACGACGGTCAGGGCAAGCAGCAGAGCGAGGGCGCTTGCGTAGAAAGCTTTCATGGATTTTTCTCCTTGGTATTCGGAATTTCCGCGCAGTCAACGTTGCTGGGGTGGGATTTTCAGTTTCTGCCCGGGGAAGATCTTGTTGGGGTCCTTTAGTATGTCCTTGTTCGCCTCGAAGATCCGCGTCCAGAGTTTGGCATCGCCGTACTCGCGTTTGGCAATTTTCGACAAACTATCGCCGGAGACAACCTCATAAATCTTCGTCGCGGTCGTGCTCGCGCCGCTCTTGACGCCTGAAAAATCGGGCATGTCGGTATCAGCCATGATTTATCTCCAAAATGCGTCAAGAGCCGGCGCCTGTTTCCTGGCGGCTGTTTTCGTTTGGCCTGTGCTGACAACGGCCCCAGCTCCCTCGCAAGGAGCCGGGTTATGGTTATTTTTCGTCTTTGGATTTCTGTCGTATGTCAGCCGCGTGCGCACGCTTGTAGGTCTGGATGTCCTTGAAGCGGCCGTGGCTGTCGCGCACGGCGTACAGCTTGGTGCCTTTGCTGCTCCGATGTGTCGTACGTCTTGCCTTTGCCATGATGTCACTCCGTCGGGTTCAATGCCATCGGCAATACATGACACGATGTACGATTCCTTTTCTTTGATCTACGGCAAAAAAAAATGCAACGCGCGCCATATTGGGCGCGATCCCGATCCCGCGCGATAACTCAATGTAAATGCGGTCGTTGAGGATGGTTTGGGCCGAGCGACGACCGGGCGGGAACGAGCCCCCGATCACGCTCCTTCACCCATTACGACGGAAGCGTGGTTGGTTTTGGGCGCTTGTGCAGAACAAACCGGTTGTTCATGCGGCCTGCTCCATGGCCCGGGAATAGTTGCCGTCGCGCGCCAGGCCGATCATCTGGCAACGCGTCAGCAGCGCCCTTTGCGCGGCGGCGTTGCGTTCCTTCCTCCCTTCAGGCCGCCAGCACTGCTGCCCGCAGGCCCACCCGTGGGAGAAGCTGACGGTCACGGCTGCGGAACCATCGCGTTCATGTGCCGTTTTGGGTTCATCTGCTTCTGCCGGCGTCGAAAGGTAACGCCTTGCGGGGCGACAGCTCCTGGACTAATAGTCAGTAGGTAACAAAAACCACACGGTCGCACCGCGGCGCGGGCGCCGAGATTAAGGGGGCTTAACATGCGTACTATTGCTTATGTTGCGGCGGCCGGCCTGACGTTGGTGCTCGCCGCTTGTGCATCGTCTCAGGTGAATTCATCAGCTTTCTCCAAACCGCGCACACTCGCGCTGGTGTCGGTCTCGGCAACGGTGTCCGGTCTCGCGACCGGCGCGGCCCAGGACCGGGCGATTGCCGCCGACCTCGCGCGCGTGTCGCTCAACGAAATCGGCCATTCCCGTCACATCCGGCTCGCGTCGGAAACGGCCGTGTTGCGGAGCAAGGCCTACAAGGCGATAAAAGACGAAGGGCCGACGTTCATGGGAGTCGTGGCGCCGGGCTACAAACGCTTCACCGTCGAAGACGAAAAAGCGCACTTGCAGACACTGGCGAAGGAACTCAGGGTCGACGGCTTCCTGTTCGTTCAGGGCGGATTCACCAAGAAGGACAGTGGCATCGGGATCGGCGGCCTCGGAGGCATACCCATACCGCTCACGGCGGGCAGATCACATCCGCACGCGTTCTACTCGGTCGTGGCGTACGATGTGAATGGCGACGTGTTGTGGCAGGACCAGATCGAAAAAACCTCCGACGAGGCCATCACCACCGTCATGGGGGTGGGCGCGTACAAATCGCTTATTCCAATATTTACCGATCTGATGAAAGTCGCGAGCCGCGAACTCCTGTCCAAGCTCGACACGCAGGTTGCCGCCAAATAACTCCGCTTGGCGATCCCGCCCGCGCGGCGTGACGACAACGGCATAAAAAGGCCCGGCATTGCCGGGCCTTTTCAGTTACACAGTAATGCAGATTGGGGTGAGCGAAGCGAACCCCGACACATTTTTACCGCCCCGCCCGCGCTTGCAATATTTGCCGGCGGTCCAGAGCGGGGGTCCAGGTCTTGTTCCACGGCCGCTCGCAAAATAGCCCCTCGGTGCAATCACCGCCCCTGCAGCGCCGCGCGCATGGCGCGCTCGCGCGCCTCGATCTGGGCGAAGCGCGGGACGTACAGCAGATCGGCGATCTTGTACACCAGGGTGCGCTCGAGGACGTCAATCGTGTGGTCGGCGGCGGCCACCTGCCACAGGTATTCGACGATCTGCTCCTTCTGGTCCGCGCTGAGGTGCTGGTTGATGAGCGCAGTGAAGCGGTAATCGTCGGTGGCTTTCTCCGCCGCGGCCTGCGCCAGGCGCAGCAGCGTCGCGGTTTCCTCGGCCGTCAGGCGGAAATGCCGCTGGAGCACGGCGGTCACGGCGGCGTGCTCGTTCTCCTTGATCTCGCCGTCGGCGCGCATGGTCTCGATCAGCAGCGCGGCAGTGGCGACCTGCAAGGGCCGCTCTGGTTTCGTGTCCGGCGCCGCGCCCAGTGAGAGCACATGCCGATCGAAGAATTGTTTGACGTTTGGCAGCATGGTAATCGATCCGAAAATTGGCATGATCTCCCCCTGTGACCGCCATTTTTCGGATTTTATCCATGCCACAGGGACATTGGGGTCCATTTCATTCACCCCAACCTGTCGGGATAACGCCATTTATTTTCCCAACAGGGAAACCCTCATGCCTGAGAAGGTGGGCATCCAGGCTTTGCAGGTCAACCCCGCCCAGCGGGGATTCTGTTCGCCGGACGGAAATTCCTCCGGCTCCACGTACGGGAGCCGGACGATGCTATTTCTCTTCTTCTGCGGATTTACGTCGCATATCAGCAGCGTGGGCGCGCTTATACGTCTGGATATCCTTGAAGCGGCTGTGGCTGTCGCGCACGGCGTACAGCTTGGTGCCCTTGCTGCTCCGGTGCGTGGTACGTTTTGCCTTTGCCATGACGTTCTTTTCCATGGGTTCGCGGTAATGGCGTCAACAACCGCCAACAGTTGACACGCGCAATCGATCTTTTTCCCTGTTGCACGGCAAGAAAGCAGGTCCGGCGCGATATGCGAAAACCGGTGAAAAACCGCGGGAACAGCCAGCCGGTCAGGACGTAACGCTCAGCGACGCAAGACGGTGGCGCCTGGCCGATGCGCGGCGAGCTTGAACAGTTGGAGTCGCTTCGCTTCGATCAGCGCGCGGATGCGCGGGAGCGCCGCGCGCGCGGCGCGCTCGCCGGCCGCGACCACCTCGGCGCGCAGATTGAAACTGACGCTGGGCGCCTCGCTCAGGTCGGGACGGATCACGACGTCGGCGTCCTTGAGCTCGTTGTCCGCGAGGGCGTGCTCCATGATGATGAGCGACTGGGCCATGAGCGCGCCGGTGCTGTCGAACTTCTTTGCCGCGGTCGGCTGGTGCGTCACGTCGACCGCGATGACGATGTCGGCGCCGAGGGCACGCGCCACGCGCACCGGCACCGGGCTCACGAGCCCGCCGTCGACGTACTCGCGCCCGTCCATGTCCAACGGCTGAAAAACCGCCGGCACGCTGCTCGAGGCGCGCACCGCCGTGCCGGTGTCGCCGCGGTTGAAGGCGACAAGCCGGCCGTTGCCCAAGTCGGTCGCCACCGCCACGAACGGCAGGTCGAGCCGCCCGATCGGGCGGTCGCCGAGGCGCCGGTCGATATACTCCTGCAGCCGCTGGCCGTTGACGAAACCGCGGTTGGGATACGTGAACTCGATCACCTGCTCGCGCTGCAACTCGAGCGCCGCCTCGACCAGCGCGTCGCCGCGGATACCGCCGGCGTAGAGCGCGCCGACCACGCTGCCGGCGCTGGTGCCGACGATGGCGTCCGGCTTGATGCCGTTTTCGTCGAGCACCCGCAGCACGCCGGTATGGGCGAAGCCGCGCGCGGCGCCGCCGCTCAACACGATCACCACGACCGGGTGGTCGGTGCGCTTGATCGGCGCGAGCGGCGCCGCCGACGCCTGCCGGGCAGCGGGAACCGCCGGCGCCACGGTGGCACAGCCGGCCAACGACGCGACCAGCCCGAGCGCCAGCAGACCTATGGTAATCCGAATCGTCATGAATCTCTCTCCACCTGCACTTTCGACCCGCCCGCAGTATAAGCGTTCCTCGCCGCGGCTGGTCAAAGGACACCGGTCGTCCGGTCTTTTTGCCGGATGTTGGGGTTCATTTCATTCACCCCATCCTACATTCACGTAGGTTGGGGTGAGCGCAGCAAATCCCAACACAGGGATCAAGGAGCCGGTGTAAATGAAAAATAAAGCTAACCCTGATTTTCAATTACATCGACCCCCTCGATTCCGACGGTTGGATATCTCCGTTTCCTTTTGTGTCGTAAAATAACGCGCACGTCCGGTTCCATCAAAAGTTGACCAACAGGAGCGGAAAACAGCAACACATGGGCAAACTCGTTATCAAATTCCAGGGCAAGCCGCTCAGGGACGTGAACTTGCGACTGGGCGACATGATGATCGGTCGCAAACCCGACTGCGACATCGTATTGAGCAACGACAAGAGCGTCAGTGGCCATCACGCCGTGATCAAAACAGTCGGGAAGAAATCCACCCTCGAGGACCTCGGAAGCACGAACGGAACGTTCATCGAAAGCGCGCGCGTCACGCAGCACGAGCTGCGGCACGGCGAGACGATCATCATCGGTTCGCACGAGCTGATCTATCGCGATGATTTTGCCCTGGATGCGCCGGCGTTCGCCAGGGGTTCGGGGGCGGGCGCGGACGACTCGCGCGACAAAACCACGATCATCTCGATGCAGGCGCAGTTGATCGCCGTGGATGGCAAGGACAAGGGCAAACGCGTGCCGCTCGTGAAAAAGGAAACCGTGATCGACAATCCCGGCAAGAGCCCGGCGCGGATCTACCGCGAGCAGGACGGATACGTGATGCACGCGCAGCTCGGGCCCGGCGA
>JBLMXN010000187.1:0-3870 GCA_050257795.1 Bacteroidota bacterium
CCAGCGGATCGACCTGCCCGCCACGCAGCGCCAGCATTCCGGCGAGCGCATAGGGGTCACGCGGATTCGCCTGCAGCAGGCGCCGGTAGTGCGAGGCGGCGGCGTCAAAGCGCTGCGTGCGCATGTCGAGCGCTGCAAGGCCAAGCAGAGCGTCGCGATTGTCGGCGTCGTTCCGCAGCGCCTGCTCGTAGTGCGTGCGCGCGGCAGTCAGATCGCCCGCTTGGTAAGCCGCGTATCCGGCGGCAATGTCCGGGTCTAGGCGTGGCGCCGGCCGCGCAACTCGCAGCGCCTCACTCGGAGGCTTCTTTACCTCGACGCGCGGCGCGGGCGCCTGAGGCGCGGGCCGCTGCGCGGTCGCGGCGCGAGAGGGGACCCTGGGCTCCGGCGCCGCGGCGATTGCGCGCCGCGCGGGCGGCTCTGACGGCGCCTGCGCGACCTGTTGCGTCGGCCCCGGTGCCGCAGGTGCCGCGGGAAGCCCGGGTAGGCCCGGGACGTCTCCGCCGGCGGCTCGGCTGCCGGACGTGAGCGCCACGGGAGCCGCCGCGTTGGGGTTAGTGGCGACGGAGACGGTTTGCTCCGCTTGCGTCGGGACCGGGTTGGCGTTCGCCAGTGGCGCTGGCGGCCGTAACTGGTACCAAAAGTAGACAGCCGTGCCGAGCGCCACGACGCCCAGCACGCCGAGAGAGATGAAAAACGGCAGGCGCGGATTGGGCTCTCTCATCTTCGCCTCGAAAACCTTCTTTGCGGCAGCGCGCTCGACACCCTGATTGCGCGCCGCTTCGTTACGCGCCGCGGTGGGCCGCTGGCGCACGGGGGCAGCAGGCTGCGCAGGCGCCTCGACGCTCTCGAGCGTGAGCTCGCGGGGCGCTTCGCGCGGACGACTGGCGGGGGATAGATCCTCGGTCGCGATCTCCAGTGATTGCGAGATATCGGGTAACTGGTCTCGCGTGCGCACGCCCTGCGTGGCGCTCGCTGGCGCCTCGTCGGAGAGCCGCAGCTCCGACGGCGCAACGCTCGCGCTCGGCGCCGCCGCCGTTTCGTCCGCCTTTGCACGGCGCTGCGCCTCCTCCTTCGCCTTCTCCGCCTTCTTCAGCGCATCGAGGAGCAAGCTCATTTCAGTTCCCGGGCATGACCAAGGGCGCCTCGCGCGCCGGGTTCGGCTTGGACAGGAAATCCTTGCCCGGCAATTGGTCGCGGAAGGCGGCGAATTCGCCCTCGAGACTGGCGTCGCGCACGACCGTGGCACGCAGGAAGATAACGAGTTCAGTTTTCTGGTTTTGGTCGCGACGTTGCTGGAACAGGTCGCCTAGGAACGGAATCCGGTTCACTCCTGGAACGGTGTCCTCGGTCGACGAGCGTGTGTCCTCCATCAGCCCGCCGAGCACCGCGATCTGGCCGCTTTGCAGACGCAGGAGCGATTCCATCTCGCGCGTTTGAATCACCGGGATCAAGCTCTGAATCGGTGCGCAGCTTGGGCTGAGTCCGCCGCCGGCGCCACAGGGATTGGCGAGCGCAGGGTTCGGGTCCGGTACGCTGTCGATCTGCCTGCGGATCGTCGGTCGAACGTCGAGCAGCACGATGTCGGAATCGCTGATTTGCGGCACGACGCTCATGATCAGGCCGACCGGCGATACGTTTGGCGTAGTCGTGAAGGTCGGCGGCGCATTGACTACGCCCGTGCCGGTGGAAGACACCGTCGTGGTGCCGGGCTGCAGGGTGAAGTACACCAGATCGTTGGTCACGCGCATCACCGCGGCCTGGTTGTTCAGCGCCGTGAGTGTCGGGCTGGAAAGCACCCGCACCTGGCCAAAAGACTCAAGCAGCTTGAGCGCCGAAGTGAAATTCATGCTGGCGAGCGAATAACCCACGGTGAAAGCATTCGTGGTGATGTTCGCGGGCGTGCCCGCCGAGGACTGGCTGAACGTCCAGCCGGCGCTCCCGGTGAGCGCTCGCGACCAGTCGATGCCGCGTTGATAGTCGTTGTTCAGCCGGACTTCGGCGATGGTCGCTTCGATCAACACCTGGCGCTTGGCGCTCGCCATCACATGGTCGAGGAATTCCTGAATCTTGGCATGTTGGCGCGCGGTGGCGCGGATGGTGAGGATGCCGGTCTCCGGATTGGCGATCACCGAAGCTGCTTCCCGGTACGCGACCGGCTGAACCGCGGGAGCGCCTACGGGTGCTTGCTGTTGTCCGCCCTGTTGTGCGCCCGTCGCAGCTTGGGAGGCGGCTGCGGGTGCGGCGGCAGGCTGTCCGGCCTCCGCGGCTGCGTTGGCCGGCAGCACCTTGTCGGTCTCACGCAGGATGTCTTTCACGTTAGCGACCAGCGCGTCCCAGAACCTGTTGTTCGAGGTCATGACGAGCGAGGACGAAGAGTTGGTCGTGCCGCTCGCGGCGCCGGCCGTACCGCCGCCGCTGCTGCCGCTCATGGTCGTTCCCCCCGCGAGCTGACTGGAGACCGACACGTTCATGGTGGCGTTGCGCGCCATGTTGACGTAATCGATCTTGTACAGATGCAGGTAAGGCGTGTCGCGCATCACGACCAGGTCGTTGCCGCGCATCTCGTAGCGCATGTCGATCTGACGCGCAATGCGAGTGAGCAACTGCGGTAGCGTCTGGTCGATCGCGTTAAGCGTCACCATACCGGTGACGCCGGGATCGATGTCCACGTTCACGTGCGCATTGCGTGCCAGCGCGAACAGCAGGTCGTGCACCGAGACGTTGTTGACCACCACGCTGTACGTTTCGGGCGGCGTGCGCGGCGCGGGCTTGGGCAGGACCGGGGCAGCTTGAACGGGAGGCGGAATCGCGCCGGCTCTGGGAGCCGTCTCGGCCTGGAGATGGGTTTCAGCAGGCTTGAGCGGCGCCTGCCCGCAGCCCGCGAGCAGCGCGACGAAGCCCGTGGCGACGATCTTCTTGCTTCGATTCATGATGGGCGCGCCTTCCCCCTTTTATCGACAAAAAGGATATCACGCCAATCCTCAGAAAACCACGCTAACCTTATGTCATTCGAGAGTTTTTTGTGTTTTAGAGGTGTCAATAATCGTCAGAGCGCATGGCGTATTTCGGCAAAGCTGCGCGGCACGCTCTTGAAATCGCGCTGGTATTCCTCCGGCAAGCCCTTCCGCCCTGCGATCGCCGCCTCGAGGCTAGGGAAGCTGCCGAACATGACCCAGATGCGCGCAGGCGCGCCTGGGAGAGGGATGACGTACACCTTGTCCAAGGCCGCGGCAGTCTGGGCTCGCGCCAGGAATCGCTCAACGCGCGCAGGGTCCGTGTTCCGGGTCACGTACAACTCGATACTGTATGCGTCATCGGGCGCGCTCGCGAGGAGGTCCCCGGTGGCGTGCAGCCGCTCTGCGAGCAGGGGTTCGCCGGACGTTTGGTACCGGGCCATGATGCGCCTCACCTGTGACTCGGAGAGGCTTGGTGGCGAGGGCTTTGCATCCGCCGCCGGGGAAGGCGCGGTCTGCGGCGGAGGCGGGACCGGGTCAGGCTTTTGCGCCGGCGGCGGGGCTACCTTTGGGTCCTCCTTCGCGGGCAGGGTTTGGCTCGGCGAAGGGCTCGGAGCTGTTGATACCCCTTGATCCTTTGGTGCCAATTGTTTTTCTGACGCGGCCTGTTCGTGGTGCGGCGCAGCAGGCGCCGTTTCCTGCCGCGAGATAAGCCAGTGAGCAATTACTCCGAGTGCGACGCCGACTGCCAATATCGCCGGGGCATAGGCTGCCGGCCGGCGCCATCTCCGCCTCAGGGGCGTGAAATCGGAATCGGCGATCGCTGCGCGCGCGTGTCGGTCCGTCACCGCGTGGGTGTCGACGGTAAACGCGGAGAGCAGCGACTTGTCCGCGAGGATGTTGATACGCCGCGTAA
>JBLMXN010000188.1:0-7851 GCA_050257795.1 Bacteroidota bacterium
CCACCATCACCTACACCTCGCTCGGCCTGGGCGACGTTTATCCCCTCGGCGACCTGCGCCTGATCGCCGGCATCGAATCGCTGATCGGCCTGCTGATGATCGCCTGGTCGGCGTCGTTCACTTATCTGATGATGGAGAAATTCTGGAACAAGCGCGGCTAACGGAAATCGGCGTGGTTCCTCCGTGGCCGACACAACCGGCTCGGATAAAACCCGCACGCGATATCGCGCGCCAGAGCCAAGGCGGCATTTTCCCGTCTTGAATTCATTCTAAATCTGCCTTACCCTAGCGCCCCACGAAAGCAGTCAACAATTTCAATCCGTTCAGACATAAGAGGAAGAAACCATGAAAACTCCACTGGATTCCATCTGGGGCACGATCATCTCGGGGCTGGTACTGACCGTCATCCTTTACGTCTTCACTGCCAATTTCCTGCACTAACTAACGAAATCGAACTCGGGGGAAACTTTATGGAACTGATCATCATCCGCTGGTTGCACATCCTCGCCGGTATCACCTGGATCGGCCTGCTCTATTATTTCAATTTCGTCCAGGGCGCAGCGATGGCCGCGGCCAAGGCCGACGGCACCGCCGCCGGCATCACCAAGCACGTCGCCCCGCGCGCGCTGCTGTGGTTCCGCTGGGGAGCGGTCGCGACCTGGGTGTTAGGCGCCACCTACCTGATACGCGCAGCCAACCTGAGCTTCGGCGACGCCTTCATGCTGCGCGGCGCCAGCGCCACCATCGGCGTCGGCGCCTGGCTCGGCACCATCATGTTCTTCAACGTCTGGGTGCTGATCTGGCCGAACCAGAAGAAGGTGCTCGGCATCGTCCAGGCCGACGACGCCACCAAGGCCAAGGCCGCGCGCGTCGCGTTCCTGGCCTCGCGCACCAATACCATGCTGTCGATCCCGATGGTGTTTTTCATGGTCGCCGGCCCGCACATGGGAGTGCTGCCCAAGCTGTTCTAGGCCGTCCCGACCGACCGGCCACGCAAAAGCCCGGCTTCCTCCGGGCTTTTGCTTTTCATCGCGGGGCTTGCGTTATGACGCCCGCAGAGTAGAATTTTTGCTTTAGCAGGCGCCCGTGAGGCGCCTTTATCTTTTTGGTAATCACGATGCCCACTTCATACCAGATGCCGGTGTTTGCCCCCCTGCCCGTCGCGTTCACGCGCGGTGAAGGCGCGTGGTTGTGGGACAAGAACGGCCGGAAATATCTCGACGCGCTCGCCGGCGTGGCTGTCTGCGGCCTGGGTCACGCGCACCCCGCCATCACCGCCGCCATCTGCGACCAGGCCGGGCAGCTGCTGCACACCTCGAACTGGTACGAAGTCCCGCTGCAGGAACGGCTGGCCGAACGCCTGTGCAAGGTCGCGGGCATGGACAACGCCTTCTTCTGCAACTCCGGGGCCGAGGCCAACGAAGCCGCGATCAAGCTCGCGCGGCTGTACGGCCACCAGCGCGACATCAAGACGCCCGGCATCATCGTCACCGAAGGCAGCTTCCACGGGCGTACGCTCGCCACGCTGTCCGCCACCGGCAACCGCAAGATCCAGGCCGGCTTCGAGCCGCTGGTCACCGGCTTCTACCGCGTGCCGTACAACGATCTCGCGGCGGTGCGGCAGGTGGCGGAACATAATAAGGATGTGGTCGCGGTGCTGGTCGAACCCATTACCGGCGAAGGCGGCGTGTCCATCCCGGACGCCGGTTACCTCAAGGGCCTGCGCGAGATCTGCAACGAGCGCGGCTGGCTGCTGATGCTGGATGAAATCCAGACTGGCATGTGCCGCACCGGCAAGTGGTTCGCCTGCCAGCACGACAAGGTCCTGCCCGACGTCATGACGCTTGCCAAGGGGCTTGGCAACGGCGTGCCGATCGGCGCCTGCCTCGCGCGCGGCCCCGCGGCGCAGGTATTCAAGCCCGGCAGCCACGGCTCGACCTTCAGCGGCAACCCGCTGGTGTGCCGCGTGGCGCTCACCGTGATCGAGGAACTCGAGAAGGGAAAATACGCCGAGCGCGCCGCGAAACTGGGCGCGCGGCTGCTGACCCGGCTGAAGGAAACCTTCGGCGACACCCCCGGCGTCAGGGAAATCCGCGGACGCGGGCTGATGCTGGCGGTGGAGCTGGACCGCCCGTGCAAGGAACTCATGATGCTCGCGCTCGATCGCGGGATTCTCATCAACGTCACCGCCGACAACGTCATCCGCCTGCTGCCACCGCTCATTCTCACCGACGACGAGGCCGAGCTGCTGGTGCGCGAGCTGTCCGGCGTGGTGCACGCCTTCCTGGGGGCGACCACGGCGGACCCCAGGGGCGTGCCGGCGGGAAGCCGCGCGTGAAACCGCGCCATTTCCTGACGCTGCTCGACTTGAGCCCCGATGAGCTGCGGCAGCTGATCGGGCGGGCGCGCGAACTCAAGGCCATGCACAAGCGCGGCGAACGGCATACGCCGCTCGCCGGCAAGACCATGGCGATGATTTTCGAGAAATCCTCCACGCGCACGCGCGTGTCGTTCGAGGCCGGCATGGCGCAGCTCGGCGGCACCAGCATGTTCCTGTCGCCGCGCGACACGCATCTCGACCGCGGCGAGCCGGTGGAGGACACCGCGCGCGTGATGTCGCGCATGGTCGACGTGATCGTGATCCGCGCCAACAGCCACGCCATGGTCGAGCGCTTCGCCGCGCACTCGCAGGTGCCGGTGGTGAACGCGCTGACCGACATGACCCATCCGTGCCAGCTGCTCGCCGACATCCAGACCTACGTCGAGCTGCGCGGCGACATCGCCGGCAAAAAAGTCGCCTGGGTCGGCGACGGCAACAACGTCTGTCATTCGTGGATCCGGGCATCGCGGCAGTTCGGCTTCCGGCTCGACGTCGCCACTCCCAAGGGCTATGAACCCAGGGGCGACTACCTGTCCTGCTGCCGCGAGCGCGTGACACTGACGAACGATCCGAAACAGGCCGCGCGCGGGGCCGATATCGTCGTCACCGACACCTGGGCCAGCATGGGCCAGGAGCATGAAAAGGCCGAACGCATGAAGGCGTTCAGCGGTTTCATGGTGGACACAGCGCTCATGAAGCTCGCCAACCAGGACGCCCTCTTCATGCACTGTCTGCCGGCGTATCGCGGCGCCGAAGTCACCGCCGACGTGATCGACGGGCTGCAAAGCGTGGTCTGGGACGAGGCCGAGAACCGGTTGCACGCCCAGAAGGCCCTGCTGGAATTCCTGCTCGCCCCCGCGAAAAAATAAATTCCCGCGGACGCTTCAGGGCGACCGCGCCATTCCTCCGCGGCGCCTCCCCGGGCGATAGACCAGACCCCAAATCAAGCCGACGATAGACAAGCCCGCCGGCAGGGAGCGCGTCAGCCGGCTTTTCCGCAATCCAACCGGACGGCGCCATCCAGTTGACCAGCGGCCGCTGCCGTTCGATTGGAACGTCATGTCCCGGCCGATATTTTCAACGTTCGCGGCCAGTTCCGCCTGCGCCGGGTACATCTGCCGGCTCGGGGAATTTATTTGATTTTCCCGGCGAAACGGGGTTTACAGGCGGGGTTTCGTAAAATACTCTTTAAGAAAGAGGGGCTTGTGGAAAAAAAGATTCTACGTTTACTGATCGTCGACGACTCGCCGGACGACGCCGAGTTGGCTGTCGCCGCGTTGCGCAAGGCCGGCTACATGCTGAAGAACCAGCGTGTGCAGGACCTGGCGTCGATGCAGGCGGCGCTGGACAAGGGCGCGTGGGACGTGATTCTGTCGGAGTACACGCTGCCGCACTTCGGCGCGCAGCTCGCGCTTGACCTGATCAGGCGCATTAATCTCGAAACCCCCTTCATCGTCGTCACCCGAAACATCCGCGATACCGATCTGGTCAAGATCATGCGCAACGGCGCGCACGACGTCGTGCTGAAAACCCAGTCGGTGCGCCTGGCGCCGGTGGTGGAACGCGAATTGCGCGTGGCCGAGGAACGCCGCCGGTTCCGCGAAATCTCCCAGTCGCTGCAGGAGATGGAAACCAAGAACCGCGCCATCATCGAGGGCTCGCGCGAGGCCATCTGCTACTGCCAGGACGGCATGCACATCGACGCCAACAATGCCTATCTCGAGATGTTCGGGTATGAAAACTTCAGCGAGCTCGAGGGCGTGCCGGCGCTCAACCTGATCGACAAAAGCGATCACCCGCGATTCAAGGACTACTTCCGCAAGATATCCTCGCACAACGCCGTCGCCCCGCAGGAATTCCTGGCGCTGAAAAAAGACGGCAGTCACTTCCACGCCGAGCTGGTGATCTCGCCGATCGCGCTCAACGGCGAGAACTGCACGCAGTTCGTCGTGACCGACGTTTCCAAGCGCAAGGCGGTCGAAAACCGCCTGCAATATCTCAATCAACACGATCCGCTGACCGGCCTGTTCAACCGGCATTATTTCACGCAGGAACTCACCAAGGCGATCGACACGGTGAAGGAGCGGGATTCGCAAAGCGCCCTGCTCTATCTCGACCTGCACGAACTCAAGGACATCAACGAAGCGCTCGGGCACGCCGCCGGCGACCGGCAGCTGCTCAAGATCGCGCGCCTGTGCCGCGACAAACTCGGCGAGTCCTGCATCCTGGCCCGCTTCAGCGGCGACGAGTTCACCGCGTTGCTGCACGACATGGACGAATCGCGGGTCAAGGAGGCGGTGGCGTCCCTGCTCGCGGCCCTGAAGGAAACCAGCTTTACCGAGGGCGGCAAGACCTTCAAATGCAACGGCAGCGTCGGCATGGTGGTCATCGACAAGCAGGCCGAAAGCGCGCAGGTGGTGCTGAACAAGGCGTACCAGGCCTGCCAAAACAACCGTCCGGCCAAACCAGCTCCGGCGCCGGAGGCCAGACCCGCGCCCGCCGCGGCATCCGCGCCGGTGATGGCAGCGGCCGCGGAGGTGCCGGCGCTCAATCCCCCGACGCATCACGACGCGCCGAAATCGGTGGAGGTTCATCCGGGCGCCGCGGTCGACTGGGAATCGCGCCTCAAAACCGCGCTGGACAAGGACGGCTTCCAGCTCGCCTATCAGCCGATCGTCAACTTGCACGGCGACCCGGCGGAATATTTCGAAGTGCTGCTGCGCCTCGTGGGACGCAACAACGAGCTGATCCCCGCCGGCGAATTCCTGCCGGCGGCCGAAAAACTGGGACTCGCGGCGGCCATCGACCGCTGGGTCGTCCGGCAATCGATCCAGTCGCTCGCCGCGCTGCATCGCGACGCCCGCCAGGCGAGTTTCTTCGTCAACCTGTGCCCGGCCTCGCTCAAGGACCCGGAACTGCTGACCACGCTGCAAAAGCAAATCACCGCGGCGCGCCTGAAGCCGGAATACGTGGTGCTCGAAGCCGACGAACCCGCGGTCACGGCGAATGCCGCCGATGCCGCCATGTTCATGCAGGCGGTGCACAAGATCGGCTGCCGCTTCACTGTGGACAACTTCGGGGACAATCTCAAAACGCTCGCCCGCTTGCGCGGCATGCCCATCGACTTCCTGAAAATCTCGGGCTCGCTCGTACGCAATCTTTCCACCGACCCCCTGACCCGCGCCTCGCTCAAGGCGCTCATCGAACTGGCCAAGTCGATGCACAAGCAAACCATCGCCAAGTTCGTGGAAAAGGCCGACGATCTCGGCGCGCTGTGGAATCTCGGGTTCGATTACGTGCAGGGCAACTATTTCCAAGAGGCGGAAGCGCACGCCAATTACGCCTTCGCCGATGAAGCCACGCTGTCTTCCGACACCACCACGCCCGTCTGGGCGGTGAATTCCGGCCGCTGAGTCCCCGGCCGCGGCGCTTCCGCGTCGAACCGCCGTTGCCTCCCGCGCGGCGCTCTCTATAATAAGCCGCTTTTGGGCGACCCAAGGTAATTTTCCATGTCCGGCCAGTTCATCTTCACCATGCATCGCGTCAGCAAGGTTGTGCCGCCGAACCGCACGATCCTGAAGGATATTTCGCTGTCGTTTTTTCCGGGCGCCAAGATCGGCGTGCTCGGCCTGAACGGGTCGGGCAAATCCTCGCTGCTGCGCATCATGGCCGGCGTCGACCAGGGATACGACGGCGAGGCGCGCCCGCAGCCGGGCATTCATATTGGCTTCCTGCAGCAGGAACCGCAGCTCGATCCCAAAAAAGACGTGCGCGGCAACGTCGAGGAAGCGGTCGCGGAAACCAAGGCGCTGCTCGACAAGTTCAACGAAATCAGCATGAAATTCGGCGAGCCGATGAGCGACGACGAGATGAACAAGCTCATCGAGGAACAGGGCAAGCTCCAGGAGAAAATCGACGCCGCCGGCGCCTGGGACCTCGAGCGCAAGCTCGAAATCGCCGCCGACGCCCTGCGCCTGCCGCCGTGGGACGCGGACGTGACCAAGCTCTCCGGCGGCGAGCGCCGGCGCGTGGCGCTGTGCCGGCTGCTGCTGTCGCAGCCCGACATGCTGCTGCTCGACGAGCCGACCAACCATCTCGACGCCGAATCGGTGGCCTGGCTCGAACGCTACCTGCAGGAGTACCCCGGCACGGTCGTGGCCGTCACCCACGACCGCTATTTTCTCGACAACGCCGCCGGCTGGATCCTCGAGCTCGACCGCGGCGAGGGCATCCCGTGGAAGGGCAACTACTCCTCGTGGCTGGAACAGAAGGAGAAACGCCTTGAAGTCGAGGAAAAACAGGAGTCCGCGCGCCAGCGCACGCTCAAGCACGAGCTCGAATGGGTGCGCACCAATCCCAAGGGCCGGCACGCCAAGAGCAAGGCGCGCCTCGCGGCCTACGAGGAACTCGCCTCGCAGGAATTCCAGAAGCGCAACGAGACCAAGGAGATTTTCATCCCGCCGGGCCCGCGCCTGGGCGACGTGGTGGTGCAGGCGGACAAACTCTCGAAGGGTTACGGCGACCGGCTGCTGATCGACAACCTCTCGTTCAACCTGCCGCGCGGCGGCATCGTCGGCGTCATCGGCCCGAACGGCGCCGGCAAGACCACGCTGTTCCGCATGATCACCGGCCAGGAAAAGCCGGACTCGGGCAGCCTGCGCATCGGCGAGACCGTGCAGCTCGCCTATGTCGACCAGAGCCGCGACACGCTCGACGGCAGCAAGACCGTGTGGGAGGAAATCTCCGGCGGGCACGACATCATGCTGGTCGGCAAGACCGAGGTGCAGTCGCGCGCCTATTGCGGGCGCTTCAACTTCCGCGGTCCCGACCAGCAGAAACTGGTGCGCGATCTTTCCGGCGGCGAGCGCAACCGCGTGCACCTGGCGAAACTGCTCAAGAGCGGCGGCAACCTGTTGCTGCTCGACGAACCGACCAACGACCTCGACGTCGACACGCTGCGCGCGCTCGAAGAAGCGCTGCTCGACTTCGCCGGCTGCGCCGTCATCATCTCGCACGACCGCTGGTTCCTCGACCGCATCGCCACCCACATGCTCGCCTTCGAAGGCGACAGCCGCGTGGTCTGGTTCGAAGGCAACTACGCCGACTACATGGCCGACAAGGAACGGCGCCTGGGCACGGAGGCGGTGCAGCCGCATCGCATCAAATACAAGAAGCTGGTCCACTAACGCGAGGCCGGCAGCCGCGCGCCGGCCGAAATTCAAGCCGTTCGCACCGGCCGTCTCCGTGGCTGGGCAGGTTCCCTCGCCTCTGTTAGATTGTTGGCTCCCTGAACCGATTCCTCATCTTGCACAGGGAAGTCAGGGCGCCCGGCCGATCCAGTCCGCCGCGTGACAAAACTTCAAATAGCCATTAACACGGAGACCATCATGCTCAACGCCAAAAAACTCACGGGCATCGCCCTCGCGACCGCCGCCGCGGGCCTGTTCGTGACCGCCAGCATTCCGGCCGCC
>JBLMXN010000189.1:0-3066 GCA_050257795.1 Bacteroidota bacterium
TCCAGGCCTTCCTCGATGAAAGCGTTGAGAGAAAGATATAACGGAGTGGCGCCGCTGACCGCGAGGTCGTTCACGGTGCCATGCACCGCGAGCGAGCCGATGTCGCCGCCGGGGAACTCGAGCGGTTGCACCGTGAAGCCGTCGGTGGTGAACATGATCTCCCCGTCCGGCGTGGGCAGCGGCACGGCGTCAGCCTGCACGTCGAGCAGGGCGTTGGCGAGATGCGGCGCGAACACGCGCTCGATCAGCTCGCGCATGAAGCGCCCGCCGTTGCCGTGGGCGAGCGTGATGTGCTTGGCGTCTAGGATGTCGGGCTTGGTGTTCATGAGAGTTTGGCGCGGGCCTCGATCACCTGGCCATAGCTGATGCCGGCGTCGTTGCACGGCAGGCGCTCGGCGAGCCGCACGTCGAATCCGTTCTCCCACAGGAGTTGCCGCGCCTGTTCCAGCAGCACGCGGTTCTGAAATACGCCGCCGCCCAGGCCCACGGTCAGTTCGCCGCGTTCCTCGCGCACCGCCCGCGCCTGCGCCAGCAGCGCGTGCGCCAAGCTCGTGTGAAAGGCGCCGGCGCGTTCGGCGATGGTGCGATATTCGTCGAGCAGCGGCGCCAACAGCGGCGCCCAGTCGGTTTCCCACAGCGCCTGCTTGTTGCGCCGCAGCGGCAACGGCACGAACTGTCCCGCGCCGGCGCTGGCCGCCTCCAGCATCATCGGCCCCTGGCCCTCATAGTCCGACCGATGATTCAGTCCCGTGAGCGCGGCGGCGGCGTCGAACAGGCGCCCGACGGCGGTGGTCTGCGGCGAGTTGAGTCGCCGCTGCCAGGCGTGATGCGCCACCGTGACGTCTTCTGGACACTGCTTCCAGGCGGTGCCGGTCTCCCAGCACAGCGATGCCGCCGAGCGCCACGGTTCGCGCCCGGCCTTCTCGCCGCCGGGCAGATGAAACGGCCGCATGTGCCCCACGCGCTGCCAGCGCCCCGGGGCGCCATACAGCGTTTCGCCACCCCAGAGCGTGCCGTCCACGCCGTAACCGACGCCGTCCCAGGCGAACACCAGCCAGCTGTCCACGTCCGGGTGCTCGCCCGCGAGCGCCGCGGCATGCGCATAGTGATGGAACACCGGCAGCACCGGCACGCCGCTGCGGCGCGACCAGCGCGAGCTGACGTACACCGGGTGCGCGTCGCAGGCGATGGCATGCGGGCGCACGCCATACAGCGCCTGCAGATCGGCAACGACCTCCTCGAACACCGCGAGACTCCGCGGCGCGTCGAGATCGCCGATGTGCGGCGAAACCACCACGCGATCGTCCCACGCGAGCGCCACGGTGTTTTTCATGTGCCCGCCCACGGCCAGCAACGGTTTGTCGAGCATGAACGGCAGCGTCAGTTCGAGCGGCGCGTTGCCGCGGCCGAGGCGCAGCGGGCGCGCGACCCCGGCGATGACGCGCAATACCGGATCGTCTGCCGGTCGCTGGATCCGGCGATCGTGATGCAGGAACGCCTCGGCCACGTGCGCCAGCCGCTCGGCGGCCTCGACGTTTTCCGTCAGCACCGGTTCGCCGCTGACATTGCCGGAAGTGGCCACGAGCGGCGCGCCGAAATCCTCGAGCAACAGATGATGCAGCGGGCTGTATGGCAGCATGACGCCGATCTCTTTCAATCCCGGCGCGATGCGCGCCGACAACGGCGCGAGCGTCTTCTTTCCGGCCAGCACGATCGGCCGCACCGGATCGCGCAGGGCGCGTTCATGTTCCGGCGTCAGTTCCGCGGCCGCGCGCACGGCGTCGAGGCCGTCGGCGCCGCGCACCGGGAACATCACCGCCAGCGGTTTGTGCGGGCGCGGTTTTTTAGCGCGCAGCCGCGCTACCGCGATGTCGTTGCGGGCGTCGCACATGAGGTGATAGCCGCCGATGCCCTTGACGGCCACGACCTTGCCGGCACGCAGCGCCGCGACCGTCTGCGCCAGCGCCGCCTCGTTGTCGCGGACGTCGTTCCCGCCGGGCGCGCTGAACTGCAGCGCCGGCCCGCACGCCGGGCAGGCCACCGGTTCGGCGTGAAACCGGCGGTCGAGCGGATCCTCGTATTCGCGGCGGCATTCGGCACAGAGCGCGAATCCCGCCATGGTGGTGTGCGGCCGGTCGTACGGCAGCTTGCGGATAAGGGTGTAGCGCGGACCGCACTGGGTGCAGTTGATGAAGGGATAGCGATAGCGCCGGTTGCCGGCGTCGTGCAGCTCATGCAGGCAGTCGTCGCAGGCGAAATAATCCGGCGGCACGTGCACGCGCGCCGGCAGGTCGTCGCGGCTGACTTCGATCGCAAAGGTTTCCAGCGCTTGCCGCTCGGCGGCGGCGCGCGCGGTGATGACCGGCCGGGCGAGCGGCGGCGCCTCCTGCACCAGCGCGCGCTCGAACTCGGCGAGCGCGTACGGTTCGCCCTGGATGAATATTTCCACCGAGCCGGCGTCGTTGCGCACCCAGCCGCGCAGCCCGAGCCGGTGCGCCAGGCGATATACGAACGGACGGAACCCGACGCCCTGCACGCGTCCGCCGATGCTCAGCCGTTGCGCGCGCCGCGTGCCGTGCGCATCGGGGCTGGGTCCGGATGTCGTCGGTGCCGTCACGGCGCGCGGCTCAGTGCGCGTGCGTGGCCGGCGCTTTGCCGGCGAAGCCGGGAAACTTGTCGGTCGCGTAACGGCTGTGGCAGGTCTGGCAGGTTTCGAGCATGCGGCTGAAATAATGCGTTTGCAGGTCGAGGTCCTGATGCCGCGCGGCCTCGGCCAGCCTTGCCGCCAACTGGTGGAAGGCGCCGTCGAGCTCGAGAAACGCCGGCGGCACGGCGGTTTCGAGATCGCGACGGTCTTTCGCCGTCAGGTTCTTGTCGAGGATGAAACTGTCGTGTATCGCCTGGGCGTTTTTCGCCACCGCGGCGTGATCACCCGCCGCCAGCGCAGCCACGATCTGCTGGCTGGCGTGCAGGACCGCGGCCATCGCCTGCGCGAACAGCTTTTGCAGGCGCGGCGTGAGATGCGGCGCGAGCGGCTCCGGTTTGCCGGCGGCGGCGGCCGGCGGG
>JBLMXN010000190.1:0-4702 GCA_050257795.1 Bacteroidota bacterium
GTGATCGCGCCGGCGGTACGGCCGCGGCACACGTACCGGCCAGCGGTGATATAGTTTCAGCTCGCGCACCGTGCCGTCCGCGGTTTTCACCCGCGCGATCGTTTGATCCACCGTGTACTCACCGGCACGCGCCAGCTCGACCAGATCACCTGCGATATCGGGCGGCACCAGCACGCGGTGTTCGATGGTTCGGGTTTCCTGCACCGTGCCGAGAATCGCGCCCGCCGGCGCCGGTTTGCCGGGCGCAAGTTTCGTGGACGGCACAAAGGACCAGGTGTGCGCACGGTCGAGCGGCACGACACTCAGGCCGCGTGCGATATGGTCGCCGCTTTGCCTGTAAATCTCCGCCAACGGCCGCTGCACGCCATCAAAGATGCCGCCAAGCAATCCCGGACCGAGCTCGACCGTGAGCGGATGGCCAAGCGGCTCGACCGCCTCGCCCGGACATACCGACTCGGTCGATTCGTAGACCTGCACGACCGCGTGCCCGCCGTCGCGCCCGATCACTTCGCCGACGAGCCCGAGCTTGCCGATGCGAACCTGCTCGCCGTTCAATACGTTGGCGAGGCGGACCGTGACGATCGGTCCGTTGACTTCGACGATTTCGCCGTCGATGCGCTTATCCACCGAACATGGCTCCGATGTCGGCGGTCGACGCGAACAGCCGCTCCATCACCGTCTGGTGCAGCACTTCCTGCAGGCGATCCAGGCGTCCCTCGAAGGTATTGTCGATGCGGATGGTGTCGTCGACATTGCGCACCTGCACGCCGCCGATACCGACGATCGGTTCCGGCGCCAGCACCACGCGCTGTGTCACGCCGGCCTCGCGCACGAAGGCGTCCCAGTTTTTCGCCAGCCGCTGGTGGTCGCGGGCGTTGACAGCGGCCACGAGCTCCGGATCCTCGATGGCGGTTACCGCACGCGCCAGGAACCGGCGCAGCAGCGGCAGATAGGTCTTGTCGTCCGCGGCGATTTTCCCGAACTCGCCGGTGAGCCGCTCCATCACGCCGCGCACCAGATCCCAGCGCAACCGGTCGAGTTCCTCCTGGTGCTTGATCTCGGCGGCCTGCACGCGCTGACGGTAGCTGCGCTCGGCCTGGGTCTTGGCGGCGAGGATTTCACGCTCCTCGCGCAGACGCAGGTGCTCGTTGGCGTCGCTGATAATCTGATCACAGGTGCGGCGGGCGTTGACCAGATGCTCCTCGGCCAGCGCCCTGGCGCGCGCCAGCAGCGCCGACTCGAGCTCGTCGATGCCGGCCTTGGTGCTCATGGTTTCAGCTCCAGCGCCTGCGGCCCGAGGATCGCGCGCACCACGTCTTCCACCGGCGGGTGGTAATCCCCGGGGGCGTGCAGCGGCGGCATTTCCGTGACCACGATGCGGCCGCCTTCGTTGCGCACGCGATCGAGCCACGGACCCTGGCTGCGCGCCAGATCATGCTCGATGAACAACAGCGCCTTCTCCTGGCGCTGGACCAATCCCGCCAGCAATTCCTCGAGCATCTCGGGCGTGGCGTTGCGCACGGTTTCTATTCCGATCAGGTTGAAGCCGTCCACCAGCGCGGCACTCCCGAGCGCGATCAGCCGGGTCGGCGGTACGGCGGTTGTCGCGGACGCCATGACTATCCGATCTTGCCCAGCATTAATATGGTGACCACCAGGCCGTAAATGGCGATGCCTTCCGCCAGGCCCAGGTACACCAGGGTGCGCCCGAAGACCTCCGGCCGCTCGGCGATCACCGCCAGCGACGCCGCGCCCACGCTGCTTACGGCGATGCCGGCGCCGATCGTAGCGAGCGCCGTCGGAATGCCGATGCCGATCAGCGCCAGGCCGAGACCGACCGAAACCTCGCGCGCGCCGGCGGCGACGGCCGGCTCGGCCGCCAGGGCGTCGTGCACGCCGATGAACAACAATCCCGCCTCGGCCGCCACGAACAGAATCAGATTGGCGCCGACCGTGCCCTTGAGCCAGCGCGGAGGTTTGAAGCGCTGCGTCAGGGGTCGTATTTCGAAGTACACGCCCAGCGCCATGATACTCACCAGGCTCAGCGTTATCAGACCGACCATCCAGTACATGGCATGCTCCTTATGTTTAAGATTCTGGTTTCGGGTCTCTGGTTTCGGGTTTCAGGGGCATGTTGTTGGACCTAACTTGAAACCTGAGACTTGAAACCTGACACCGTCAGCCGCAACGGCCGGAACTCGCGGCCGTCGCCGCCGAAGAACCGGGAGAAGCCTTCATAATACTCCAGTCGCAGCGCCTGAATCGCGACGATCGCTCCTTCCAGCACCAGAATAAAAACGTTGCCGAGCACGATCGTGATCCAGTGCCCGGTGGTCTGCATCATCTCCGCCAGGGCGAAAATCGCGATCGCCAGCGCCACGTGATTCAGGCTGAACGCGGCCACGCGCAGAAACGACAAGGTGTTGGAAAAATAACTGATCAGGGTTTCGAACCCCTCGATGAACACCACCAGGATGCGCTCCGCGAGCGGCGCGCGATAATGATGCCACTGATAGCCGAGGATGAGCGCGAGCGGGATCGCGATGCCGGCGGCTTCGACTGCGCCAAAGGCGCCGGTGTCGATCCAGCGCCGGCCGCCGTACAACAGGCCGAGGTAAAAAAGAATTCCGGCGACTCCCTTGCCGCCAAGCAGGGCTTCGCCGTAGCGGCCCTCGGTGATCCGGTTGTACACCGTCAACAGCGTCGCCACCAGGATGAACCCCGCGCCCCAGTAGAACGCGAGCGTCAACATGCGCACCGGATCGGTCAACGGCGACATCCACAGGGCCGGAATCAAGTGTTCGAAACCGAAGAAGCTGCCGTAAAGCGCGCCAAAAACCGTCGAGGACAGCCCGGCCGCCACGATGAACGGCGTGAATTTGCCCAGGCGCCGGCGCATCAACCAGGCGGCCGCGACGATCACCGCGCCCTGGCCGATGTCGCCGAACATCATGCCGAACATGGCGACGAAGGTGAGCGCGAACAACCACGTGGGGTCGAACTCGCCATAACGGGCTATGCCGTAGTTGCGCACCAGCTCGGCGAACGGCATGAGCCAGCGCGGATGACGGATCAGCGACGGCACGCGCGCGCGTTCTTCCGGCAGCGGATCGCGCGTCGTCAACACGAAACGGCCGCCGATGCAGGTGCGCAAGCGCGCCTGCAGCCGCGGCAAGTCCTTTCTCGGCGCCCACCCGCTGATAAGCGCGAGTCCGCCGCGTCCGCGCAAGGCATCGCCCAGTTCGACGTACGGCGCGACCAGCGCCAGGGTTTGCGCCGCGGCCATGAGCTTGTCGATGAACTCCTTCTGGGTGGTTTCGATCAACTGGCACTGCGCGTCAGTTTCCCCGGCCGCCTCTTCCGCACGCCGCTCGAGCTCGCGCCGCACCTTCTCCGGACGGTCGTGCAGCTCCGGCGGAATCGTGGCGGAATGCCAGCCGGCCGCCAGCAGCACGTGACGGATCTCCATTTCCCGCCCGCGCAACCCGGCCACCACCACGTGCTCCATGCCTTCGTGGTGCAGAAACGGCGTGAGCGTGTAGCCGGCGAGACTGACCGCCTGCCGCAGGCGCGAGACGTTCTCCGCCGGAACCATGCCGATATGCACGTCCAGAAAGCGCTTGGAGCTCGCGAGCAAGCCGAGATCGATGTCGAGCGCCGCGAAGTTGTCGAGCGTTTTCAGCAACTGGTCGATATGCTTCTTCTGCTCCTCGATGCGGCGCAGGCCTTCCTGACAGCGCGAACACAGCGTCCACACGTCGTGCAGCCAGCCGTCGAGTTCGGCCAGTTCGCGTTCGCTGACCGGGCGCGGTTCGGGCGGGACCCATTCGCGCCCGTACTGGCTGCAGTGCTGGAGAATCTTGTCGAGGCGGGCGCGGGCGTTGTGATACAGCTCGCGATAGGACGCGCCCGGGAATTCGGGCAGTTGTTCCGCCCAGGCTTGCGCCGTCTCGGGATTGAACATCCCCTCTTCCGCCAGGCATTGTGCCGCCAGCGCCGCGTCCTCGCTCAGGACCTGGATCGCGATGCGCTGCATGGGCAAGGGTCGGAACATGATTCACTCATCCTTCGGCCGGCAGATCCACGGCTTCGCGGATCAAGGGGATGTTCATCTGCAGGCGTTTGCCCTTGATGACGGCCCGCAGCTGACGCAGGTCCTTGTCCCGCAGCACCAGATAGGCAAAAACCCGCGCCAGGCTGAACAGGTCGTGTCGCAACACGGTTTGCGCCTCGCGCCAGCCTTCGCGATCCAGAACGGATGCCACATCGGACGCGGTTTTGGCGCCCGCCAGCCACGCCGCGAACGGCGGCGGCAGACGCTCGATAACCTCCTCGAAACTGCCCAGTTGCGACAGCGCCAGCAGCTTGCGGGTGTCCAGGCGGTGGCTCGCCGGGATCAGCAGATAATACGCCTCCGCCGGCGAAAGATGGTACGCAAACCGGTAACGCAGCAGCCACACCAGGTTGAAGCGGTCGATGATGCCGCCGGCCAGCGAACGCAAGTGACTTTCGCGCCCGCGTTCGGCTTTCGCCGCGCGCTTCCACAGGCCCGCGAAGTAACGCCGGTCGACCGCCGCGTCCAGTGAGAACAGATCGCGGTGCTCGTCGTAGATGCGCCGGGCCTCGCGCGCGATGTCGGCGAAGGGCGTACGTTCCAGGCGGCGCAGCATTTCGGCGACGTCGTCGGCGCGCAGCAGGTCGT
>JBLMXN010000191.1:0-16833 GCA_050257795.1 Bacteroidota bacterium
TGAGCGCGCACGGCGGCTGGAAGATGGTGACGAACCAGGTCTCGCCGCTCGGCGCGCCCGACTTCAGTTCCTATCTCACGAACGTCGCCAACTCGGGCGCCGACATCCTCATCAACGTGAACTGGGGGCACGACGCGGTGCTGTCGACGCAGCAGGCCAAGCAGTTCGGCATCCTGCCCAAGATGAAACTGGCGTTTCCGTACCAGATTCCGTTCCTTGCCCCCGAGGTCGGCGGCGACACGCTGGCGGGCGTCTACGCGGCCACCGATTTCTGGTGGACCCTCGAGGACAAGTACCCGCTGGCGAAGATGTTCGTGGACGAGTTCCAGAAGAAATACGGCTACCGGCCGGAATGGGGCGCGGAGAACGCCTACATGTCTTTCGCCATGTGGGCGGACGCCGTGGAGCACGCCGGCAGCTTCTATCCGCCGGATGTCATCAAGTCCTTCGAAGCCGGGCGCAAGCTCGACTCGATGGTCGGCGAGGTGCACATGCGCGCCGCCGATCACCAGATGGTCCGTCCGGTCGTCATCGTCCGGGGCAAGGCGGCGAAGGACATGAAGAACAAGGAAGACTTCTGGGAGGTCACCGAGGTTGATCCGGGCGCGCCGTTGATGCAGAAGCCTGATGCGTTCGGCTGCAATCTGGGGCCGTCTACCTGAGATTGCGCGGCAGGCGTGACGCCGCGAGGGCGATCGCCCCTCGCGGCGTCCGGACGCGTCCACCCAAGCGTCAGCGTGAACCCGCTGACTGCATTAGAATATATTTATGGTCACCTGGCCTAATTTTCTCTCGCAGTTGTTCAACGGCCTGGCGCTCGGCGCGCTGCTCGCGCTGATCAGCTCCGGGCTCACGATCATCTACGGAACGCTCGGCGTGCTGAACCTGGCGCATGGCGCCATGTTCATGCTCGGCGGCTACGCCGGTTATGTCGCGTTTCAGGCGACCGGTTCCTTCGTCGTCGCGGTGATCGCCGGCACGCTGTTCGTGGGTGTGGTCGGCGTGGTGATGGAGCGGGTCATCATCCGGCATTTCTACAGCCGCCCGCCCGAGGATCAGCTCCTGGTCACCTTCGGCCTCGCCATCTGCTTCATTGAAATCGTCCGCTATTTCTTCTCGAGCATGTCCAAGACCGTGCCGCCGCCGTCCCTGTTTTCCGGCATCACCTCGCTCGGCGTCATGTCCTATCCGACGTACCGCCTGGCCGTCGTCGGCATCGTGGCGGTCGCGCTGCTCGTGCTGTTCCTCGTGCTCTACCGGACGCGGCTCGGCCTGATCGTGCGGGCGGGCATCGAGGATTCCGTGATGGTGGATTCCCTCGGTATCAACGTCGATCGCGTGTTCATGCTGGTGTTCGGCATCGGCGCGATGGCGGCGGGCTTTGCCGGCATCGTGAACGCCCCGGTGGTTTCGCTCACGCCCGACATCGGGGAGGGGATTCTGGTGCAGACGTTCGTCGTGGTGGTCATCGGCGGCGTTGGATCGTTTCCGGGCGCCGTGCTCGGCGGCCTGATCGCCGGCGAGATCATCAGCATCACCTCGATGATCAATCCCGGTTACGCCTACGTCATGCTGTTCGCGGCCATGACGCTCGTGCTGATGGTGCGGCCGCAGGGACTGCTCGGCACACTGGGCCGCGAGTGAGAGCAGACGACTGATGCTTGGACACCGGCGATTTCTGGTTGAGCTGCTGACGGCGGTTGGTCTGATCGTCGCGCCGTTCGTGCTGCCGTATCTCGGATTCGCGCCTGACACGGTCAACCGCATCCTGGTGTGGGGTTTGTTCGGCATCGGCTTTGATATCCTGTTCGGCTACACCGGCCTGCTTTCGTTCGGCCAATCGGCTCTTTACGGCACCGGCGGAATGGTCGCCGCCTATCTGCTCACGATGGCGGGCTTCCCCCATGTCATGCTCGCGTTGATCATCGGCATGATCGCCGGCGCCGTGGTCGGCTACCTGGTCGGGCTGATCGCGCTGCGCCGCACCGGCATCTACTTCGCCATGATCACCGTGGCCATCGCGGAAATCTTCTACTTCGTCGAGTTCAATCCGTTGTCGGCATGGACCGGCGGCGAAAACGGACTGCCCGGCGTTCCGAGCCCGGTCATCGACCTCGGATTCACCAAGCTGCACTTCACCACCGGCTGGTCGTTCTACCCGTTCATCGCGTTCTTCTATTTCATCGGCATCGTGACCGCGCTTCGCATCGTGCGCTCGCCGGTCGGCGTGATCTTCCGCGCGATCCGCGAAAACCCGCTGCGTGCGGCCGCCATCGGCCACAGCGTCCACAGCTACAAGCTTACCGCCTTCGTCATTGCCGCCGCCTACGCCGGCCTGGCCGGCGGCCTGCTCGGCGTGATGCAGGGCTTCATGCCCCCCGAGGCCTTTACGTTCGACACGTCCGGCGAGCTCGTCATTCAGACCGCGATCGGCGGCCGCGGCACGCTGTTCGGTCCGCTGCTCGGCGCCTCGGTCTGGCTGTATCTGCGGGACTACCTGCAGGCGACCCTCGGGCTGGGCGCGACATGGAAGCTGGTGTTGGGACTGGTGTTCGTGGTGCTGGTCGTCTTCCTGCGCCACGGCATCATCGGCGGCGTGCGCGATCTCTATGGATTCTGCTGCCGGGTCGCGGCCCGGGAGCCGAAGGAGACCACGCCGGTCCCCGGGATCACCGCCGAGGAAGAACAGAAGGCGGCGGAAGCCGAGATCGCGCGCGAACCGGTTCCGGAACCGCTGCCGGCGGCGCATTATCACTCGCGCAGCGAGATCAAGGGTCCCATCCTGCAGGCCACCGGCCTCAGCAAGCATTACGGCGGATTGGTGGCCAACGCCGACATCAACTTCTCGGTGAACGAGGGCGAGGTGCGCGGCATCATCGGACCGAACGGCGCCGGCAAGACGACGTTCTTCAAGATGCTCACCTGCGAGGTGCACCCGAGCGCCGGCAAGATCACGTTCGAGGGCCGCGATATCACCGGCATGAGCGTCGCCGACGTGTGCCAGCTGGGCCTGACCAAGAGCTACCAGGTCAACCAGCTCTTCAACCACCTGACGGTGCGCGAAAACCTGACCATCGCCGCGCTCGGCGAACTGCGCGGCAAATTCCGGCTCGACCTGCTGGCGAGCATATCGAGCGTTCACGGACTGAAAGAGCAGGTTCAGCACACGCTCGATCTCGTCCGGCTCGCGGATCGCGCCGACGTACCGGTGTCGGAGCTGGCCTATGGAGAAAAGCGGCGCCTGGAGGTGGGTCTGGCGCTGGCGACGTCGCCGACCCTGTTGCTGCTCGACGAGCCGCTGGCCGGCATGAGCCCGCGTGAACGAGTGGAAACGGTCATGCTGCTCAAGTCGATCAGCGAGGGGCGCACCATGATCATCATCGACCACGACATGGCGTCGCTGTTCGAGCTGGCGGAGCGCATCACCGTGCTGCACCAGGGCCGCGTGCTGGTCGAAGGCACACCGGAGGAAATCAAGGGCAACGCCGAGGTGCAGGAGGCCTATCTCGGCGGCGTGCACGGAGTGGTGGACCCATGAGCCTGCTCGAGGTCAAGGGACTGAACAGCTACTACGGGGATTCCCATATCCTCTTCGACGTCTCGTTGCGCGTGGAGAAGAACGAGGTAGTGGCGTTGCTCGGCCACAATGGCGCCGGCAAGAGCACCACCTTGAAGAGCCTGATGGGCGTGGTGACCCCGCGCACGGGTTCGGTGCTGTTCGACGGGGTGCAGATCGCCGGCAAGAAGAGCCACGCGATCGCGCAGGCCGGCATGCAGCTGGTGCACGAAGACCGCCGCATCTTCGGCAGTCTCAACGTCGAGGAAAACCTGGTCCTCGCCGGCCTCACGGCCTCGAACAAGTGGCCGCTCGAGCGCATTTACGAGATGTTCCCGCGGCTCAAGGAGCGGCGCGGCAGCCGCGGCACCGATCTGTCGGGCGGCGAGCAGCAGATGCTGGCGATCGCCCGCGCGCTCATCCGCGATCCGAAAATCATTCTGCTGGACGAGCCGTTCGAGGGTCTCGCGCCGGTGATCGTGCGCGACCTGATGGCGGCCTGCCGCCAGCTCGCGGAAGCGGGGCAGACCATCGTGCTGGTCGAGCAGAATCTCGCGGCCACGCTGGCGCTGGCGCAACGCGTCTACATCATCAACAACGGGCATATCGCGCACGAGGGCCCGGCGCAGGAAATCAAGGCGCAACCGGAAGTATTGCAGCGGTATCTGGGCGTGTGAGCGCCGCCCAGGTTCAGGCCCTCATCGCTGTATCGAGCCGTTCCGTCCCGGTTCCCGGGCGTAGTTTGCTGTCACGCGCAAGGCGAGCGGCTTCCGGGCAGGACGAGTCGCAAAATGTTTTCCCCCTCCCCCGTCGAGGGGGAGGGAATTTGATTTCGAGATGGGTTCCCGGCGGCCGTGTTCCAGTCGGGCGCCAATCCGGAATCGCGCGATGCCGATGAAAGGAGGAAAGCATGCCCACACAAACTGAAAAAGCGCGGCGGTTCCGGGCGCTGCATGAGCGATCCGGGATCTTCATCATGCCCAACCCCTGGGACGCGGGCACGGCGAAACTCCTTGCCTCGCTGGGTTTCGAGGCATTGGCGACGACCAGTCTCGGGTTCGCGAGCTCGCGCGGGCGCACCGACGGCACGCGTTCTTTAAGCCGCGAGGAACTGCTCGCCAACTGCCGTGAGATTGCATCGGCAACGGATCTTCCGGTGAACGCGGACCTGGAGAACGGATACGCCGATGATCCCGACGAGGCCGCCGCGATCATCCGGTTGGCCGCCGAAGCCGGCGTCGTGGGCGGTTCGATCGAGGATGCCACGGGCGATGCCGCCAGGCCGATTTACGATTTCGACCTCGCCGTCGAGCGGGTGGCCGCGGCGGTCGAGGCGGCGCGCTCCCTGCCGTTCCCGTTCACGCTCACGGCGCGGGCCGAGAACTACTGGCACGGACGACCCGACCTCGACGACACCATCAAGCGCCTGCAGGCCTTCGCGGCCGCCGGCGCGGACGTCCTCTTCGCACCGGGCCTGCGTGACCTCGAAACGATCCGCCGGGTAGTGGCCGCGGTGCCAAAGCCCGTGAATGTCGTCATGGGTCTGGCGGACCCGGAAATCACCGTGCAGCAACTGGCGGACGTCGGCGTCAAACGCATCAGCGTGGGAGGAGCGCTGTTGCGCCTTGCCTTCGCGGCCGTGCGCGAAGCCGCGATCGCCATGCGCGATGCCGGCTCGTTCCGGTGGGTGGGCGATATCTTGCCAGTCAAGGATCTCAAGACAATTCTCCGGCCGTGAAAGCGCCGGCGGATGAAGGCGTCATCGGCTGCAGCGAGGCCGCCTACGGACACGCAGAACACCGGGAGCGCGTCCACCGATGGCTCGACACTTGCCTGAAGCGCGAGGGTTCACCTCAACCCTGAAAATTGCAGCCAATCACAAGCCGACGCGCGACCCTGTGGGAGCAAAGCGGGCCATCGCTTCACGACAGTAACGGCAGCATGTCGCTCAACTTCGTCAGTATCTGGTCCGGCGCTGCCCCGAGCGCGTCCACGGGATTGCCGGCGCGGTTGATCCAGAAGACGCGGAAGCCGAAACTCTTCGCTCCGCAGGCATCCCAGCAGTTGGACGACACGAAGCCGATTCGTTCCCGGTCGACCGCCAGTGCGTCCACGGCGAGCTGATAGACGCGGGGATCCGGCTTGTAGATCTTGAGAGCATCGACGCTCAATACGGCATCAAGCGTTGCTTCCAGGCCGCTGTTACGCACGACGGCGTTCAGCATGTCGGACGATCCGTTGGAGAGGATGGCCCGCTTGCGGCCCCGCAGCGCGCTCATCACCGCTGTCACCTCCGGGAAGGTCTCCAGATTCCGGTACGCCTCCATGAGGGTCCGGGTGTCCGCGGCGTCGCAAGCGAGATCGAGGGATTGGCAGGCATACCGTAGCGCGTCGGCCGTGATGGTCTCGAAGTCGACGTAGCGGCCCATGAGGCTGCGCAACCAGGAATACTCGAGTTGCTTGGCGCGCCACAAATGGCTGAGGGCGGCTCCGTGGCCTGGCCACCGTGCTTCACATCGCGCGATCACCGAATGCACGTCGAACAGCGTGCCGTAGGCATCGAACACCAGGGCTTCGAGCGGCATGGGTGTTTCCTCCTTTATCGACCAAATCAAACGTCTTGAATCGGCCTCGTTGCCGCGAATACCTCATTCACGTGGGGAGGTGTGCGGCGCGCACGGCGGACTCCGTGAAAACCGCAATTTTCCCCCGAGATCCGCGTCCGTTAAGCATGACATTTTCGGACGTAGTCGAAACCTGGCTTTGGGAATCCCGGGCATTTTGGGGACGTGCCGCGAGTTCTTAATGTCTTGATAAGACAGGAAAACGGGCGCCGCAACAATGCCCAAAACCCCTGCGACAACAGCGAAGTGGCATATCTCTTGCTCTTTAGGTAAGCAGGAAACCAACGGCAATAACGACGCCGGGACGCGCCAGGGGTGCGGCGCCATTTTCCTGCGTGATTGCAAGAGGGAGAACAAGCGGCGGGTTCGGGGTGACATGTGGCTCAAGAAGACCAAGACAAAACCGTCCTCGTAGACGCTCATGCGACGTCGGGTTCCGCATCCGGCCGGCCGGCGGCGCGTTCTCGCGCGCCCTCGGCGGACAGCCTGCCGGATGCGGTTTACTGGCTGTCCGACGGCAAGGAACTCGCCATTGGACGCGCGCCGGACAACGACGTGTGCATTACGGATCAGGGCGTCAGCCAACACCATGCGCGCGTCGGCGTGACCGCCGAGGGCGCCATTTTCATCGAAGATCTCGACAGCACCAATGGCACCTACGTTAACGGCGAGAAGATCACGCGACAAACGCTTCGCGACGGCGACAAGGTTCTGATCCGTCCGCACCATGTGCTGCAATTCCGCTACCAGGCCAACCCCGCGCCGGAGACGGCTGACCGCAATGCGGCGGATGCCACTCGGGACGCGCTGACCGGCCTCCATCCCCGGCACTATCTGCTCATGCAAATGGACGAGGGTTTTTTCCGGGCCAGGGCGCAGAACGAAAACCTGGCGTTGCTCATGTTCGAAGTGGACCACTTCAAGAAGATCACCGAAACGCACGGGCCGGCCGTGGGCGAAATGGTGCTGCGCGAAGTCGCCAAGGTCGTCAGCTCCGTGCTCGGCCGGGAGGATGTGTTTGCCCGGCACGAAAACCACATCTTCGGGGCGCTTCTGCGGAATCGGGCCGACGCGGCCGCCGCGGTGTTGGCGCAGCGCATCCGCCGGTCCGTGAAATATCACCCGTTCCTCCACAATGCGGAAAGGATCTACATCACCGTCAGTCTCGGGATCGGCTTCCTGGCGAGGAATATGAAAAGCCCGATGGACTTCCTCAGCGAAACCCTGTCCAACCTGGCGAAGGCCAGGCGCGCAGGGCGCGACACCATCAATGGCAGCCGCAGCCTGCGCGACATCGTTCGCCAGAGCGCGGACAAGCATGTGGCCTGAGTCGAGGCGCTCCGTTCACCGGTACAACCGCCGCGAGCCAGACCAGGAATCGCCATCTTGCGGTCAGAGCTTCAGCTGGCCTGCAGCATTTCCATGCAGTCGGGAACGGAGGTCATCGCGGCATGCGCGGCGGCTGGCCGGGTGGCCAGCCGGGTGCGGCGTCAGTCGCTGAAGTCCAGCGCGGCGATGAGGCGGTTCAGTTGCCCCTGTGGGCCGGCTTCGCTGGCCAGTGCGTCAATATCACCGTCGCGGTCGCGCTCGCTCGCCTGGATCTTCTCGATGTAACGCGCGTTGCACTCGGCCACGGCTTTCTTGAGCGTCTGCAGGTGCCCGACGATCTCGTCCGGTGAGCGGACCCAGGTCTCGATGTACAGGCACTCCTTGGTATCGATCGTTACCGGGAAGTCCGTTTTGGACAGGTGATCGACGAAATCCTCGCACCAGTCAACCGGCGCCTTGTGCGCGAGCCGGAAGCAGAGGTCGATGTACGGTTCCTTGCGGATTCGCGGCGGGCGCCGTTCGTCGATGCCCGTGATTCTGATATCGCTGATGCCTTCCATGATGCGGTTCCTCGGATTAACGCGTGCTGGCCCGTGGGTTGGGCGGTGTCACTATACGCGCAAAACCGGGTCGGATCGCAGTTTTCGTAAATACTCCCGCTCGCGCGGGGCCTAGCGTCCGTTCTCGACCTCGCGCTTGATCGCCGCCAGCTCCTGCCTGGCATCGGCAAAGTCGTCGTACGCATGCGCTGTCCGCGAATACCAATAGCGACTGTTGCCCGCATCGCCTTCGATCTTGTGCAGCACCGCGTGAATCCAGCACGCCAGCGGGTCGTCTTCGTGCTGCTGCACGATCTGGTGCGCGCGATGCCAATCGCCGCCCAGCGCGGCGTCGATGGCGTCCAGCAGAGCAATTTTCATGCGCGGAAGGTAGCGCAAGGGCTTGTTCCGCTTCAAGGCTCGTTTCCCGCATTCCGCCGCGCTTCATGCGGGCTACGGCGCTTCAGAAAACTGGGGTCAGAGCGAGGTTCTCGCTAATATAAGGAACAGGGGGCTCTGATCCCGGAGCCCTGTCCGAATTGCAGGAAATGTTGAGAAGTCCGGAAATGGCTGCAACAGAAACGCAAGACAGCGCCATTCGCCTCGACAAATGGCTATGGGCGGCGCGGTTCTTCAAGTCCCGGGCCTTGGCCGCGGAAGCGGTGACGGGCGGCAAGGTCAAGCTGAATGGCGAGCGCGTGAAGGCGGCCAAGGCGCTGCGGGTCAATGATGCCTTGCGCATCGCCATCGGCCCCTATGAATACGTCGTACGTGTGCTGGCCCTGTCCGCCCGACGTGGCCCGGCGCCGCAAGCCGCATTGCTTTATGAAGAAAGCGAGTCGAGCCAGGCGGCGCGCAAAGCATTGGCGACCCGCCTTGCCGCCGAACGGCATTATGCCACCCATACCAACGGGCGGCCCAGCAAGAAAGAGCGGCGTCAGATCATTCAATTCAAGAAATCGAGGATTGAATAAAGGAATCCCCGCGAAGCGGGGATGATGTTCAAACTCTGGACCCCCGCTTTCGCGGGGGTGACAAACACTGTTGGGGTTCGCTGCGCTCACCCCGACCTGCGTTACTCTAAAGGCAACGATGGGCCGTAGGTTGGGGTGAATGAAATGAACCCCAACGTCTGTTGCCCATGATCCACGCAGTGCCGGGCTTGCGGAGACCATCCCTGGAATCGGCTCTTCGGGCCAGCCTGCGGCTGGGTGATTGAGTTTGTTGGGGTTCGCGTTGCTCACCCCAGCCTACGTTACTACGTTAGTGGGCGCGGATTCGATAGAATCACGCTTCGCCTCCACAAGAGTCAGCTAACCAGCCGCTGGATAGACCCATGAGTAACTTGCCCAAGTGCCCGAAGTGCGGTTCGGAATACACCTATGAAGATGGAAACATGTTCGTCTGCCCGGAATGCGCGCACGAATGGTCGAAACAGGCGGTGACCGAATCCGGCGAGGAGGCGCTCGTCGTCAAGGATGCCCACGGCAACGTGCTGCAGGACGGCGACAGCGTCACCGTCATCAAGGATCTCAAGGTCAAGGGTTCGTCATCGGTGGTCAAGGTCGGCACCAAAGTCAAAAATATCCGGCTGGTCGAGGGCGATCACAATATCGATTGCAGGATTGACGGGATCGGGCCGATGAAGCTCAAATCCGAGTTTGTAAAGAAAGCCTAGCGTGCAAGCCGGTTCTATATAAAGGATCAACTGCCCATGCCCGATATCCAGCGTGACCTCACCCGCACCGTGCTTGCGGTGCTGTTCATCGGCGGCCTGCTCGGTTTCTCGCTGTGGATTCTGCGCCCGTTCCTGGGGTCGCTGATTTGGGCGGTGATGATTGTGGCGGCGTCCTGGCCGCTGATGCGCGCTGCCCAGTCGGTGTTGTGGGGGCGGCGTTGGCTGGCGGTAACGGTGATGACGCTCGCGCTGCTGTTGCTGCTGATCGTGCCGTTCGCCGCCGCCGTCGTAACGATCGTGGCCAATGTCGATACCATCGGCGAGTGGGCCAAGACCTTGAACGAGTTCACGCTGCCGCCGGCGCCGGCCTGGCTCGGCGACCTGCCGGTGGTTGGAGACCGCGCCACGCAGCTGTGGCAGGAGCTGACCGTCGGCGGCGCCGAGACACTGATGGCCAAGGTCGTCCCCTATACCGGTGTGCTCCTGAAATGGTTTGTCGCGCAGGTGGGCAGCCTGGGCGTGGTGTTTGTGGACTTGCTGCTCACGGTGGTGTTTGCCGCCATCCTCTACGCGCACGGCGAACAGGCCGCCGGCTGGATACGGCGTTTCGGGCGGCGCGTGGGCGGGGAGAACGGCGACGCCGCGTTGCAGCTCTCGGCGCTGGCCATTCGCAGCGTGGCGCTCGGCGTGGTGGTCACGGCGCTGGTGCAGGCACTGCTCGGCGGCCTCGGGCTCGCGCTGGCGGGCGTGCCGTTTGTGGCCATCCTCACGGCGACGATGTTCATGCTCTCGGTGGCGCAGATCGGCGCCCTGCCGGTGTTGATCCCGGCGGTGGTTTGGCTGTTTTGGCACAATGACGTGATGTGGGGGAGCGTGCTGGTGGTGGTCACGGTGGTGGTCAGTCTGCTCGACAATATCCTGCGTCCGGTGCTGATCCGGCAAGGCGCGCGTCTGCCGCTGCTGCTGGTTTTTACCGGCGTCATTGGCGGCCTGATCGCCTTTGGGTTGATCGGCATTTTTGTCGGTCCCACGGTACTGGCGGTTGCCTATACCCTGTTGGGTGCGTGGATCGGGAACCGGGAGTGACGCGGCCAGTAATCGGGGACCGGCCACGGAATTCTCAGTTACCGGTCGAATTCCCGCCGGTGGAGGCGAGAAGCCGCTTGCGCTATCGCAAGACCCGGCTGCCTCAGTAGCTGGTCCCGAACGACAGGTCGGTGGCGTACGCGGGGGTGCGCAGATTGGCGAGGCGGCTGCCTTGCGTAACCGGGCCGCCGCCGAAAAGCCGGCGCAGGTACTTGTTGCCGCCCTGACGGAAAAAGTTTTTATTGAGCGCCCTGGCGGTGGTGCGCGCCGTGATCGGCAGGCCGTGCTCCAGATAGAACTTGCGCAGGAAGACAATCACGCTCCAATGCTCATCGTTGAAATCAACGCCTTCGCTCTTGGCCAGCGCCAGGGATTTGCGGCGATCCCAGCGCTGGTCGGCCAGCTCGGTGAAACGGTCGCCGGCGTCACTGCTTGAAGTCTCGGTGTCCTGCGGATCTGCGGTAAATTGTTCCATATATATGTCCTTGTGAGGCGTGTCGGCGGGCGCGGTAACAACCCGTAGGTCGGGGTGAATGAAATGAACCCCAACGACGGGAGCAAACGAAGCCTCGTCGCTCGTCGTCGTGTTGGGGTTCGCTGCGCTCACCCCAACCTACATTAGTTAAGGAATCTCCGCTGAAGCGGGGATGACATGTAAGGCCTGGACGCCCGCTTTCGCGGGCATGACAAACATTTCAGACCGATTGAACCTCAGCTGGCGTAGTCGCCCGTGGGGTTGCTGCGTGTTACCGATAAATCCCGCTCCGGGTGCTCGACGGGAATGTCGCGGTAGGCCTGCAATGAGGCTTTGGACTCAAAGTAAATCGTCAGGTTGTTGGTGTCGTCGCCCTCGACGAGATGGGGCCGGTCTTTCAGGCTGGTGATGTTGAAACCGGTGATCGGGTCCGTGGTGCTGATGATATTGGTGTAATTCATGATTAACCCTCCGTGGGTCATGTCCACTCCCGCCAATCCGGGGGGAGTGTGCATCTAATAACTGACTAAATTAGTCAGGTATCGCCACTATACTCTCTTTGGGCTTAATAGCGAGGGTTATTAATTTGAAGAGAACACGGACAGCGTGATGTCGCGCATTTCAACCACGTTGGCTGCGCTCATCTCAAGCTACGGGGCTGTCGGTTGGGGTGAACGAAATGGACCCCGACGTCTGCGATATATGGACCATGGTGTATTGGCTTGCGGAGTCCATCCCTGGATTCCGCCCTGCGGGCCAGCCTGCGGCTGGGTGATTAAGGTTTGCTGGGGTTCGCGTTGCTCACCCCAACCTGAGTTACTACCACAGGTCGAATCCCGCGGCGGGGGATGACGGCTTTAACGAAATCACCCCGGTGTTCTTTTTCGGTGCGGCATGATCGAGTGCAGTAAAATCCGCACCGGCTTACCGGAATCCGGATTGGTTTTTTTACGCCAGCGAAATGCTCATGTCGATTCCCGACTACCACGGCGGCAGTATCGTAAACCTGATGGCCTCGCTGACCGAGGCTGTGGGCGGCAACGCGCCGGCGCCGTATCCGCCGCTGCGCGGGATCGACACCGGCGCCTGGCGCGCGAGCCGCAGCGTGGTGCTACTGGTGATCGACGGTCTGGGCGACGAGCTCGTGCGCGGCACGCAGGGTGCGTTCGCGCAGCACCGCGCGGGGCGCCTGACCTCGGTGTTCCCGTCGACGACCGCCACGGCGGTGACCACGTTTCTCACTGGTCTCGCCCCGCAGCAGCACGGGCTCACCGGCTGGAACATGTATTTTCGCGAGTTGGGCAGCGTGCTTTCAGTGCTGCCGTTCGTGACTCGTGCGGGCAAGGCGCCGCTCGGCAAGGGTGTCGACGCCGCCGAGCTGCTCGGCGCCTCGGGCTTGTCGGCGCGACTGCCGGTGCGCATGCACGTGGTGTCGCCGCGGCGCATCATCCATTCCGATTTCAACGTCGCCCACACCGACGGCGCGCGCCGCCACGGCTTCGACACGCTCGCGGAGATGTTCCAGATCCTGGCGCAGCTGGTGCGCGAGGGCGGGGCCGAGCGCCGTTACCTCTATGCCTACTGGCCGGAACTCGACCACCTGGCGCACGAACACGGCATCGGCAGCCGCGCCGCCGCGGCTCACCTCGCCGAGCTCGACGGAGCGTTCGGGGAATTCCTGCGGCGCATCGAGGGCGCCGATGCCACCGTGGTCGTGACCGGCGATCACGGCATCGTCGATTCCGAGCCCGGGCAGCTCGTCGACCTCGACGCCCATCCGCGCCTGACGCAGATGCTGCAGCTGCCGCTGTGCGGCGAGCGGCGCGTGCCGTATTGCTACGTCAAGCCGGGGCAGGGCGCGGCGTTCGAAGACTACGTGGCGAACGAGCTCGCGGACTATGTGGAGTGTCACGCGAGTGCGGCGCTGATCGATAGGGGTTACTTCGGCCTCGGCGCGCCGCACCCGCGCCTCGCCGAGCGCGTCGGGCATTACACCCTGATCATGAAGGACCGTTACGTGATGAAGGACTCGGTGCCGGGCGATCATTGGCGCATGCAGGTCGGCGTGCACGGCGGCACCAGCGAGGCCGAGATGCATGTGCCGTTGATTGTGACGCGGGTTTGATGAAGGAATCCCCGCTGCGCGGGGATGATAGGCAAGGCCTGGATGCCCGCCGACGCGGGCATGACAAACATTGTTGGGGTTCGCCTTGCTCACCCCAACCTACGGGACTGCGCAACTCTCCGCGGCCGATAAATACATCTCAGCAGACTTACTTCTTGCGCATGTCCTCGAGCATCATCTGCATCACGTCGAGCCGCTTCTCCATCTGATTCAGGCGGTCCGTGATCGCGTGGTTCGCCGCGCCACCACCCGCGCCGCCCATCATGCCGCTCAACATCGGGCAGTCCATTGTGCCGCCGCCCATCATCCCTGATCCCATCATGCCGCCGGATCCGGGTCTGCCGCCCATCACGCCAGTGGCCGTGGCCATGCTTGCGCGCAAGGTCTGCATGTGTTCCTGCACGAGCTTTTGGCGCTCGGACGGATCTTTGGTCTTGAGGATCTTGTCCATCTGCGCGCGCAATTTGTCCGCATTCTGCTTCATCTGCCGCAACGCCTGCTCGGTGTCCTTGGCCGACACGGGCGGCGCGGCGGCTGCGGGCCCGGCGCTCTGGTCTGGACGTTGTTCATCGGCTGCCCAGGCGACCGGCACGGCCAGGAGCCATGCCGCGGATACGATGGCGATTCCCTGCTTCCGACAATTAGTGGTGCGGTTCATTATATTCACCTCTCTGTCCAAAAAACGCCGTCCGGGAGCGGCACGAAAGCAGCCCAGGGATTGCGGGGCGATCAGTTCGCCTTCCAGCTCGGATCGGGATCGTAGGCTTTCATCTCGCGCGCGATTTTCTCCGTGTCCGGCCCGAGATTCTTCTGATACACCACGCCGTCCTGGTTGACGATGAACGTCATCACGCCCGAGGCGCCGTACTGCGCGGGAAACGCCACGAGCGCAAAACCGCCGATCATGTGGTTGCCGACGATGTACTCGTGCGCGCCGCCGGGCGCATGGGACCCCTGGCGCTTGAGGATGCGGTAGTAATAACCGTGGTACGGTTCACGTTTCGTGCGCGTGCCCGCGCTTTCGTAGCCTTCGTCCCGGGCGTGTGCGACCAGCGCGCCCATCGGGCTCAATTCTTCTCCGGTCTGTACCGGCCAGTAGAGCCCGTCGCGCTGGTTCGCGTGACTCGTGAAGTGCTGCGCATACTCGCGCAACCCGTCGTTGTTGCGGTCCTTCGAGGAATACTCGCGTTGTGCGTCAACGTAGGCGCGGCAGACCTCGATCGCGCTCAGCTCATTGCGGCCGATGCGACGGTTGAGGATCTCATCGGCACCGGCCGCGGTATCGAAGTGCCAAACCTTGCCCGCTTTCACGAGCGGGATCGGGAACGGCCAGTCGTCTTGGCCGAGGACCAACGTGATCCTGCCGTCGGGCTGCGTGGCGAGGGAATGGCTTTTGTCGTAGGAGGCCACGAACTTGGCGCGGCCGTTCTTGTCGGCCACGGCATCGCCGGATTCGACCAGCGGCTTGCCCCGCGGCCCGAAGATCGCGAGCAGATCCGCCGTGCGGCCTGAACGCACGGCGGCAATAAGCGCGTCGACGGCATGCTCGGGCGAGTCGAACTGTTTTCCGGCTACGTCCGCAGCGGGCAATGGCATCGCCGGCCACGCGAGGATCGCCGCGACACCGAGCGCCACCACTAATCGCGCCACGCCGCCGACATCATTTCGCCTCGGGTTTTTCATCGCTCCTCACCCATTCATGGAATCGTTCATACATCAGCGCCAACGTGGCTGGCCGCCGCCGGACCCGCCGCCCTTGGGTGGCGCCGATGGCGGTGGCGTAGACGGTGGCGGCCTCGGCGCGGGTGTCGATTGGCGGCTTTCGCGCCCACGGTTCGAGAATTCGTGCGCTTCCGCGCCGCTGCGCGAGCGCTGGTAGATCGGCGCCGCCGGCCGTTCAACGGCGCGCCATGCTGGCGGTGGCGTGACGCGCGGTGCGGGCGGAGCCGTCACCCGCGGTGCTGGCCGTTCCGCGACGCGCGGTGCGGGCGGTGGTGTGACTCGCGGTGTCGGCGGTGGTGTGACTCGCGGGGCTGGTCGTTCCGTCACCCGTGGTTCGACGCGCCAGGCTGGCGGCTGAGCCGGAGGTACGCGGACCGTCGACGGGGCGTGTTCGTGCCCGCGGTATTCGTACCGCTTCTGCGGCGAACCCGGCAGCTTGGGCTCGAAGCGCGCACGCACCTGCGGACTGCGGTACGGGACGCCGACACGATGCCGCGGGTCGTGCGCCCACGTGCGCCCCTCGAACGGCGGCCGGTGGAAGTGATCGATATGGTAGCGGTTGATCACGTTCACCCGGCGCGCGTCGATATTGATGCGGTGATATCGCCAATCGCAGTGGTCCCATCCCCAGAATGTCTGAACAATGACAAAACCCACGCTGAACTCGATTCCCGCCAGCAGCGGCGAGTAGTAATAGGCGGGCGGTGGCGGAAAGAAATAAGGCGGATAGGCGGGGTACGGCCACGGGCCATATACCACGCCGGGGTCGTAGGCGGGCACGTAAAGCACGTCCGGACTCGCAGGCTCGATGTAGATCAGTTCGCCTTCCGTCGTCACGGTCTGCTGCGGTGTCGACGTCAGCGTGCCCGCGCCCTGGGCCTGGCGACGCAGCCGTTGCGCCGCATCCATCACGTCCGCCTGCTGCGCAAGGAACGCATCGCCCAGCTTCTGCATCCAGTCGAGGCGGCTGTTCATCATCTGCAGGACGGACGGGAACGGCACCAGCGCCTTCACGCTCGGGTCCCAATCGAGCGGCTCGAGCGCGCTGGCAAGCGCATCGCCGCTGAGCCCGGCATTTGCCGGGTCCGCGGCCCAGCGCGCCGCTTCGACCACTTCGAGCGGATAGGTTGAAGCCATGAGGACCTGCCCAAGCAACGGGTCGGGGTACAGCGCGATCGGGGCCAACAGCTGGTCGAGTTGCGCCGCGTCGTATGGCTGCGCGGGCGCGGTCGGGGATTGGTCCTGCGGGAACGCGACCAGCGAAACGGCCGACAGCGCGAGCATCGCAATAAGTGCAACAGCAACTTGCCCGAGACCTGGCCGCATACGTCAGCCCCCTGCTGATCGTCCGCCACGTCGCCGCGGCGGAGCCCTCCATTCTACTGCGAATTGCGGAACAATCCGAAATACTTGGGTTTGCCTTTTTTGGGGGTCGTAACCGCCGGTGTTTTCGTAATGACCATCGCAATCTATATAATGAACGCGGTCAATCCAGTAATAACGAGGACGTAAGCATGGGCGCACAGTGGAAAACCAAGATCAAAGAGACGACGGCCGCGGCCAAGGGCCGGATCTTCACCAAGCTGGCCAAGGAAATCATGGTCGCCGCGCGCGGCGGCGCCGATCCGAACATGAATTCCAAGCTGCGCCTGGCGGTGGAGCAGGCCAAGAAGGCCTCGATGCCCAAGGACAACATCGA
>JBLMXN010000192.1:0-10752 GCA_050257795.1 Bacteroidota bacterium
CCCTTGCGGATATGCGCCGGCAGTTCTTCGAAATCGCCGCGATTGGCCGCTGGCAATATCAGCTCGGGAATCTTCACGCGCCGCGCCGCGATCACCTTCTCACGGATGCCGCCGACCGGCAGGACCTGGCCGGTAAGGGTGAGTTCGCCGGTCATGGCCACCGGCCGCGCGATCTTCTTGCCGCGCGCGAGTGACAACAGCGCCGTGGCCATGGTGACGCCGGCGCTCGGGCCGTCCTTGGGCGTGGCGCCGGCCGGCACGTGCAGGTGCACGAACGCCTTCTCGAAATAATCAGCTTTCGCGCCGTAGTCCCCGCAGTGCGAGGAAATGTAGCTGTAAGCGATCTCGGCCGACTCTTTCATCACGTCGCCGAGCTGGCCGGTGAGCTTGAAACCGCGCCCGGCCTGGTGCACGCGCGTGGCCTCGACGTCGAGCGTCGCGCCGCCGAGCGGCGTCCACGCCAGGCCCGTCACCACGCCCACGCCGGCCTGGGGTTTCTCGGGACGGAACACCGGCTTGCCCAGGTATTCCTCGAGATTCTTCACGCCCACGCGGATCGGCGGCTTGGCACCGTTCAGTATCTTCACCACACCCTTGCGCACGATCTGGCCCAGGCGCTTTTCCAGATTGCGCACCCCGGCCTCGCGCGCGTAACGCTCGATGATTTCGCGCACCGCCGCGGTTTCGATCCGCAGCTGTCCGGTCTTGAGCCCGGCTTTCTCGATCTGGCGCGGCAGCAGATGGTGCTGCGCGATCGCTATTTTCTCGGCAGTGATGTAGCCCGAAAGCCGGATGATCTCCATGCGGTCGAGCAGCGGTCCCGGGATCGTGTCCAGCTGGTTCGCGGTGCACACGAACAGCACCTTGGACAGGTCGAAGCGCACGTCCAGGTAATGATCGAGAAAATCCTTGTTCTGCTCCGGGTCAAGCACCTCGAGCAGCGCCGCCGCCGGATCGCCCTGATACGAGGCGCCAACCTTGTCGATCTCGTCCAGCATGATCACCGGATTGGCGGTGCCGACGTCCTTGATCGCCTGGATGAACTTGCCCGGCATCGCGCCGATGTAGGTGCGCCGGTGGCCCTTGATCTCGGCCTCGTCGCGCATGCCGCCGAGCGAGAAGCGATAGAACTTGCGTCCCAGCGCCTCGGCGATGGAGCGGCCGATCGAGGTCTTGCCGACGCCGGGCGGACCGACGAGCAGCACGATGGAGCCCGCGACTTCGCCCTTCATGGCGCCGACCGCGAGGAACTCGATGATGCGGCCTTTCACGTCCGCAAGCCCATCGTGGTCGCGATCGAGAATCTTGCGCGCGTTCTTGAGGTTCAGATTGTCCCTGGAAAATCTTCCCCATGGCAGCTGCGTCAGCCAGTCGAGATAGTTGCGGGTGACGCCGTACTCCGGCGAGCCGACCTCGAGCACCGACATCTTTTCCATTTCCTCGTCGATGCGTTTCCCGGCTTCCGCGGGCAGCGCGAGGTCCTTGAGCCGCTCGCGAAACTTGTCGAGCTCGGCGGTGCGGTCGTCCTTGGCGATCCCGAGCTCCTTCTGGATCGCCTTCATCTGCTCGCGCAACAGGAACTCGCGCTGGCGCTTCTCCATGCTTTCTTCCACGTTCTTGTGGATCTGCATCTGCGCCTTGGCCACCTCGACTTCCTTCTTGAGCAGCACCAGCACCTTCTCCATGCGCTCGCGGATGTGGGTCTTCTCGAGCACTTCCTGCAGCTCCTGCTTGTCTGAGGTCGTGAGGCTGGCGGCGAAATCAGCGAGCCGCGCCGGATCGTCCGGCCCGAAGCGGTTCAAGAAGTATTTGAGCTCTTCGCCGTACAGCGGATTGAGCGGCAACAATTCCTTGATGGTGTTGATGACCGCCACGGTGTACGCCTTGAGCTCCGGCATGTCCTTGTAGCTGGTCTCGGGGAAATACTGGGTACGCACCGCGAACGGGCGCTCCCGCGACACCCACGAGTCGATGCGGAAACGCTGCACGCCTTCGACGAACAGCTGCAGCTTGTCTTCCACCTGCACCACCTTGTGGATGCGGCTGGCGGTGCCCATGGGATAGAAATCATCGGGTCCGGCGGCTTGCGGGTCGTCACCGCGGATCAGCACCAGGCCGACGTACTGGTGACCGGATTCGACCGCTGCCTCGACCGTGCGCTGCCACGGCTCGCGTTCCACCACGAGCGGCACCATCTGCGCCGGAAAGAACGGGCGGTTGGCGAGCGGGAGAATATGCAGCAGTCCCGGCAGCACATCGGCCGGACGCGCCAGGGTTCCTCCGCTTGCCGGCTCAACGCCGGCGTCGGCTTCACTGATCCCTTCGGTTTCGGCTTTTTGGCGATGTTCTTCGATGGGCATGCGAACATCATTGGGGGCGCGCCGGGACGATTCAAGTGTGCGCCGGCACCGGCCGTTACTTTCGGGAAATCGGACCGACGGCGCTCCGGTGCCGGTCTTCCGCGTCAGTATATATAGAAAGCGCGGGACAACGGCCAGATCCGGATCAATCGCCCGATCGGATGGAACGGATCGGACGCATGCGCGTGAAAGCGGGATTTATCGGCCCCGCGGCCGGCAACCAAGACCGGTTGCCGGCCAGAGGCGCGGCGAGATCAGCGCCGCTTTTTCCTGAGCGAAGCGACTTCGCGCTTGAGCTTGTCGCGCTCAGCCTTGAGCTTTTTGAGGTCGGCCGCCTGCGTGGCTATGGTGGCCTGCAACTGGCTGGCCTTGGCCTGCGCATCTTCCAGCGCCTTGCCCTTGTCCGCCAGCTGCGCATTCGCGTCAGCCAGGTCTTTCTGCAGCTGAGTCACCTTGGTGTTCAGCTCTTCGATTTCTTTTTTTCCGCATCCCACCGGGCCGACCGCCAGAAATACCGCCAAGACGGCCCACAGCACGTAGCGCTTCATACACTCTCCTGTAGATTGACTAATATTGAATAAGGGTCTTCCGCCACGCAAAATGTTCCTCGCAAGGCGACGCAGATCATACGCGGGGTCGATAGCGAGTCAACGTGGCGCGGGCGCGGAGACCATCCCGTCCGGACGCTCCGCGCAGGGAATTAGCGGTGCGTCGGAACGGTCAAAGTAATGCCATCGCAGGAGGTAACGATGCGGGTACCTTCGCTCTACCAGTTCTTCCGGCATCAGGTGAGCCAAGGCTTTCACCGCCACGGCATCGCGCAGCCGGCCACCGTGGATTACGTCAGTGACGTCCTGAGCCGCTTCGCCCAGACTCGGGCGCTCTACTCCGTTCAGAACGCCGGCGGCCAGCCGCTCGAATACATCGTCGACATGCTCGAGGCCTGGCGCCAGGCGCAGGGCGACGGCGGACGCGCCAATCCCGCGCGCGAGCGTCAGGTGATCCGGCATCTCGGGGAATACACCCTGTTCATGAGCGGGCTGTTCCGCGACCGGCTGCGCCGGCGCGGCGAACTGGATTACTACCTGGCGCACGGCAGCAGCGCCTATTGGCGCTGCGCCGATGCCGAAGCGAACCCGCGGCAGCGCCAGGTCTATTGGCACCTGCATCAGGACTTCGGGCGCATCTCCAGCACACTCGACGACATGCGGCGCGAACAGTTTCCGCTGCCGTCCTCGGACAACATGCTGACCGCCTTCTGGCGGGTTTAAAGGTTATTGAACTTCCCACCGCGCGGGTAGGAAGCTGTCTGGCGCCGATCCCGGCCGGAACGGCGCTCGCGTCTCGCCGGATCCCAGCGCAGCACCCCGCGCCGCTCGAGGTCGCGGCGACGATCGGCCTTGCGCCGGTCGCCGTGGACGCGGAAATCGTACGCCCCGTTATTGTCGTGCTGCACCGCCACCCACCCCTTGCCGCAAAAAAGCCGGGTGAACCCGGCCGCTTTTTCGGCTTACTGTACCATTGCTCCCGGCTCTGCCCAACCGCCGGGTCAACCGTGGGCACGTTCATGCGTTGTTCCAGGGGATAAAGGGTTGGTGCGCCCCAGGCGCTGGCGGGGAAGCGGGCGATGGCCGATGATACAGCCGACGCCGGGGCTTGCCGGAACGGGACGATCCCGGGCAAGGCGAACCGGCGATAATCTATATAAAGAGGAATTTCCGCTGGAACCCACGCAAGCCCTGGATCGGTTTCTCGCCGGTGTGGAGCGGCGCGCGTTTCTGATGGCACGGTTCGCCGTCGGGAACGCGGACGATGCGCACGACATCGTGCAGGACGCGATGCTGCAGCTGGTGCGAAGCTACGCCGATCGCGACGAGCAGGAATGGGGGCCGTTGTTCCATACCATTCTGCAAAGCCGGATCAGCGACTGGCGCCGCCGGGCCAAGGTGCGCAACCGGTTTCGTGTCTGGTTCGGGGGCAAGGGCGACGAGGATGACGACCGTGACCCGTTGCAGAACCTGCCCGACGGCCGCAGCCCGGATCCGTCGACGCAGCTGCGCGACAAACAGGCGCTGACGCAACTGGAAGCGGCGCTGCGCCAACTACCCTGGCGCCAGCAACAGGCCTTCCTGCTGCGGGTGTGGGAAGGCCTGGACGTGGCGCAGACGGCACGCGCCATGGGCTGCTCCGAGGGCAGCGTCAAGACGCATTACTCGCGCGCGGTGCATACGCTGCGTGAACAGCTGGGGGAATATTTTTAATCCCCTCCCCTTGCGGGAGGGAGACAGGGTGAGGGGCATTAGAAATCCGACAAACTGATTATGGATAAAGAGACAAAATTTCTGAACGCCGCCCGGCGCGTGCTCGACGAGGCCGAGAAAGATCTCGATGCCGCCGGCGTCGCGCGCCTGCGCGCGGCGCGCCGGCAGGCGCTGGACGAAGGCCGGCGTGCACGCACGCGGCCGGCGTGGCTGTTCCCGGTCGGTGGCCTGGTCACCGCCGGTGTCGTGCTCGCCGTGGCCGCGCTGCTCTGGTTCGGCGCGCCGAATCCGGCTCCGGTGCCGGTCAACCTGGGCGATCTGGAGCTGCTGACGGCGCACGAGAGCCCGGACTTCTTCGCCGATCTCGACTTTTACGATTGGCTCGACCGAAATGCCGATGCCGGTTAAACCGTGGATGCTCGGAACGATGCTGCTGAGTGCCCTGTCCTCCGCGATGGCGGATTCGCCGTCGCCGCGGCCGACTCCGCCGCCGGCACCACCGGCGTCATCGTCGTCGTCATCAGCTGCGCCCGACATGGCACTGCTCGAATTCCTCGGCAGCGTCGAGACCGACAGCAATTCGGGGCAGGCCGTCCTGACCGAAATCGATACCGCCTTACTCCCGGAATCACCGGAGACACCGCGCCATGAAAGAAGGTAGACGCCTGATTCTCGGCTTGTTGTTGATGTGGCCGGTCGTGCTCTGGGCCGCGGACGATGGCGCGCCTCCGGCCTGGAATCAGCTCAGTCCCGACGAACAGAAGATCCTCAAACCGTTCCAGGATCGCTGGGACAGCCTGCCATCGGACCGGCGCGAACGCCTGCAGCAGGGGGCGAAACGTTGGCAGGGCATGACACCCGAGCAACGCGCGCAGGCGCGCGAACGTTTCGCGCGCTGGCAGAAGATGACGCCGGAACAACGGGAACAGGCGCGCCAGCGCTACGAGCGTTTCCGCCAACTACCGCCGGAACAGCAGGAGCGCCTGCGCCGGCGCATGGAGTGGTTCCGAGGCCTGCCGCCGGAACGGCGCGCGGAACTGCGCCAGCGATGGCAAAACATGTCGCCGGAAGAACGCCAGCAATTCCGCCAGAAAATGCGGCGCAACAACGAGGGTTCGGAGGATTTTGGCGGACGCCCGCGCCTGGAACGCCCGGAACGTACCGATCGCCCGGGGCGGACGATGCAGCGGTAAGTGCCTTCGCGTCATTCCGGCGAAAGTCGGAATCCAGGAATTAATAATGTAGGTTGGGTGCAGGCGCGCAGCGCCGAAACCCAACAAAAATCATATTTCTAACAACGATGGGTTTCGCTTCGCTCCACCCATCCTACGCTTGCTTATCCGATTTAGATGGATTGCTCTGCTTCCGAGAGCAGCTGTGAAGAATTGCCTGTTCACACGCCCAAAGCGCATCGTCAACTGATTCGCAGCGGTAAACCTGGAACCCACGGTCATTAAGCTCACAATGCTTACAAGCTTGCTCGTACGACATACGGCCACCGGGGCGCTTGAATTCAATATATACCCTGACGTCTCCAGGCAATAATACAAGCCTATCTGGAATTCCACGCCGAAATGTTTTGGGACTCAGCTTAATGAATTTTGCTTCAGGCCATCGCTTCTGAATGTAGCACCCAGAAAGCTCTTCAATATAGATTTCGCGTGTCATATCTCATCTCTTATCCGCCTTGCCGCGCACTTCGTGCGCCGGATATTTCTTGGCGTTCAATTCCATTTTGCGGCGCGCGGCGTCCATCAGATCGATGCCGAGCAGATCGGCCATGCGCGTGAGGTAGATGAAGACATCGGCCATCTCCTGCTCGACCTCGCGCAGGGTCTTCTCGGGCAGATTCTTGCTCTGCGTCTGCGTCAGCCACTGGAAATGCTCGACCAGCTCGGCGGCCTCGACGATCAGCGCCATCGAGAGATTCTTGGGCGAATGAAACTGCTCCCAGTCGCGCTCGCGCGCGAACTCGCGCAGGCGCTGCTTCAGCTCGTCCAGCGTCTTCACGGGCGCGCTCATGCCGACGCCGCCTGACTCACCTGCAGGATGCCGCCGCGCCCGCGTTCGAGCTTGCTGCGGTACATGGCCTGGTCGACGCGCTCGATGACGGTCTTGAGGTCGGCGCCGTGATCCGGATACTGTCCCAGGCCGATCGAAAAGCTCAGGTCGACGTTTTCGCGCCGCGACCACTCGGACAGAGTTTGTTGCAAACGCTCGGCCAGTGCCCCGGCCTCGGCGAGACTCGTATCGCGCAGGATCAGAAGAAACTCGTCGCCGCCGTAACGCGCCACCAGGTCCGCGTCCCGCACCGCGCACGCCAGCATGCGGCCGACCTCGGCCAGCACGCGGTCGCCGACGTGGTGGCCGTGGTTGTCGTTGACCGCCTTGAAGCGATCGAGGTCCGCGAACATCACCACGAGGGGCTCGCGACCGCGATCCGTATTCTGCAACAGGCGCTCGGCGCGTTCGTGCAGGGCGCGGCGGTTGAGCAGGCCGGTCAAATGATCCAGGTCGCGCTCGGACTCGAGCCGCTTGCGGCCCTTTTCGATGTTGGCGGTGAGCGAATAGGAATACAGCACGATGATGACGAAGAACACCAGAAAGAAAATTGCGCTCACCGAAATCGCATCGAGGTAATCGAACAGGCGCAGGCCGATGACCATCAGCGCGCACGCGAGACTGCCGATGACCGCCTCGGCGAACAGGCGCAGGCCGTAGCGCATGCCGTTGCCGAGGATCACCATCAGGTAAACCAGGAAACCGGGCGAGATGACCGCCGGGTCGGCGAGGATGGCGAACGTGGCCGCAAACAGATCGATCCACATGGTGAGGTGCCAGCGCCAGCGGACCTCGAGCCGGCGCGCGGCGTGGCGCATGAAAAACGCAATCTCGGCGCCGTAGAGCAGGAACACGGCATTGAACGCCATCAGGCTGACCCAGGCGCTGGTTTGCGTGGCGCCACCGAGATTGAAATAGGCAAGACCCAGCGCCCAGAACAGCAAGCGGGTCAGATACTGCGCGCGCTGCTCCACCCAGGGCGGGACGCGCACGGCATGGCCGCCGCGGCGCTCCATACCGTGGCGCCGGTCGGCTTTGCGGCGTCGGCCGCTATCTGTATTTTCCTCTTCTGTTATCTTCATGGTCGCCGGCGCAACGACAAAGTGCCTTATTTCCCGGTCTTCGATGTCTGCCGCTGCAGGCGCGCGCGCGCCCGGCTCACGGCCTTGCGCACCTGCGCCGGCGCGGTGCCGCCCAAATGGTTGCGCGCCTTGAGCGAGCCTTCCACCGTCAGCACCTGGTACACGTCCTTGCCGATGGCCGGACTGAGCTTTTTGAACTCGTCGAGGTCGACCTGTGACAGGTCGCGGTCGGTGTCGATCGCCAGGCGCACGGCCTTGCCCACGATTTCATGGGCGTCGCGGAACGGCACGCCTTGGCGCACCAGGTAATCGGCGAGGTCGGTGGCGGTGGCATAACCCATGACCGCGGCGCGCAGCAGGCGGTCGCGCTTGACCGTCATGGACGGGATCATGCCGGCGAACACCCGCAGGCTGCCGAGCACGGTGTCGAGCGTGTCGAACACCGGCTCCTTGTCCTCCTGATTGTCCTTGTTGTAGGCGAGCGGCTGCGCCTTCATGAGCGTCAGCAGCGCCACGAGGCTGCCGTTCACGCGCCCGGTTTTCCCGCGCACCAGCTCCGGCACGTCGGGATTCTTCTTCTGCGGCATGATGGACGAGCCGGTGCAATAGGCATCCGACAGCTCGATGAAGCCGAACTGGGCAGAGGACCACAGCACCAGCTCCTCGGACATGCGCGACAGATGCGTCATGAGCAGCGCCGCGGCCGCGACGAATTCGATGGCGAAGTCGCGGTCGGAGACCGCATCCAGCGAATTCTCCGCGATCGCCCCGAATCCCAGGAGCTTGGCGGTGTAGGTGCGGTCGATCGGAAAACTGGTGCCGGCGAGCGCCGCGGCGCCGAGCGGCATGACGTTCACGCGGCGGCGGCAATCGCGCAGGCGCTCGGCGTCGCGCGCCAGCATCTCGAACCACGCCAGCATGTGGTGGCCGAAGGTGATCGGCTGCGCGACTTGCAGATGGGTGAAGCCGGGCGCGGGTGTCTGCGCCTCGCGCTCGGCCACGTCGAGAATGGACTTTTGCAGGCCGGCGACGGCGTCGAGCGCCACGTCGATGCCGTCGCGCAGATACAGCCGCAGATCGGTCGCGACCTGGTCGTTGCGCGAGCGGCCGGTATGCAGCTTCTTGCCGGTCTCGCCGATGCGCTCGATCAGACGCGCCTCGATGTTCATGTGCACGTCTTCGAGCGCCACGCTCCAGGGGAACTTGTCGGCGTCGATTTCGGCTTCTATTTCCTTCAGGCCCCTGACGATGGCGTCACATTCTTTTTTCGTGAGCACGCCGACCTTCGCCAGCATCTGCGCGTGCGCGATCGATCCCATGATGTCATAGAGATACAGCCGCCGGTCGAAGCTCACCGAGGCCGTGAAGGCCTCGACGGCGGCGTCGGTGGACTGGGTAAAGCGCCCGCTCCAGGGTTTTTCTTTTGCCATGATTGCTCGCTGACACCGGCGCCCCGATCCGGACGGAAACGGAGCCGGAACCATCTCTCGGTGTGCCGGCGTGTTTTGTCCTAATTCGTCATTATTTACGCTGATTTAGGGCCGCCCATCCGTATCCACCCCACGATTATCGGCCATTGATTGTTGGTGTCATGGGGCCGGGCTATGTTTTCACCCTGTAGCACCTGGTTCGGACTCTCCTTTGTGCACCCCCACCCCGAATTCCGGACCAGGATTTCGGCCCCCCGCCAAAACGGGGGGTTTTTTTTGGCTGTGCCGGCGAAAGTATACTTGAGATGCGGTCCAAATGAAGCGGCGGTTTTTTAGCAACGATGCCCCACCAACCCGCTGAAAAATATATAATTACACCATTCATTCTTTCGCGCGGAACACGCCCGCGCGGCGATGGATCGAAACCCCGGCTCACGCAGAAAGTTCGTCCGGCCGACGCGCCGCCCGTCCTGCTCCTGTCGCCGGATCACGATGAACGCGCAAAAGGGTTCACCCGAACGGATTCCATGTCCAACACCGACAAGCCACCGTACCTGCCCGAATTCGGAAACTTCAGCATGTTGATACGCTTCCTGCTGGTGGCGGAGCTGATCGCCATCGTCATCACCATCGGGCGCAACGCCGAATTCACCGATCAGGCCTGGCAGGACTTCAGCCTGCTGTCGCTGTTCGCGATGGCGATCGCACTGGTCGGCGTCATCGTCCTCAAGATGGCCTCGCCGCTGATCCGGCACAGCAGCACGACCCTGGGGTCGGTGCTGGCGGTGACGCTGCTGCTGTTCGTCACCGCGCTTGGCACCGACGTCATGATTTACCTGCTTTACTATTTCGGCGCGATCGAGGAACGCTGGCCGGCGTGGCGCGAGTCGCTCATGATCCGCAGCCTCATGATCGCCGCGATCATCGGCACGCTCGGCCTGCGCTACCTGATTCTGCGGGAACGCGCGGACACCGACTCGCGGCTGCAACAGGAAGCCAAGATGCAGGCGCTGCAGTCGCGCATCCGCCCGCATTTTCTGTTCAACAGCCTGAACAGCGTGGCCTCGCTCACGCGCAGCGATCCCTCGAAGGCCGAGGCGGTGCTGCACGACCTGGCCGACCTGTTCCGCGTGCTGCTGGCCGACGCGCGCAAGCTCGTGCCGGTGTCGGCCGAGCGCGAGATTTCGCGCCAGTATCTCGAGGTCGAGAAAATCCGCCTCGGTGACCGGCTGCAGGTGAAATGGAACGTCAGCAACATTCCGCGCGCGGCGCTGATGCCGGCGCTGACGCTGCAGCCGCTGCTGGAAAACGCCATCTACCACGGGATCGAGCCGCGGTTCGCCGGCGGGACGATCAAGATCGAGATGTGGGCCGAGGGCGAAACCCTCAACATCATGATCAGCAATCCGCTGCCGGACGTCCGCAAGGAAAGCCACGGCAAGGGCAACAAGATCGCGCAGGAAAACATCCGCCAGCGCCTCGCCACGCAGTTCGGGGGCGCCGCCAGCATGCAGGTCATCCAGGAAGGCGGCCAGTATCACGTGAAAGTGAAAATGCC
>JBLMXN010000193.1:0-3147 GCA_050257795.1 Bacteroidota bacterium
GGTCAATCTGGAAGACTCGCCGACGCCGCGTTTCGATCTGCTGAAGCTGGATCGCTACGTCACCGCGAGCATGCAGTTTTCGCGAGGCTGCCCCTACCGCTGCGAATTCTGCGACATCATCGTCATGTTCGGACGCCGGCCACGCACCAAAAGCCTGGAACAAATTGGCCGCGAGCTCGATCAGCTGCGCGCCCGGGACATCCACAACCTGTTCTTCGTCGACGATAACCTGATCGGCAACCCAAAACTGGCGAAGGCACTGCTGCGTTATCTCGCGGAGTATCAGCGGCGCCACCGCTATGCCTTCCAGTTCGGCACCGAGGTGTCGGTCAACCTGGCGGATGACGCCGAGCTGTTGCAGCTGTTCGAGGCCGCGAATTTCGCCTGGGTGTTCATCGGCATCGAGTCAGCGGATGAAGACAGCCTGAAGGAAACCCGCAAGACCCAGAACACCGGCCGCGAACTGCTGACCGCGATACGCGCTCTCTACGTCCACGGCGTGGACGTGCTGGCCGGGTTCATCATCGGCTTCGACAACGACACGCTCGCCAGCTTCGACAAACAGTACCGCTTCATTACCGGCGCCGGCATCCAGGTTTCCATGGTCGGCCTGCTCACCGCGCTGCCGCGCACGCCGCTCTACGAACGTCTCCGGCAGGAAGGGCGGCTGATCGCCGGAGCTGAACACGGTGACAACACCAAGCCGGGCACCAACATCATCCCGAAACACATGGGCTATGAGGCCATGGTGCAGAATTACCAGGCCTTGTACCGGCGCCTGTTCAGCGACCACGGTATCGCCCGACGCATCGGCAACAAATTCCGTTATCTCCGCAATCCCGTCTACCGGGGGAAGTATTCGCCGCGCCAGCGCCTGGCGATCGTGCGCCGGCTGTTCACGCGCGCCCTGCTCGCCGGCGGGCCGATACGAATGCTCCACATTTTGCGCACGCTGACCGTCGCGCCGCCGCGCGCCTGGCCGCAGGTGCTCGCGGACTGGATCGCGGGGCTGGCCATGCGCGACTATGTCGAGCGCCACTTCCTGACGGACCGCCACCGGGAGCAGCGTCTGGCCCAGCGCACCGCCGCGATGCTGCACAAGCTGTGCGCGGCCGAAATACGTCGCGGCGTGGTGGAAATCGCCAGTCGCATCGGCGAGAGCGGCGCCCATTTGCATATCCAGCTGCGCGGATACGTCGGCCGCATGTTCTTCGCGCGCGCCGCGCGGCGCCTGGAGAAAATGCTGCGCCGCTCCGCCGCCACGGTAACGCTGCACATCGAAACGCTGCGCGCGGATCAGCGGCGGCAGTTCGAGCACCTGCTCAGGCGCCTCGCCCCGTATGGCGATCGCGTCTCAGTCTGGGTCGATGAGCGCGTACGGCCGCTGGTGCCGGTCGACTCCTCGGTATTTCATCTGCTGCTGTCGCGCAACCCACACACCGGCACCCCCCCGACCTGAGCACCGGCCGCGGCGCCGGCACGCCGGTAGCGTTGTCCTCCTTTCATTTCGGCGGCGCCACCGAGCCGGCGTAGAACACCTCGCACTCTCCGCCCGGAAACAGATCCCTGCCCTTCTTCAGCAGTTTGCGCGCCGGCCCGGTGAGGGTCATGAGGATGTTCGGCTTCTCCACCACCGGTTTCTGGAAACTGCCATGTATTTTTTGCCGGACCTTGACACAGCCCTTGGCGTCGATCGTTGCCATGGTCACGTCATTGAATTGCTCGTTGCCGAAATCGAGCCCGCCGTGGAGGGCGATCCGGTTTTCGTTCGTCGCCATGGCCACGTCCCGCGCCTGCGCCACGCCGCGTTCAACTTTCCAGTCGGAGACGAGCGTCCGGATCTCACTGTGGCCCCCCGACCCCTGAAAGATGCTGGCGAAGTTGTACCCCTTGGTGACCGCCAAACCGACCGGCCCGGCGAAGAAGAAAGCGCCCACGTCCACGAGATTGAAGTTCTGGCTGGACTCAAACCGGGACAGCACGCGGTCGAGATCGATGCCGTCGAGCGTGAGGTTCTCGCCCCGAAGAGAGATATCTCCGGCCGCGGTCTGCTTCATCTCTTTCACGGTCTTTCCCTGCATCGACAGGTTCGCGGAGAAATCCATCGCGCCTTGCGCAACCTTCCGCGGCGACAGAGTCTTGAGGAACTCCTCGCTGCGAAACTGCGGCAACGAATAGAGCACATGGTAACGCGGCACGCTGCCGGAAAAGTCCGCCTGAATGCTCCCCGCGCCCTGCGCGCCGAAGACGCGCATCGTGACCGGTCTGAGATCGAAGACCCCGTTCTTCCCGTCGGCCGATATCTTCAGATCGGACACCGTGAAGTCATTTTTCCGGATCGCCCCGCAGGCGAGTTTTGCCGTGAAGGACAGGTGCTTCAAGAGGTCCGAACTTTTCCCTTCGGCGAGTTGCAGGCGGCGCGCGTTCAGATTGCAGTTTACAGCCTCGAATCCTCCCTCGGACTGTTTGTTCGTATAGAGGAGTGTCCCGTCCGAGAGAGAAACTGTCGCCAAGTCCAGGGCGGGTAACATTCCCTTGGCCGCCCCCGGATTTTCGAAGTTAAACGTGCCATCGTGGTCCTGCTCGATCGAGATCCTGGGGTGTTTCAGCGCGATACTCCCGATCCGGACTTCCTTTTTGAGCAGCGGGAGGAGATCGATGCCAAGGCTGGCCTGTTTCGCAGAGGCGAGGTCTGCGCCCCGGTTACGAATGTGCACGTCCTCCAGCGTGACGCGCAAGCCCGGGAAGAAGCCGAGCCCCAGCCGACCGCCGACTCTGACTTCCATCCCCAAGGCTCCCGAGGCAGCCGCTTCCAAGCGGGGCTTGTAGGCATTGATGTCCACGAGAAAAAGCACGGCCGCCACGACGAGGGCCAAGAGCCCGATGACACCGCCGACGGCGACGAGGATGATTTTAAGGGATTTTGACATTGGCCTGATCCGGTCTTGAGGTAATTCTACCGGCACCCAGCTAAAACGGCACAACCGCCGGCAAGTCCTCGTGAACCGTAATGGACGCGGGTCGCTAATCGGCCGCCAGAATTCGACCCAGTGCGTTTCCCGGGTCAACGAGGATAATTCACGGGCACGTGCGACGAATGAATGTCCGGCGATGCCGCAGGGTTCGTGGAATTTCTCGCCGTATTGT
>JBLMXN010000194.1:0-11596 GCA_050257795.1 Bacteroidota bacterium
GCCTGGATCAGCACCTCGCGCACGCTGCGGCTGCTGAGATAGCGCGCGACGTCCTCGAGCGCAAAACTGTGGGTTTCGCCGAGCGACAGCACGATCGCGTCTTCCCCCGCGGCAGCCTGCAACTCGAAGTTGAACTGGCGGCAGAAACGTTTGCGCAAAGCCAGACCCCAGGCGCGGTTGATGCGGTTGCCGAAGGGGCTGTGGATCACCAGCTGCATGCCGCCGGTTTCATCGAAGAAGCGCTCGAACACCAGGGTGTCCTGGGTCGGCAGCACGCCGAGCATGCCCTTGGCGGTTGCCAGATATTCGATGAGCTGGCGCGCGGCCGAATGCTCCAGCCGATATTCGCGCATGAGCCACTCGATCGCCGCCGCCAGCGTGTCGCTGGTTATTTGTTCGAGGCGGGCATCGATCGCCGCGCGCAGGCGCGACACCGCCGCCGACAGCTCATCGGTGCGCGCCGGGGCCTCGCCGAGCCAGAACGGGATCGACGGCGGCGCGCCGCGCGCGTCCTCGACGCGCACCACGCCCGGCTCGATGCGCCGGATGCGGTAGGAGGCGTTGCCGAGCTGGAAGATGTCGTTGGCCTGCGACTCGATGGCGAAGTCCTCGTTGAGCGTGCCGATGAAGGTGCCGCTCGGTTCGAGCAGCACGCGATAGTCGGCGTTGTCCGGGATCGCGCCGCCGCAGGTCAGCGCCGTGAGTCGCGCACCTTGGCGCGCGCGCAGCCGCCGGTTCACCGCGTCGCGGTGCAGATAGGCGGAGCGCCGGCCACGGCGCGTGGCGAAACCGTCGGCGAGCATGCGCACGCAGGCGTCGAACTCGGCGCGCGCGAGCGCGCGATAGGGATAAGCCCGGCGCACCAGGGCATACAGTTCATCTTCGGCGTATTCGCGCGCGGCCACCTCGGCCACGATCTGCTGTGCCAGCACGTCGAGCGGCTGCTCCGGCATGATCAGGCGGTCGAGCTCGCCGCGATGCACGGCGTCGAGCAGCGCCGCGCATTCGATCAGCTCGTCGCGCGACAGCGGGAACAGCCGGCCCTTGGGAATGCCACCGACGGCGTGATTGGCGCGGCCGACGCGTTGCAGGAACGTGGCGATCGAGCGCGGGCTGGCGAGCTGGCACACGAGGTCGACGTCGCCGATGTCGATGCCGAGCTCGAGCGAGGCGGTCGCCACCAGCGCGCGCAGCTTGCCCTGTTTCAAACGCTGCTCGGCGTCGAAGCGGCTGTCCTTCGAGAGGCTGCCGTGATGCGCGGTGACATGTTCCTTGCCCAGGCGCTCGCTCAGGTGGCGCGTCACGCGTTCGGCCAGGCGCCGGGTGTTGACGAACACGAGGGTGGTGCGGTGTGCGTGGATCAGCTCCGCGAGCCGATCGTAGATCTGCTCCCACACCTCGGCCGACATGACGGTTTCAAGCGGCGCACCGGGCAATTCCAGCGCCACATCGCGTGCGCGCCCGTGACCGCTGTCGATGATGGCGCAAGCCGGCCGCCCGGCGGCGTCGAGCGCGTCGCTGCCGACCAGAAACCGCGCGATGAGATCGATCGGTTTCTGCGTGGCCGAGAGTCCGATGCGGGTCAGGGCGTGCGGCGTGACCAGCGCCGTCAGGCGTTCGAGCGACAGTGCCAGGTGCGAGCCGCGCTTGCTCCCGGCAACCGCGTGGATCTCGTCCACGATCACGCTGCACGTGCTGGCCAGCATGGCGCGGCCGGATTCGCTGGTGAGTAGCAGATACAGCGACTCGGGGGTGGTCACCAGGATATGCGGCGGGTTCTTCTTCATCGCCTGGCGCTCGCCCGGCGTGGTGTCGCCGGTGCGCACCAGCACGCGGATATCGGCGTCCGGCAGACCCTCGTGCTTGAGTTCCTCGCGGATGCCGGCCAGCGGCCACTGCAGGTTGCGTTCGATGTCGTTCGACAGCGCCTTGAGCGGCGAGACGTAAACCACGCGGGTCTCGTTTTCGAGCGCGCCCGCTACGGCGTCGCGCACCAGCTCGTCGATGGCGGCGAGGAACGCGGCCAGCGTCTTGCCGGAACCGGTGGGGGCGGCGATCAGCGTATGCCGGCCGGCGCGGATCGCCGGCCAAGCCTCGGCCTGCGGCGCGGTCGGCGCCGGGAACGTGCGCTCGAACCAGCGCGCCACGGCCGGATGGAAGTCGCGTAACGCCATGACGGCATCATATCCTATCGGCCGCGCGCTCCATCAGCCCGGGTTTTGCGCGGAAAAGGCCGTGGTTTCAGGGTTTCCGGGCCTTGTCGGGGCCGAGGCCTTCCAGTAGAATTCGCCGCTCTTTTAAGCCGTCCGACCCCTCACGGGGTTCCTTGCCTTACCGGCCGAATAACAACCATAAACGGCAGCGGAAGGCCATTATTGTCCATAAGGAGCGTTGCATGCGTCATTACGAAGTGGTTTTTCTGGTCCATCCGGATCAGAGCGAGCAGGTGCCCGCGATGATCGAGCGTTACCGTTCGATGATCGAGTCCGCCCAGGGCAAGATTCACCGTCTCGAAGACTGGGGTCGCCGCCAGCTCGCCTATCCCCTCAACAAGGTGCACAAGGCACATTACGTGCTGATGAATATCGAGTGCGCGCTCGAAACGTTGCGGGAGCTCGAGTCGGCGTTCCGTTTCAACGACGCCGTGCTGCGCTCGCTCGTCATCAGCCGCAAGCACGCGGTCACCAATCCTTCGCCGCTGGTGAAGGAGAACGAAGACAAGGCTGGGGCCGCGGCGCCCGCGCCCGTCGAATCCGAAGGCGGCGAGGCCGAGTCGGCCGACGCCAACGCCTGATCGAACATCCAGGAGCACGACCATGTCACGTTTTTTCCGACGCAAGAAATTCTGCCGCTTCACGGCGGAAAAAGTCGAAGAGATCGATTACAAGGATCTCGGGACACTGAACCAGTTCATCACCGAAACCGGCCGGATCATTCCCTGCCGCAATACCGGCACCAAGGCCCGCTACCAGCGGCAACTGACGCGCGCCATCAAGTACGCGCGCTATCTGGCGCTGCTGCCGTACTGCGACAGCCACTGAACGCATATTCCGAGGTCTGAACGATGGAAGTCATTCTGCTTGAAAAGGTGCGCAACCTGGGCGGCCTGGGCGAACAGGTCAAGGTCAAGTCCGGTTTCGCGCGCAACTATCTCATTCCCTACGGCAAGGCGGTGACCGCCAACGCCGAGAACCGCGCCAAGTTCGAGGCGCAACGCGCCGAACTCGAGAAGGCGCAGGCCGACGCACTCGGCAAGGCGCGCATTCGCGCGGAAAAGATGACCGGTTACACGGTGCAGATCGTGCGCAAGGTCAGCGAAGAGGGCAAGCTCTTCGGTTCCGTTGGCGTGCGCGACATCTGCGAGGCCATGGAGCAGGCCGGCTTCGAGCTGGCGCGGTCCGAGCTGCATCTGGACCACGGCGCGCTCAAGGAAGTGGGCGATCACGAAGTTTCCGTATCGCTGCATCCGGAAGTCAATTTCAAGATCATCATTTCCGTCATCGGCGAGAAATAAGCCCCGTTGTTGACCCGGCATCATCATGCCGGGTCAACAACAAAATTATTAAATTAATGATTTTCGATTATTGAGGCGGCAAGGCAGCATTGGTTGAGGGCGTGGGCAAAATTGGCCCCGTATTCAATTTAAAGCGAGTTGTGCCGCCTCAATAATCCCGGCAGTCGCGGCGCCTCTGGGCAAAACGACGCGCCGCGTTATAATGCGTGACATCACCGCCGGCGCACGCGCCGGCGGACCATCATCGGGAGGGCGTTGGTGGAAGAACGAGCCTTTTCCAGGAGAGGCGCGGAGCCGGCGGCCGATGCGCTCAAGGTCCCGCCGCAGTCCATAGAAGCCGAGCAGTCCGTGCTGGGTGGCCTCCTGCTAGACAATCAAAGCTGGGATCGCATCGCCGATATCGTAACCGCCGACGACTTCTACCGGCGCGAACACCGCCTCATCTTCAACGCCATCTCCGCCCTGTGCGGCGAGAGCAGCCCGGCGGACGTGGTCACGGTGTCGGAATGGCTCGAGCGCAGCGGCGAGATCGAACCCGCCGGCGGGCTGGCTTATATCGGCACGCTCGCCAACAACACCCCCAGTGCCGCCAATATCGTCGCCTATGCCGCGATCGTGCGCGAGAACTCGGTCATGCGTGAGCTGGTGCGCGCGGCCAGCGAAATCGGCAACCTGGTTTACAGCGCCGACGGCCGTTCCGCCACGGAGCTGCTGGACATCGCCGAGAAGCGCATTTTCGACATCAACGAAAAGGGCCACCGGCGCGGGGAGTTCCAGCCGCTCAACACACTCCTGAGCAAGGCCGTCGACCGCATCGACCAGCTGTTCCGCTCCCAATCGTCCATCACCGGCGTAGCCACGGGTTTCAACGATCTCGACGACATGACCTCGGGCCTGCAGCCCTCGGACCTCGTCATCATTGCCGGCCGCCCGTCCATGGGCAAGACCAGTCTCGCCATGAATATCGCGGAAAACGCCGCGGTCGGCCATAAAATCCCAGTGGCGGTGTTCAGCATGGAAATGCCGGGCACGCAGCTGGCGCTGCGCATGATGGCCTCGCTCGGTCGCATCAACGCCCATCGCGTGCGCACCGGCAAGCTCGACGACGACGATTGGCCGCGGCTCACCTCGGCGGTGAGCCTGCTCAACGAAGCGCCGATCTTCATCGACGACACACCGGGGCTCACGCCCATGGAGCTGCGCGCCCGCGCCCGGCGCCTGAAGCGCGAGCACGGGCTGGGCCTGATCCTCGTCGATTACCTGCAGCTCATGCAGTCGAGCGACAGAAACGAGGAAAACCGCGCCACCGAGATATCCAACATCACCCGCGCCCTCAAGGGCCTGGCCAAGGAACTGGACGTGCCGGTCATCGCCCTGTCGCAGCTCAACCGCAGCGTGGAAAGCCGCACCGACAAGAAGCCGGTCATGTCCGACCTGCGTGAATCGGGCGCCATCGAGCAGGATGCCGACGTGATTCTTTTCATCTATCGCGACGAGGTTTACAACAAGGAAAGTCCGGTCAAGGGCACCGCCGATATCATCATCGCCAAGCAGCGTAACGGCCCGATCGGCGAGGTGCGCCTGACGTTCCTCGGCGAATATACCCGCTTCGAAAACTACACCAGTGCCGGTTACGACGGGAGTTTCTGAGTGAGCCGACCGGCGCGCGCGCGGGTCTCTGCCTCCGCGCTTCGGCATAATCTGCAGCAGGTCCGTCTCCGCGCTCAAGGCGCGCGCGTCATGGCCGTGGTGAAGGCTAATGGCTACGGGCACGGGCTCGCGTGGGTCGCGCGCGCCCTGGACGGTGCCGACGCCTTCGGTGTCTCGAGCATGGAAGAGGGCATCCAACTGCGCGAGGCCGGCATCACCCCGCCGATCTGTCTCCTCGAAGGTTTTTTCACCCGGGACGAGTTGCCATTGCTCGCCAAGCACCGGCTCGAGCCGGCCGTCCATTGCGACGACCAGGTGAAGCTGCTGGCGCAAGCGGCGCCGGATAGCCGCCTTTCCGTGTGGCTGAAAATCGACACCGGCATGCACCGCCTCGGTTTCGCGCCGACGGCGGCCGCGGAAGCGTTCCGGCAATTGCGCGGCTTGCCGGCGGTTGCCGCGGTGCGGCTGATGTCGCATTTCGCGCGCGCCGAGTTTCCCGCGGATGCGGACACGCAGACACAAATCGACAGTTTCACGGCCCAGGCGCGGAATCTGCGCGTCGAATCCAGCCTAGCCAATTCCGCCGGGATCATGGGCTGGCCATCCAGCCATCTCGACTGGGTGCGCCCCGGCATCATGCTGTACGGAGTTTCCCCGCTGGCCGGCAAAAGCGCGGCGGCGCTCGACTTGCGACCGGTCATGACCCTGCAGACGGCGTTGATCGCGGTGCAGCAGCGGCGCCAGGGTGATTCCATCGGTTACGGCGGCGACTGGCGTTGCCCGCAGGACATGCCTGTCGGTGTCGCGACTATCGGTTACGGCGACGGCTATCCGCGCCACGCGCCCCCGGGCACGCCGGTGCTGGTGAACGGCCGGCGCGTGCCGCTTGCGGGACGCGTGTCCATGGACATGATCACGCTCGATCTGCGCACGCAACCGCAGGCGAAGGCCGGCGATCCGGTGGTGCTGTGGGGCGAGGGATTGCCGGTGGAAGAGGTCGCCGAGAGGGCGGGCACGATCGCCTACGAGCTCTTGTGCCGCGTGGCCGAGCGCATCCCGCGGGTCGCGGATTAGAGTTTTGATTAAGATGAAATTGACCGCCAGGACGCCAGGGTCGCCAGGAAAAGCGACATCATCTGGTTTTCTAAAAACCGTGGCGTCCTGGCGTTCAGAATCATCTACATTTTGCTGCACGCTCGAGTAGATATTTTCAGCGGCTTTTGACTATTTTCAAAGTGAGCAAAGTTAAATCCAGATCGGTTTTCACCTGCAATGAGTGCGGCGCCACCTCGCCCAAGTGGGTCGGCCAGTGCCCCGCGTGCGGCGCGTGGAATACGTTGTACGAAACCGCGGTCGTACCGGCGTCGGTGGCGCGTGCCGGCAGGCAGTTCGGCGCGCCGGCACCGGCGCGCTATCTCGCCGAGGTGACGCCGGAAAAAATCGCCCGCCTCGTCACCGGCATCAGCGAACTCGATCGGGTGCTCGGCGGCGGTCTCGTCGCCGGCTCGGTGGTGCTTATCGGCGGCGATCCGGGCATCGGCAAATCCACCTTGTTGACCCAGGCGCTGGCGACCATCAGCCAGAGCGCGTCGGTGCTGTACGTGAGCGGCGAGGAATCCTCGGACCAGATCGCGCTGCGCGCCCAGCGCCTGGGCGTCCCCGGCGACCGCTTGCAGCTGCTGACCGAGAATCAGGTCGAGAACATCGTTGCTTCCGCGCAGGCTGAGCACCCGCAGGTCATCGTCGTGGACTCGATCCAGACGATGTTCACGGAGATTCTCCAGTCGGCGCCGGGCAGCGTGGCGCAGGTGCGGGAATCGGCGGCACAGCTGGTGCGGTTCGCGAAACAGACCGGCACCGCGCTGTTTCTCGTGGGTCACGTGACCAAGGAAGGCACACTCGCCGGCCCGCGCGTGCTGGAGCACATGGTGGATACGGTGCTCTATTTCGAAGGCGATACCGGCAGCGCGTTCCGCATCATCCGCGCCATCAAGAACCGCTTCGGCGCGGTGAACGAGATCGGCGTGTTCGCCATGACCGAAACCGGTCTGCGCGAGGTCGGCAACCCGTCCTCGATGTTTCTCAGCCGCCAGGGGGACGCGGTGCCGGGCAGCATCGTGCTGGCAACGCAGGAGGGCACCCGGCCGCTGCTGGTGGAGGTGCAGGCGCTGGTGGACCAGAGCCATCTCAGCAATCCGCGGCGGGTGTGCGTCGGGCTCGATGGCAACCGGCTCGCGATGTTGCTCGCGGTACTGCATCGTCACGCGGGCATTGCGACCTATGATCAGGACGTGTTCGTCAACGTGGTCGGCGGGGTGCGGGTGCTGGAAACCGCGGCGGATCTCGCGGTGCTCGCCGCCACCATGTCGAGTCTGCGCAACCGTCCGCTCGGGCGCGATCTCGTTGCATTCGGCGAAGTCGGGCTGGCGGGGGAGGTGCGGCCGGTGCAGCGCGGCCAGGAGCGCATCCGCGAGGCCGCCAAGCTCGGATTCAAGCGCGCGCTGATTCCGGCGGCCAACATGCCGAAGAAACCCGGGGAAGAAATCGAACTGCTGCCGGTTCGCCGTCTGACGGAAGCTCTGGAAATCCTGCAATAAACAGGATTAACAGGATTTTTCAGGATTCACAGGATTAACTATTGAAAGTTGTTCCTGCTTGATTCTAATCCTGTTAATCCTATTTTAATCCTGTAAATCCTGTGAAATTTTTTTATTTTAAGTAAAACTGCAGGCGCGTGCCGGCGACTTCGATGATGTCGCCGTTCTTGAGCTTCGCGCCGTCCCTGGTAATCGGTCGTCCGTTCAGTTTCGGTGCTTCATCCTCGCCCGGGGCCAGGACATAGCCGTCATCGGTCTGGGTGATGGTGCCGGCGCGTTTGCCGATCTTGCCCAGGTTGGTCATCTTCTTCGTGAGCTCGATGCGCTTGCCGCTGTTCACTCCGCTCAGCACGAAAACCGCGCCGTGCCGCTCGATCCTGGGTTGCGGGATGTTTTTCGGGGCGGTCTCGATGGTGATGGCGGCGGACTCGGCCGCCGGCCTGGCCGCGCGCGGTTCCACAATCTCGCGCGTGATGGAGGCCGGGTTGATGATGACGGTTTTCGCGAAGTCGTCCGGTTCCCGGGCGCGCACCGATTCCGTGAGGTAGGTCAGGGTGTGCTTGCCGATGACGACCGCATCGCCGTTTTTCAGGTGGTGTTTCGTGATTTTCTTGTTGTTGATGAACGTTCCGTTGGTGCTGCCGAGGTCCTGGATGAACGAATCATCGCCGATCGTGAAGATGTTCGCGTGTTCGCCGCTCACGGCGAGGTTGTCGAGCAATATCTCGCATCCCGGTTTGCGCCCGATCTTCATGTCGCCCTGTTTCAGGTCGATATGATCGACGACGTCGTTGTTCAATTTGATGACGAGTTTTGCCATATCTTTACCCCGATCCCATAATTCGCGGAAAAATTATGCCGGCTTCACAAGATCCCGGTCTGTTCCTGATCCATTTCCAGCTGCAGTTTGCGCAGCTCTTCCGGGTTGCGCGTAAAATCGCTGCCCGCGCACACCAGGATCACTGAGATATTGTCCGGGCCGCCGCGCGCATTGGCGGTATCGACCATGTGGTGCGCGGCGGTTTCGAGCTGGCGTCCGTGTTCGATCAACATCATTTCGATGTCGCCGTCCGCCAGCACGTCATTCAGGCCGTCCGAGCAGAGCAGATAGATATCGTTGTCCTCCAGCGGGAGCTCATTGATATCGGCCAGCACCTCCGGGTCCACTCCCAGCGCGCGCGTTACCAGGTTTTTGCTGACCGTCAGACGTGCCTCCTCGGCGGTGGCCAGTCCGCGACTGACCAGTTCCTGCACCACGGAGTGATCCTGCGTCAGCTGATCCAGGATGCCATTGCGGAACCGGTAGAGGCGGGAATCGCCGACATGGCCGACGCACAGCCTGTCGCCGTGGAAAATCACGGCGACCACGGTCGATCCCATGCCGGCGTATTCCGGTTGCTGGCGCGCCATCTCGTAAATGTTCCGATTGGCCTGCTGGATGGCGTTGCCCAGCACCTTGCTCTCGGGTTTGGCGGCGTCAGCCCGTGCTTCGTGAGCAAAGGTGTCGACGACATAGCGCGAGATACCGTCCACGGCGAGCTTGCTGGCGACTTCGCCTGCCAGGTGACCACCCATACCATCAGCCACGACGACCAGGCCCGCCTCGGGAACGATGACGATGTTGTCTTCGTTTTGTTCGCGTACCCGACCCGGATCGGTCAGGCCCACCATGATCAATCCGTTCATATGGTCTTCATTCCGGTGTCACGCCGTGTATGCCGGCTATCCTGAGGTCCCTGTTTCATCGTATGCGAAGATATGCACCGGAGAAGCAAATTGCCGAGACGCGTGGTAATCCAGTCCTGTTGATGGATGAGACCGTCTTCATGGCACTTTATGTTTTTTTTAAGTGTAGAGTGTTTTTCCACCGATGGCGGAAGATTCCGGTGCCCCCATGGCGCTAAACTGATACTAGAACATGCATAAAAAAACAATATTAATATTATGATTATAAAAGAATAAATAACATTAAATCAGACAAGCAGATTTTCCAGGATGCGGCGATATACACGCGCCAATCGCGCCAGGTCTTCCACCGCGATGCACTCGTCGATCTGGTGGATCGTGCGATTGAGCGGGCCCAGTTCGACCACCTCGGTCCCGGTGGTGGCGATAAAGCGGCCGTCTGAGGTGCCACCGCTGGTGGACGCCTCGGTCTCGATGCCCAGCTCCTCCTTCACGGCCCGCCGCACAGATCCGAGCAGAGCCGTGCCGCGCGTCAGGAAGGGGTGGCCGGACAGGATCCACTGGACCTGGTATTCCACACCGTGGCGCTTCAGGATTTCCTCCACGCGCCGGCGCAACTCGGCATCGGTCACGGCCGTGGAGAAGCGGAAATTGAACACCACCTCGAGTCGGCCGGGGATGACGTTCTCGGCGCCGGTCCCGCCGTGAATGTTAGAAACCTGGAAGCTGGTCGGCGGGAAGTCGGCATTGCCCTGGTCCCATTCGGTCGTGGCCAGTTCCGCCAGCGCCGGAGCCAGTTTGTGGATGGGGTTGTTGGCCAGGTGCGGGTAGGCGACGTGCCCCTGCTTGCCGTGCACGAACAGGCGCCCGGTCAGAGAGCCGCGCCGGCCGATCTTGATGGTGTCGCCGAGAGTTTTGACGCAGGAGGGCTCGCCGACAATGCAGTGATCAATCTTGATGCCGTGCTTGGCGAGCCATTCCATGACCTTGACCGTGCCGTTGATTGCCGGGCCTTCTTCATCCGAGGTGATCAGCAACCCTATCGACCCCTGGTGCCGGGGGTGCCTCGCCAGGAAATCCTCGATGGCGGTGATAAACGCGGCCAGCGAGGATTTCATGTCGGCGGCGCCGCGGCCATAAAGGAGACCGTCGCGAACCTCCGGCTGGTAGGGATCGTTTTTCCAGGCTTCGCGCGGGCCGGAAGGGACCACGTCGGTGTGGCCGGCGAACACCACGAGCGGCTTGGCCGTCCCGCGTGTTGCCCAGAAATTGTCCACGTCGCCGAAGCGCAGCCGCTCGACCTTGAAGCCAAGCGGTTCCAGGCGCGCGATCATGATTTCCTGGCAACCCTCGTCACGCGGGGTCTGCGAGGGGCGCGCAATCAGTTGTTTCGCCAGTTCCAGTGTCTTGTCAGACATTTTTTATAATTAATTGATAAAAAAATGAAAAGTTACTCAGAAAACGGCGCTCAGATATCCCGCAGCAACTCGTTGATCCCGACCTTGGAGCGCGTCTTTTCATCCACCTGTTTCACGATCACGGCGCAATACAGACTGTACTTACCGTCGGACGAGGGCAGGTTGCCGGAGACAACCACCGAGCCTTTGGGGATGCGCCCATAGCTCACCTCGCCAGTCAGGCGGTTGTAGATCTTGGTGCTTTGGCCGATATACACCCCCATCGAGATCACCGAACCTTCCTCGACGATCACGCCCTCGACGATCTCGGAGCGGGCGCCGATGAAACAGTTGTCCTCGATGATGGTGGGCGCAGCCTGAACCGGCTCGAGCACGCCGCCGATGCCGACGCCGCCGGAGAGGTGCACGTTCTTGCCGATCTGGGCGCAGGAGCCGACCGTGGCCCAGGTGTCGACCATGGTGCCCTCGTCCACGTAGCCGCCGATATTCACGTAGGATGGCATCAGCACTACCGAGGGCGCGATATAGGAACCGCGGCGAATCGCCGCCGGCGGCACCACGCGCATGCCGCCGTCGCGGAAGGCCTTGGAATTGTAGTCCGCGAACTTGGCCGGGACCTTGTCCCAATAATTGGTGTAGCCGCCCTTGATGTGCTGATTGTCCTCGATGCGGAAGTACAGCAGCACCGCCTTCTTGAGCCATTCGTTCACGGTCCAGCGGCCGCCTTGCTT